>NZ_CP161812.1:4224549-4526302 GCF_040801775.1 Luteolibacter sp. Populi
GGGAACTCAGGACTTGGCATTTATCAACTTCGCCGTATGAACTGGCGCAGTCGGTTCCCTGCTGTCTCATGCTTCTTCCTTACCTTTCTGTCGCGGTGCTCGCACTCGGCTTGCTCGCACCGGCGGCCTCCGCAGGCGATGCGGCACTCCGCATTTCGACCCACGGCGCGAGCGCACAAAACCTGCAGGTTGACGGAACCGCCTTCGACAGCGTCCCGGAAGCAAAGACGCCCTTCCAAGTCGCCGCGCTCGCCGGTGCCCTGCTGATCTGGCGGAATCGCCGCCGCAGCGCCGGTGCGTGACTAGGGTTTTGCTGCCGCCTGACGCAGGGCCCTTGCCTCGGCAAGCACCTCTTCCAGCGCCGCATTGAAGGAGAGGCTCGCGGCCGGTAGCTCTTGGACCGGAGCATGATGATCGTCACGATCGCCCAGCCCGGCATCCTTGTGCCCGCGCATCCGCGCCGCGATCAGGCCCTTCAGCTCCTCCGCATTGTCGATCCCGCGGAAGTAGGCGGTGTGGAGGTTCAAGCCCACGGTCTGGTGTTGCTGGGCCGAAGCCCCGCTGCCGCCGCCTGCCGTTTCGACCTTCAGGTCCGCGATTCCTAACAGGCGCTGGATCGGCCCCTGGGTCACGGAGAGGTTCTGGATATTGGCGAAGGTGAAGGTGATCTCGCGAACGGTCGCAACCCCCTCGCGGATCCGCAGGCTGCGGTCGGTCACCAGATACCAGCGCTTTTCGTAGTCGAGGTGGACCAGCGCCAGGCGAAAGAGCGCGTGGCCGCTCAGCACCGCGAGCAGCAGCACTTCCACCCCGACCAATGCGGCGACCACCTCGCCCTTGTAACTCCCGTCGTCTGCGAAGATCGCGATGATGATGCCGATCGGGACCAGCGCGAGGAGGAAGGAGAAGCCGGTGGTGATGCCCCACATCACCTTGAGGTACTGCAGGAACTTCGGCGCGGCGCGGAAGACCCGGGCGCTCGCCTCATCGCCCGGCGGCGGCTCGGGCTCCGGCGGGATCCGCAACCACTTCTCGGCGAGCTGTCGGAAGACGCTATACATCGGGGTGCTGGCTGCGGGTTTCCAGCGCCTCGCGGGTCCGGCGCAGTTCGTCGCGGATTTGCAGCAGCAGCTCGACCGAACCTTCGCCCGCCGCTTGCGGGGCATGGCCTGGCTGGGCGGCAGCAGCCGGTCGCGAATCCCCGCGTGCGCCGCGCATCCGCGAGTAGAGGAAGTCGCGGATCGCCTCGAATTCCCTGAAGCCTTCGATCACCAGCTCGGCTCCCGAATTGCCGGAGGCCGTTTGCACCTGCACATCCGCCAGACCCAGCCAGCGCTGGATGAAGCCGGAGCTGAGGTGGATATCCTGGATGCGGGCGTAGGTCAGGTTCACCTCCCGCCGGAACAGGATACCGACCTTCATGTGGATGCCCTCCTCGTCGAAGCGGTAGCGCAGCGTCAGGTAGCGGAAGTAATGATAGGGCAGGGTAATGAAAATCGCCGGTCCGCTGAGGATACAGCGGATCACATAGAGCTTCCACAGTGAAGGCTGGGGCCGCTCGAGAGCGAAGATGCCGGTGTCGGGTTGAGCAGGCACGGTCTCATTCGAGCAGAGCCGCCGCCGCATGGCGAACCGATACCGTCGCGATCGCGTTGGAATCCCGGTGAATAATTCCACCGCGGATCCGTCGGATATCTGCTCGCCATGAAAACCTCTCCCCGCTTCCTCGCGCCCGGGATCTTCATCCTGGCCCTGCTGGCGTCCTGCCGCGACCCGGAGTTGGAAAGCCTGCAAGCGGAGAACCACACCAGGAAAATGACCGCGGAACTGCAGAGGCAGCACCGCGAGGACCGGCAGGCGCTTGCCGCCCGGATGGCCAGCCTTGAGAGGGCCAGGGAGCTGCTCAGCGCGGAGCTGGAGGCAGCGCGTGTCGTCTCGGGATCTCCACCATTGGAAGATCCAGCATCCGCTGCTCCCGTCTCCGATTCCCTGGCCGTCTCCGGGCCCGAGGAAGACGACGACTACACCGCGAAGCAAAAGCGCAAGATCTCCACCTATCAAGCGAAGGGCCTCGGCGGCATCCCGCCGGAAATTTCCGCGGAGATCGTCCGCCGCGCGCGCCGCGATACCCGCAGTTGGGCAGCTCTCGATGATATCGGCGCGCAGAAGGAAGGCTACCTTACCGTCCAGGCCTTCGCGGTCACGGATACCGATATGCTCAGGGACGACCGCGACCAACTGGTCTACGCCCTCAAGCGCGAGCATCCCGGCGATTGGGCCTCGATGGCGCGGCAGCTTCACCAGCAAGTGGATGCCTGGAAGGTGCTCGAGGAATGGAAGCTCAGAGGCGTCCCCGGCTTGGAAACATGGGAGACCGAGGCCGTGCTATGTGGCGTGAGGGCGAAGTATCCCTACGATTGGTCCTCCGCGCTCCAAGCCGTGGGAGAAGAAGCGAGGCGGATGGTAGCCGGGCGTGAGAAGGTGGCCTTGCGAAGCAGGAATTGAAGGGTCCGTGCTACTCCTCGCTCCCGCACCAATACTCCAGCAGATCCATCATCGCCGCAGCCGCCGCGGCACCCGTTTCGATCACCTCGGCATGATTCAGAGTCGCGGGGCTGAGACCCGCCGCCCAATTGGTCAGGCAGGAGAAGGCGCTCACCTTCATCCCCAGCGCGCGGGCTTGCAGCGCCTCCAGCACCGTGCTCATCCCGACCGCATCCGCACCCATGGTCCGCAGCATCCGGATCTCCGCGGGCGTTTCGTACTGCGGTCCTCGTAGTCCGGCATAGACGCCCTCGTGGAGCGGCATGCCGATCTCTCCCGCGTAGGAGCGGAAGTTCGCGCGGGCCGCGCCATCGTAAACCTCCGTCATGTCCACGAAGTTCGGCCCGCCTTCCAGCGGCGAGGTTCCCGTGAGATTGAGATGGTCGGAAAGCATCATCCAAGTGCCGGGCGGCATCTCCGCATGCAGCGTGCCGGCGGCATTCGTAAGCACGAGATGACGCACGCCTTGCGCATGCATCCAGCGCACCCCCGCAGTCAGCGTGCTGGCGTCATGCCCTTCGTAAAGATGCACGCGGCCCTGCATCACGATCACGGACTTGCCACCGAGCTTGCCGAAGAGGAAGCGCCCGGCATGACCCTTCACCTTGGAAACCGGCAGGCCCTCATCCGCGAAGCCCGCGGTCCTCTCCACCAGCACGCGGTCCGCCAGCGGACCCAACCCGGAGCCGAGCACGATTCCCACGATTTCTGCCATGCGGCGACTTTGCACGGGTCATGCCAGATGGGGAAGTCTGCACTCTATCTCCTGGAGGGAGAATCGCGAGTAGCCGGTGGTCGACCGCCTCAAGCGCGAAAACCACCGGTCCTCGGCGTGAGGAAAACGAACTCCGGACGGGGTTCTAGCAGGTTTGCGATTCGCCTATTGTGTCCCCTCGCCCCGGCCTCATCTCACGGAAGTTTCGTCGCCTGATAATACAGCACCTGCCCCTCCAGCGCCGCGCCATCCGCCGCGCGCAGCGCACTCAGGTCGAGCCGGTGAATCGCGCCCTCCTTCGCCTCCACGCCGATCGACACGCTCTTCTTGTCCTCCGCCATCACCGGCGAATCCAGCGCCAGCACCGCCTCGTCGATCTTCGGCGAGCCGTAGTCCTGGCGATAGAGATAGCTGAAGCGATTTCCCGCAATCCCTTCCAAGCCCGCCGCCACCGGTTGGCTGAAGCTGATCCGGAAAACCTGCTTCCCACCCTCTTTCTCCAACTTCACCGCGGTCACGATGAAAGCCTTGTCCAAGCCCGAAGGAGTAATCTTCACCAGCCCCTCCGCACCCGCCCATGAAAGATGCGTCTTGCCAACCCACAGCGCACCGTCCGATCCGAAGGACAACCGGTGGTTGCCATTGCCCAGATCCGTCCCATCGAACATCGGCAGCAGCGCACACTGGCGGAAGCCGCCGACATCATCCGGCAGGTAGCGCACCATCCGGTTCTGGTTCATCTCGCCGAGCAGCACCTGGCCGGCGTAGGGCCCCCAGGCCTCGGGAAAGATCACCGGCTGCGTCGGCGAATTCGCCAGATCTCCCTGCGGGAAACGCCCGGTCTCCTTGTTGCGCATCGCATCCAGCTCCGGCACCGGCAGCATCCGCGGATCGCCCTTGTCCCAACCTTCGCGCCACACCAGCGAGGCCGGGTGACCGTTGAAGCTGCCGCGCTTCACCACATGCAGCGGCGAGGTCCCGCGCCAGTCGCCCTCGTTGTCCGTGACCAGCAGATTCCCCTGGGCATCGAATCCGATGCCTTCCGGCGAGCGGAAGCCGCACGCGAAGGGCTCCGTGGATTTGCCGTCCGGCGAGACTCTCATCACCCAGCCGCGATACGGCACGCGCGAATACATGCGGCCCGCATCCTTGCTGCGCTTGCTCCAGTTTTGGTCGTGGATCATCTGCTTGAAGTCGAGCACGCCGATGTCCGACCACTTGCCGCGGATCTCCTCCCGGATGCCGGCACCGTTCGAGCCGAGGTTGAGCGCGATGTAGTAGAACCCATCCGGCCCCTTGGCCGGACCGAAGGCGAATTCGTGGTAGTTCCCGGTCATGCCGAAGCCATCGAAGACGGTTTCGTATTCATCGGCCTTGCCATCACCGTCGCTGTCCTTGATCCGCGTCAGCTCGGAGCGCTGCATCACCACGAAGCTGGAGGACGACTCCGCAAAAATTCCCAGCGGCTCCTGAAGGCCCTCCGCGAACTTCGACCAGCTCTTCTTCGCCGGATCGAAGATCATCAGCTCGCCGCGATGAAACACCGTCGCAATCCTGCCGTCCGGCAGAGCAGCCACACCGCCGATCTGCGGATCCACGCCGGATGGGTTCGGCATCCGTTCCACCTTGAAGGTGACAGCGGCCGCCGAAACCGTCAACGCGGCGAAGTACGAGAGATACCGTATCATTTCCAGCGGTAGGTGAGGGTGAAGGATTTGGATTGCTCCGGAGTCAGGGTCAGGCTGCCGGTGCTGGATGTCAGCTCGGCACCTTCCGCTTGGTTCACAAAGAAGATTCCGTTTTTGCTCGTGAATTGACGCTCGATCCCGTGGCCATCCGGCAGCGCCTTGACGGTCTCCTCCACGGTTGCCCCCGACTCGACCTGGTAGCGGAAGCTGGGAATGCCATCCCTGCCCACGCGGTAGCCGAGAAACTTCCTAGGGAAGGTCTTGGTGGTATCGAAGGCGAGGGGCTCCGACTTCTCCCGGTATACCACTGCGCCATCGATCTTCGCCAGGGAGCTCCCGTTCGCCTTGAAGTAGGGCCAGCCGTCGATGAAGCCGCCCTTCCACACATATCGCAGCCGGCACTCCGTGGCATCGAAGCAATACGAGAGATCACCCGGCAGCGCCACCGCGATTGCCGCGGGCGAGGCATCCGGCAGGAAGATCCGCATCACCTGCGGGCGGCGGACCATCGTCGGCGGCACCGCGTAGGGATCGCTCTCGGACTTCTTCTTCTCCGTCTTGCCCGTCGCGGTGGCCATCACGTAGCCATGCAGCTCGCGCAGCACCGGCTCGCCGAGATGTGCCATCGAGGGCATCTCGATGAAGCCATCGCGCTTGTGCTCCGGCTTCACGCACCACTTCACGAAGTCGTCCGGATTGTTGCCGTAGATCCCCGCGACTTCCACCAGCGAGGGACCCACCAGCACGTGGTCCACGGCATGGCAGGCCGAGCAATGGGTCTGGAAAGTGAGGGCCGGTGGATCGGCGGCGAGCACCGCGCCCACGGGCAGGAAGAGGAGGAGCATTCTCATTCGATTGGGCCAAGTCTCCCGGCTTTTGCGCCGGGTGCAAGAACGGGAAACGAAAAGGAAGTGCCGAAACCCAAACCGGTGCCACCCTCAGCCGTACCGTATTCAGTCGCGCAGCGACCGTGGACTGCGTGCAGCCTGCTGCCGCTGTAGGCAGGCAGCCTGCTGCCGTGAAGCACCTGACATTACCGATACACCCTCCGTGTCCGGTTCGGGAATTTCACGCGGCTCGCCTTTGCAGCGCCCCTCGCAGCAGGCTGCATCGGGACAGCGGCAGCAGGCTGCGCGCAGTCCACGGCGGCTGCGCCGCGGCTGCCTAATCCATACCACCGCGCCCGAAACGTCACTGATGGGGCACCACTCCCGACACCCTCACCCAACCGCCAGCGCCACCAGAATCGCCTTCTGCGCGTGCAGGCGGTTCTCCGCCTCCTGGAAAATCACGCCGGCGTGCTTCTCCAGGATTTCCTCCGTGATCTCCTTGCCGCGATACGCCGGGAGGCAGTGCAGCACGATATGCCCGGGCGCGGCGTGCTCAAGAAGCGAAGCATTCAACTGGAAAGGTCCGAAAGCCTCCTCCTTGTCCTTCTGATCTTCCTGCCCCATCGAAAGCCACACGTCGGTGTTGATCACGTGCGCACCCTTCGCCGCAACTACGGGATCCGTAGTAAGCGTGACATTCTGCGCATCCAGCTTGGCCAGGAACTCCGCGGTCGGCTGATACGCGGCAGGAGCCGCAACCGCCAGTTCGAAGCCCAGGCGCTTCGCCGCCCACATCCACGAGATCGTCATGTTCGAGAAGCCGTCGCCGATGAAGGCGATCTTCTTCCCGTCCCAGCCGCCGAGCGTTTCCTTTACGGTGAGCAGGTCCGCCAGGATCTGGCAGGGGTGCTCGTCGTCCGTCAGCGCATTGATCGTCGGGATCCCGGAGTATTCCGAGAATTCCACCACATCCTGCTGCGCGAAGGTCCGGATGATGCAGCCATGCACCATCCTGCCCAGCACCCGCGCGGTGTCCTTGATCGGCTCCCCGCGGCCAAGCTGGATGTCGTTCTTCGAAAGGAACATCGGAAAGCCTCCCAGCTCGCGGATGCCCACTTCAAAGGACACGCGCGTCCGCGTCGACGACTTCGTAAAGATCATCGCCCAGGTCTGCCCGGCCAATGGCTGTCCACTGTGATAGCCGCGCTCCTTCTTCAGTTCAACGGCGCTATCGAGCAGCGAAACAATCTCACCCGCGGTGAGTTCTTCGATCGAGAGAAGGTGCTTCATGACAAGGAAGACAGTACGGCTTTGAAAGTAGAGAGAGCCTCGTCGATCTCGGCGTCCGAGACATTCAGAGGAGGCAGGAGACGGATGGTGTCAGGTCCGGCAGGTGGAACGAGCAGCCCGGCTTCGAGCATCTTCCCGCAAACAAATGCAGCAGGCAGCTTTCCTTCCGGCACCGCGAACTTCGTGGCATCGATACCCACCCCGAGAAGCAATCCAATCCCGCGCACTTCCGTGATCACCGGCAGCTCCCACGATGCGATCTGCTCGCGGATCCGCTGCTCCTGCCGGAGCACGTTCGAGTTGAGATCCTTCTCCGCGATCTCCGCCAGCACCGCCAGCGAGGCCGTGCATGCCAGCGGATTCCCGCCGTAGGTCGTGCCGTGCGATCCGGGTCCCATCAGCGAGGAAAGCGCCTTGCCTGCATCATCGATCGCCCGGTCGGAAAGCCAGAAGGCCCCGATCGGGAAGCCGCCGCCCATGCCCTTCGCCCACGAAATCGCATCCGGCTCGATCTCCGCAGCGAGTGCCCGCCACGCCATCGCCTGGCCGCAGCGTCCGAAGCCCGTCTGCACTTCATCGAGCAAGAGCAGCAGGTCATGCTTCTTGCACAACGCCGCGACGCCGCGCAGGAATTCCGGCGTGGCGACATTAACGCCGCCCTCGCCCTGCACCGGCTCTAGCAAGATTGCCGCGGTCTCCGGCGCAATTGCCGCTTCGAGCGCCGCGAGGTCATTGAGGGGCAGGTGCCGGAAGCCTTGCGGCAGCGGATCAAATCCCTCTTTCACCTTGTCCTGTCCGGTGGCACTGATGCCGCCGAGGGTCCGGCCGTGGAAGGACTTCGTGAAACTAAGAACCTCGTACCTCGGCGCGCCATCCGCCTGCGGCTTGGCATGGCCGAAGCGCCGCGCGGTCTTGATCAGGCCATCGTTCGCCTCCGCGCCGGAGTTCGCGAAGAAGACCTTGCCCGGAATTTTCACGTGGTCTTCCACGATCACCCGCGCGAGCTCTTCCTGCTGCGGAGTGAAGTAGAGATTCGAGACATGCAGCAGGGTGCCAGCCTGCTCGCGGATCGCTTCCACCAGCCGCGGCGGACAATGGCCCAGCGAGCACACGGCGATCCCCGTGCAGAAATCGAGATACGACTTCCCGGCATCGTCCCACACGCGGCTGCCCTCGCCGCGGACCAGCGTGACGGGGAAACGGGCGTAGGTGGATAGAACGTGGCTCATGGGAAAGGGGCGGACGCTAGCGGTCTTCATGGTTTTGGCAAATCGGGAATTTGGACGATATCGGCAGGGACGGGAGATAAGGGTTCGGCTGCTGGCAGGATCGGGCTCTTCTTCCCTGCCGCCACCCGCCAGGTGGCGAAGAGCGTGAGCGCGGCCCCCGCCAGCTCCAGCGCCGTGAAGCGCTCGCCGAAGAACAGGAAAGCTCCCGCCGCGGTGACCACCGGCAGCAGCATCTGGATCGAGGAACCCTGCGAGACCGGCAGGGTCCGGTAGGCATTCGTCATCACCAGTTGCGACACACCCACAATGGCGGCGGCCAGGATCAGGAACAGGTGCCCGGCCGCGGGCAGTTCCAGCACCTTGTCTCCCCGCAGCGGCAGCGCGAAGAGGATGCTATAGAAACACTGCGAGGCATAGATCGTGCCCGCATGCTCGGTCGCCCGCAGCTTGCGGATCAGCACCACCACGATCCCGGCGCCCAGCGCCCCGGCCAGCGCCACCAGATCCCAGCTTGAGAAGCTACGGGTGGCATCTCCCCCCACGAAAGCCAGCAGGCCTGCGAAGCCGGCCAGCATCCACAGCAGGGCAGGGCGGGAGATTTTTTCCTTCAGCCACCATGCGGCGATCAGCGTGGCGAAGATCGGATAGGTCAGGTTCAGCACCACCGCCCGCGAGGCCCCGAGCGTGCCGATCGTCACGTAGAAGGCGGCCGTCGCCAGCGCCCCGATCACACCCCGTGTGGCTACCAGCGGACTGCCGACCAGTGCCTTCAGCGAAAGCCCCCGGCCAAACCCATAGAGCGCCGCGACCATCAGCATGCCCACCGAGCCGCGGTATAGAATGCCCATCCAGCCATCGGCGGCCGGCAGGTGCAGGCTGAGCGCACGCATTAGCAGCGTGTTCGCAGCGAACAGGAACACGGACAGCAGCATCAGCAGCAGGCCGCGCGGGTCGGGAGCATCGGGTGGTTTCATCGGATCATGGTGGGATCCGGAAACGGCGGGCTCAGCGAAGGGGAATCAGCTCTTTCCTCCGGGGGCCTTGGGCCGCGTCCGGAGGTGGCAGGGTGCCATCATGCTCCGAACGCGCCTGCACGCCAAAGGGCGCGGGCGACGAGTCGGACAGCATGGCGATGGAGCGCAGGCACGGGCCGGGAAGTGGCAAAGCCGCGGTGGAAAGTCAAGTCCACATTGGAACGCCTCCCGTTAGGCGGGGCTTGCATGCTCCGGATTTCGCACCGAGACTTCGCCCCTGATGTTCACGCCGAAGTGGAAGAAAGAGGCGAAGCTGCTGCACAAGGGGGCGAAGAAATTCATCGATTACAAGCGCGACCTCCTCAAGGAAGACCGCATCGAGGAAATCGAGTCCCGCCGTGCCGATCTGCTGGAAGCGGTGAAGTCCGATGACAAGCCGCGCGCCGAAGAAGCTTCCAAGCAGCTCCGCAATACTTGCGAGAAGGCGCTGCCTCATTTCCCCCAGCAGAGCGCTTGGGAAGAGAACGTCGAGGTGATCTTTGTCGCCCTGGTCGTGGCACTCGGCCTGCGCGCTTACGTCGTGCAGCCCTTCCGGATTCCGACCAATTCGATGCAGCCGACGCTGAACGGGATCAATATCCGCCAGCCCGCCGACTACAAGGAGCCGTGGTTCGGCAAGCGGGCCCTCGATTTCGTCCTCCGCGGTTCCAGCTACCCGGACATCGTCGCCAAGAACGATTGCACGGTCGTCGACTTCCGCGATGCCTCCTGGTTCCTCTTCACCCGCACCGAGGTCGCCCTCAGCGATGGTAGCAAGATCAAGATCGCGGCACCCGAAGGCGAAGTGCAGGGCAGTTTGAACCAGCCGGGCACCCCTCCCGGGATGTTCCGCTCCAAGGTTTTCAAGAAGGGCGATCCGATCCTGCGCGGCCGCGTCGATTCCGGCGACCTGGTGCTCGTCGACAAGGTTTCCTATCACTTCCGCAAGCCCAAGCGCGGCGAAGTCTTCGTCTTCGATACCCGCGGCATCCTGACCGGCGGTCGCAAGACCGGGCCGATGGCCGACCAGGAAGGCACGCACTACATCAAGCGGCTCTCCGGCGTGCCCGGTGACACGCTCTCGATCACCCCGCCCAACCTTTGGGTGAACGGCCGCATCTCCCAGGAGCCCGGCAACCAGCGCGTCATCCGCGCGGAGGGGCTTTACCACGAATTCAATCCTAACGGCTACCAGCTCCCCGATCCGAATGCCCGGGGCCGCTACCCCTGCCCGCTCTCCAGCGAGGGCCAGGAATTCCATCTGGCCGATCAGGCCGCGCCCGGCATGCGCGAGTATGCCGCTCTCGGCGACAACACCAAAAACTCCCTCGATTCCCGCTACTGGGGCTCGGTCAAGGAGTTCAACCTCGCAGGACCCGCGCTTTTCTCACTCTGGCCGATCACCAGCGGCCACTGGGGCTTCATCCGCTGATGGTTGCGCAAAAGCACGAATGGCGGACATGGCACTTTACGTGCATCGTACGCCACCTTTCCCCATGAACGATTCCGCTGAGATCACGCGCCAAGCGAAATCGAACCTCGCCTTCGCGCTGCAAATCCTGCCCAAGGATCGGCGGGACGGGATGGTGACCTTCTACGCCTTCTGCCGGGTGGTGGATGACTTGGCCGACGATCCCGAGCAGCCGCTCGAGGAGCGGGAGGCCGCCTTGCTGGCATGGAAGCAGGGGCTCGAAAACGGCTTCCCCGAGCCCGACTCCCTGCAAGCCGAGGTGGTCGCGCTGATCGAACGCCACTCGATCCCGGTGAACCTCCTCACGGCGATCATCGACGGTTGCCTGATGGACCTGCGATCGCAGCGCTTCGGCACTTGGGAGGATCTCTCGCAGTACACTTACAAGGTGGCCTGCGCTGTCGGTCTGGCCTCGCTGAAGGTTTTCGGCGCGGAGGATCCGGCCTCGGAGAAATACGCGGTGGCCCTCGGCCATGCCCTGCAGCTCACGAACATCCTGCGCGACGTGGGCGAGGACCTGGCCAATGGCGTGCGCATCTACCTGCCGCTGGCCGATCTCGCGCGCTTCCAATACACCGAGCGCGACCTGATCGGCCGCGTCTATGACGGGCGCTTCGTGGCGATGATGAATTACCAGGCCGAGCGGGCCGAGTCCCTCTACAACGAGGCGGTGGCCGCCAAGCCGAAATCGGACGCGAAGGCCCTGGTGCCGGCGGAGATCATGCGCTCGATCTATCAGACCCTGCTGGCCAAGATGAAGCGCGACGGCTTCAAGGTCTTCGACCGCCGCTACAGCCTCTCGAAGGCACGCAAGATGGCGATCTTTTCGAAGCATTTCTTGCGCCTCGGCCCGGCGGTCTGAATATTCCGGCATCCGCATCGTCCCAATGGCCGCAATGAAAGTGCTAGTTTTCCTGCCCTTCGCCCTCGTGGCGGCTTCCTGCATCTATCCGGAGCCCTACCCGCCGCCGCACCGCGCGCCCTACCGGCCCGGCGGTCCCGCCTATCCCTACGCCCGCGACCGCGAATCGCAGCAGCCGCCGGATTCCGGAGCCTACGACGAAACCGGTCGCTACGAGCGCGTCCCCGACCGGAATTCGCCACCGCCGCAGGAGAACCGTCCGCCCGCGCCGCGGATCGACGATGACTTCGAGCCCGGCCCGAGCACACCAGCGCCCGAGCCGAAGCCGCGCACGGAGCATCCCACCGCGGAAGCGACGGAGACTCCCGGCCGCGTGCTCAGCCCTTACCCGCCTTACAACGTGATCGACGTGGAAGGCTTCAAGAGCGGCGCCCTCGCCAAGGACCCCTCGAACGGCAAAATCTTCCGCGTGCCCTGAGCCGCGGGGATCCTCCGGCTTGTCTCATCCGTCCTATATCTAATGCTAGATATCGGACGGATGAGACAAGCCGGGTATCCCCGGATTTTAGCCACCCCGCTCCGGGGGCTTCTAGTGCCAGCCGCGGAAAAAGTCAGAGTCCGCGATACTCCACGGCCAGCTTCTTGGCCGTGGCCACCGTGTTGCGGTGGATCTTCGCGGTGAAGTCCGGCTGGCGGTTGTAGCCGCCGCCGTAGAGGACGGCGACCGGCACGCGGTTGCGGATGAAGGCGCGCAGCAGGACCTCGTCGCGGCGCTGGAGGTCCTTTACGGACAGGTGCATCTGGCCGAAGCGGTCGTTGCGGTGATTGTCCGCCCCGGCGATCCAGATCACGAGGTTCGGGGCGAAGGCGTCGAGCGCCCCGGCCAGGGTGCTGAAGAGCTGGTTCAGGTACATCTCGCCCTCCACGTAGCGGACGGTTTCCACGTCCATCGAGCCGGCGATTTTCTGGGTTGGGTAGTTCTTCCCGACGTGGATCGAGTAGGTGAAGACCCGCGGGTCGTCGCCGAGCAGGGCGGCGGTGCCGTTGCCCTGGTGGGCGTCGGTATCCACCACCATGATCTTGATGCCCGGCTGCTTCGCCTGCAGGTCGCGGATCGCGATCGCCACGTCATTGAAGACGCAGTAGCCCTCGCCGTGTTCGCGGAAGGCGTGGTGAGTCCCGCCGGCGAGGCAGACCGCGACTCCCTCCGCCAGCGCGGCGTGGCAGGCCTGGCGGGTGGCTTCGACTTCGGTGGCGCTGCGGGCGTAGAGTTCCGGCGTGACCGGCAGGCCGAGTTGGATCTGCTCTTTCCGGCCCAAGAGACCGGAATAAATGCTCTCGACGTAGGCACCGTCGTGCACGGCTTTCAGAAGATGGCTATCGGCGGCCCTGACCTCGATGATTTCCTCGGGCTTCAGGATCCCGCCATCGAGGAGCATGTCCTTGGAAATACGGAACTTCTCCATGGGGAAGGGGTGTCCCGATGGCAGCTTCAGCTCCAAGGTCTCCGAATAAAAGCAGCGCATGGCCTGCCCCCACGCAACCACAGGCCGGGCCCCTTGCCCAATGGATTTTCCCTGTGGCATCGCCGCCATGGGTTTTTGACAGGTTCCACCGCGGCTGATAGGCCTCCAGAACTCCATGGCAAACCCAAGTAAACCCGATTGGGAAGCGCTGGCCGCGCGGCCCGCTTTCGCCGAACTGCTGGCGGCCAAGCGCCGCTTCATTGTTCCGGCCACGATTTTCTTCCTGATCTACTACATGGCCCTGCCGATTTTGGTCGGATACTTCCCGGAGCTGATGAAGCGCCCGGTCTACGGGAAGATCAACGTGGCCTATGCCTTCGCCTTCTCGCAGTTCATCATGACCTTTGTCGTCGCCTGGCTCTACATGCGCACCGCCCGAAAGTGGGATGCGATGGAACACGCCCTCCTGTCCTCCATCGAAACCCCGAAGTCCTGAGCCGATGCTGCTAGCCAAGATTGAAATGACGCCCGCGCTCGGGATGTTCCTCGCCTTCGTGGCGCTCACCCTGGTGATCACCTGGCTGAGTGCGCGCAAGGCCACCGGGTCTGCCAATTACTTCGCCGCGGGGCGCAGCATCAAGGGCTGGCAAAACGGCCTGGCCGTGGCCGGCGACTACATGAGCGCCGCCAGCTTCCTGGGCATCTCCGGGATGATCGCCTTCAAGGGCTTCGATGGCTTCATGTATTCGGTCGGTTTCCTGGTCGCTTACCTGACCGTGCTGCTGCTCGTCGCCGAGCCACTGCGCAATGCGGGCAAGTACACCATGGCGGACCTGCTTGCCTACCGCATGAGTCCGCGACCGGTGCGGGCGATGGCCTCGCTCAGCACGCTGATGGTTTCCTCGATCTACATGATCGCGCAGATGGTCGGTGCGGGCGGGATCATCAAGGAGCTGATCCATGTCGAATTCGCGCCGGCGGTCATCGGCGTGGGCGTGCTGATGCTGGTGTATGTGGTCTTCGGCGGCATGCTTGCCACCACCTGGGTGCAGATCATCAAGGCGGTGCTGCTGATGGGCGGTGCCTTCGCGCTGAGCTGGATGGTGCTGGGCAAGCACGACTACAGCCTGACCAAGTTCTTCGAGGCCGTCTCGCATGCCGACTATGCTGGCACGACCGAGCCGAAGAACCTGCTCGAGCCCGGCATGAAATACGGTGCCGCCGTGAATATCTGGGGGCCGCTCGACTTCATCTCGCTGGCGCTGGGGCTGGTGTTAGGAACCGCGGGACTACCGCACATTCTCGTGCGCTTTTATACCGTGCCGGATGCGAAGACGGCGCGGGTCAGCGTGGCTTGGGCAATCGGCGTGATCGGGGTCTTCTACATCCTCACGACCTTCTTCGGGTTTGGTGCGGCGACGATCCTGCAGAAGTCCGCAATTCTGACCGAGAGTGGCGCAGAGAATACCAACATGGTCGCGCCGATCCTGGCGCACGCGCTGGGTGGGGAGATGTTCTTCGCCTTCATCAGTGCGGTGGCCTTCGCCACCATCCTCGCGGTGGTCGCGGGTCTGACGATGAGTGCCAGCACCTCCTTCGCGCACGACTTCTACACGAACGTGATCAAGCGCGGTGCGGAGTCCGCCGCGGACCAAGAGGTCAAGGTGGCCCGGATCACCGCATTCTTCGTCGGTGCGATCAGCATCGGCATCGCGATCAAGATGGGGCCGACGGCGAATGCCGCGTTCCTGGTCGGCCTGGCCTTCGCGGTCGCGGCCTCGGCCAACCTGCCGGTGATCCTGTTCTCGATCTTCTGGAAGCGCTTCAACACGACCGGTGCCGTCGCCGGTCTGGCCACGGGCCTGGCTTCGGCGGTGATCCTGATTTTGCTCAGCCCGAACGGGATCTTCGGCAAGAAGGGCGCGATCTTCCCGCTGGAGAATCCCGGCATCCTCAGCATTCCGCTGGGCTTCCTGGGCGCATGGCTGGGAACGATCTTCTCGAAGCGCGATCCGGAAGCGGAAGCGAAGTTCGCCGAGCTGAATTTCCGCGCCCAGACCGGCCTCGGGTCGGAGAAGGCGAGCAGCGGGCATTGATCGGATTCCAGCCGGCATGCCAAGGGTCGCTGCCCGATCCTATTCCAAGGACTGCATGAAGAGCTTGGCGGCGAGATAGATCCACACCGGGAAGAACAGCCAGAGCCAGCCACAAATGCGCACGACACGCTCCGGGGTTGGGCCGTCAATCGCGGTGAAAGGGCTGACCCGCATGCCGATTCCCCCGAGAAGATCCGGCCTCCAAATGCAAGCGAGCGGGATGAGATAGAAGGCAACCGAGCGAAGCGCGTCGCCGAAACCGCTAGAGCGAAATACCAATCCTGCCCACAGAAGCGTGATCGCTATCGCAGCGATCCGCTCGATCCGCTGGGTTCGTGAGATCGCGTAGTCGCCCTGTTGGTCGAAGCTCCACGCGGGGTCTCCCTCCGCTTCCCGGCCACGGGTATCCTTTCGAGCCATCTCAGGAGCCTATCGCACCCCGAACATCGCCGCAATCACCCTTGCGGCGATCTCGTGGCCCTTCTTGTTCGGGTGATTGCCTTGGGCGAGCAGGCGGTCCTGGTTCGTGCCTTTTTTCAGCTCCGCCTTCCATGCGGCGAGGAGATCGCCGACCGGGATGCCTTCCTCAGCGGCGACCTTGCGGATGATGGCGGCGCGGATCTCGAGCGGTTCGTCCGGTGCATCGTAACGCACATCCTTGGCACCGGTCGGTGTGAGGAAGACGACCGGCACCCCTTTGGCCTTCGCGGCTTTTGCCATCGAGTGCCAGGCCTTTTCGACCTCGGCCTCGGGGAGGCGGCGGTCGTTGAGCGCGTAGTCGATGAAGACGATATCGGGGCGGAGGCTGAGCACGTCTTTCTCGAAGCGGGCTGCGCCCTTGACGCTATCTTCGCCGCCGATCGCGGTGACGATGGCGTTGATCACGGCATGCGGATTCGCCTTCTGGATCTTCTGCATCGCCATCAGCGGATAGGAGTCGAAGGGCTTCACCTCGGGAGTGTGGTGATAGCCGGCGGGCACGCTGTGGCCGTGGAAGACGAGGTGGATCGTCCGGTTCTTCGGCCACTGCACTTTCAGCTCCTGCAGCAGGGCCGGCGGCAGGGGGGATTCCTGCGCGGGGGTGAGCGAACAGCTCGCGAGGAAGAAGGGGAGCAGCCATTTCATGCTGCCCACGCTAAGCGTCTTCATTGGCGAAACAAGACGCCTCATTCACTTGCCTTTCACGAGCGGCTTGCCGGCCTTTTCCCATTCGATGAGGCCGCCTTCCATTTCGAGGACGGAGGTGAAGCCGGCATCGCGGAGTTCCTTGGCGGCCTTCACGGTGCGCTTACCGCTGCGGCAATAGACCAGCACGGGCTTCTTCGGATCGGCTGCGGCCTTGGCTTGGGCGAGGAAGTCTTTTTCGCCGAAGGTCGCGCGCTTGGCTCCCTTCAGGTAGCCGGTTTCCCATTCGTCCACGGTGCGGACGTCGAGCAATTGGATGCCGGAGGCGATTTGTTTTTCGGCGACCTCGATCTTTACGGGGCCGTCTTTGGGGGCTTCGTCCGCGGCGAGGGCGAGGACGGGGATCAGGAAGGCGGCGAGGACGGTGAGGAGCGGTTTCATGGGGGGAGGGTAGGTGCGAGCTGGTTTCGTGTCCAACACCAGCATCGGAACGGAACTTTCCGCTACGACCGCCCGATATTCACCAGCCGTTTGGGACCGTTCTGCCGGGCGGTGCCCGGCGGTCCCAGTGGGGCCGTCCGTTGTTGGAGGCGTTGGGGTAGTTGGGCGGACCTTTCAGTCGCAGTCACCGCGCTCGTCCCGCTCCAGTTGGATGCGGTCGTTGAGGTTCCGCGCTTTCACGCGGTTGTTGCGCTTGGCCCAGCGCTCGACGGTGATCTGGCGTTTCTTGGCGAGGTGGCGGAGCTTCTCGATCTCGTCGTCGAGCATCAGGAAGCTTTCGAGGCGCTGCAGGTCCATGGTGCCTGCCGTGACCGCGGCGCGGATCGCGCAGCCCTTGTCGTTGCCGTGCTTGCAGTCGGCGAATTTGCATTCCAGCCCGATGGCCTCCACATCCGCGAAGCTCTCGCGGAGGGTCTGCTCGTCGGTCCACATCTGGATCTCCCGCATCCCGGGATTGTCGATCAGCATGCCGCCGAAAGGCAGGGGGACGAGTTCGCGCGAGACGGTGGTGTGGCGGCCCTTGCCGGTCACGTCGTTGACCTCGTTGGTCCATTGCCACTCCTCGCCGTAGAGCTGGTTGACCAGAGTCGATTTGCCGACGCCGGAGGAGCCGACGACGCACATGGTCACGCCTTGGGTGAGGTAGGATTGCAGGACCTCCAAGCCTTCGCCGGTGAGCGCGCTGGTGATGTGGACATCGGCTTCCGCGCTGAGGGCGCGCAGTTCTTCGGCGCAGGCTTCGTTGTGTTCCGCCGGGAAAAGGTCCGATTTGTTGACCAGCACCACCGCCTTGGCACCGCTGCGGCCGACCAGCGCGAAGTAGCGTTCCATCCGCCGCGGGTTGTGATCCGGCCCGGAGTCGGTGACCACGGCGACCACGTCCACGTTCGCGCCGATGACCTGTTCCTCGACGCTCTTGCCCGGCATTTTGCGGGAGAAGCAGGACTTCCGCGGCAGGCGGGCGCGGATCACGTGGTCCTCGTTTTCTCCGCCAAGCTCGACGGCCACCCAATCGCCGACCGCGGGCAGGTCGGCGTCGGTTGCGGCGTCGTGCCAGACCTTGCCGGCGAGGACGACGTCGATTTCCTCCAGTTCGTCGGCATCCTCGGCGACGAATGCGCTGTAATTGATGGTTGTCTCGCGGATCAGGCGCGCGGGTGCCCATCCCTTCGCGGCATGCGGGGCAAAGGCCTCTTCGAAGAATTCATCCCAACCCAGCTCGGCCAACGTCATCTGCGGGCGAGCGTAGGCGGGGAGGGGGACGGTGTCGATACCCAGTGGCCAGGGCGGAAGTCCTGCAACGCAGCACCGAGCGGTGCCTGTGCTGACGCTTTGGTGGAAATGTCCGGCGGTTTCCGAATGTAAGGTGTATTCGCACGAATCATTCGCATGGAAACCCCGCGCTTTTTCGCCAGTCTCTTCCTTTTCCTGGGGCAATCGGTGGCTCCTGCCCTTGATACCTCGATGGTCCGCGATTCCGGGCCGCTGTCGCCGGAAGAGGAGCGCAAGGGTTTCACGCTGCCGCCGGGGTTTGAGATCCGGCTCTTCGCTGCGGAGCCGATGATCGACAAGCCGATCAACATCGCCTTCGACCCGCGCGGCCGGCTGTGGGTCACCAGCAACCACGAGTATCCCTACGCCGCGCCGCGCGAGCGCTGGGGCGATCCCGAAGGCCGCAATGTGAAGGATAGCCGCGATGCGGTGATCATCTTGGAAGACACGGACAAGGATGGGCGCGCCGACAAGCGCACGGTCTTCGCCAACGGCCTGAACATCCCGACCGGGGTCCTGCCTTACAAGACCGGGTGTATCGTCTGGAGCATTCCGAACATCTGGTTTCTGGACGATACCGATGGCAACGGGGTCTGCGACAAGCGGGAGATTCTCTTCGGCCCGCTGGGTTGGGAAAAGGATGTGCACGGCAATGTCTCCAGCCTCCGCCTGGCACCGGACGGCTGGATCTACGCCACCCACGGGTATAACAACACCAGTCACTTCAAGGTCCGGCCGGAGAACCTGAAGGGGGCCAAGCCGGGTGATCCGGGCACCGAGCTTTCGCTGAACTCCGGCAACGTTTTCCGCTTTCTTCCCGATGGCAGCCGGGTGGAGCTCCACAGTGCGGGACAGGTGAATCCTTTCGGCCTTGCCTGGGATCCCCATGGCAATCTCTACAGCGCGGATTGCCACAGCGCGCCGATCTACCAGCTCCTGCCGGGTGCCATGTATCCGAGCTTCACCAAGCCGGACTTCGGCCTCGGCTTCGCGCCGGTGATGATGCAGCACACGCACTCCTCCACCGGGATCTGCGGGATCCACTACTTGGACCGCACGATGTGGGGCGAGGCCTGGCAGGACCAAATTCTGATCGGCAACATCGTCACCTCGCGGATCAACCGGGACAGCGTCAGCTTCCGCGGCAGCACGCCGGTGGCGAAGGAGGAGCCGGATTTTCTTACCAGCGAGGATCCGTGGTTCCGGCCGGTCGATCTCCGCTTCGGGCCAGACCAAGCGTTGTGGGTGGCGGACTTTTACAACAAGATCATCGGCCACTACGAGGTGCCGTTGGAACACCCGGGCCGCGACCGGGAGCGCGGGCGGATCTGGCGGATCGTGAAGACGGACGGCGTGCCGAAGGTGGAGAAGGGGCCACCCGACCCGATCGCCACGCTGCGCTTTGCCGCGCGCTCGGGGCCTTTGTCCGCGGCGGACTTGGAGCAGGTGCGCGCTTGGCTGAAGTCGGCGAATCCGTTCGAGAAACGCGTCGCCGCCGAGGCCCTGCTGCGGCCTGTCTCGACGGACTGGCTGCCGGATTTGCTGGCGGCGCTCGCTTCCACTCCGCCGGAGGACGAAGCGCTGGCCTACCAGCTCAAGGTGGTGATCCGCAAGCACCTCGAACTGCCCGGTGCCTTCGCGAAGGTGAAAGCGGTGGCAGGAATGGAGGATCTGCTGGCTTACATTGCACGCTCGCTGTCCTCGGTGGAAGCGGCGGAGTATTTACTGACTTATCTTCGCAGCCATCAGACCTCGCCGGAAGAAGCCGTGAAGTCGCTGAGCCGGCTGGCCATTTTGCTGCCGGCGGGGGATCTCGCGGACTTCGCCAAGGAGCGCTTCCCGAAGGACCCTGGCATCCAGGCGGACTTGCTCGCCGCGATTGTGGATGGCGTGCAGCAGCGCGGCTCGCTGCCCGGTCCCGAGCTCAGCTCATGGGGTGTTTCCATCGCTGCCTCGTTGCTGGGGGATGCGGGAGGCGACAAGAAACCGGCGTGGGCCGCGGTGATCGATCCTCGTTCCCCCGGCTTGCCATGGGCGATTCAGACCCGCTCGACGAAAGAGGGCAGCCCGATCCAACTGATCTCCAGCCTCGATCGGGGTGGTCCGGAGGAGGAGAGCCGCACCGGGACGCTGCGCTCGCCGGTGTTCACCGCCCCCGCCAACTTCTCGTTCCTGCTCTGCGGCCACAACGGTCCGCCGGACGAGGCCGCGCATTCGGGGAACTTCGTGCGGTTGGTGGACGATGCCACGGGTGCGGAAATCCTGCGCGCGCTGCCACCGCGGAACGATGTGGCCAGCCGCGTGAACTGGGATCTCTCCGCGCATCAGGGCAAGCCGGTGCGCTTCGAGATCGCCGATGGCGAGGAAGGTGATGCTTATGCCTGGCTCGCGGCGGGGGGCTTCGAGCCGCCGCTGCTGAGCGTGGATTCGTTTGATGTGGGAAAAGACCGCTCGGTGCGTCTCGGGCGGCTTGCCAGCTTCCTCAAGTATGCCGCTCCGGTCGGGCTGCGGGATCAGCTTGCGGACTATATGCCGCCCCCGCCGCCGGCTCCGCCTTCCACGGTCACGCCTGAGATGCGGGCGGAGATTGATCGGGTGATCAAGCAACGCGTCGCCACCTTCCAAGCCGGTACGGCGGACAAGGCCCGCGGTGCCGGCATCTTCGCGGCCAACTGCGCGATCTGCCATGCCATCGGCGGCAAGGGGTCGCTGATCGCGCCGCAGCTCGACGGCATCGGCAACCGCGGCCCCGAACGCTTGAGCGAGGACATCCTCGATCCGAATCGGAACGTGGACTCGCACTTCCGCTCGCATGTCATCACCAACAAGGATGGCAGCAGCGCCTTCGGGCTCGAGCGCGGCAGGCTAGGGGAGTTGCTCGTGATCATCGATCCCGCGGGGAAGGAGCAGCGCCTGCCGATCGCCGGGATCGCGACGAACGAGGAGACCGGCATGTCCCTGATGCCGCCCACCTTCCAGGCGCTGCCGGAGAAGGACTACCACGACCTGCTGGCGTGGTTGCTGGAGTTCAAGTGATTGTTTTCCCTCGTGGATCTACCTGCGGCTGATCAGGGTAAATTCTGAAGCATCACCGTTTCGATCTTCCGGGCCAGTTGTTGAAATCCGCTCGAAGTGGGATGGAGCTCGTTGGCCCAGTCGTCCTTGTAGTTCGCCCCGTTGCGCAGCGTCTTCCGCAGGTCGATGTAATGGACGTCCGGGTGCGCGGCGGCGACCTTCTTCAGGACCGCGTTGAAGGTATCGAGCACCTTGACCATGATCTCACGTCCTTCGGCCGGGTCGGTGCGCCGCTTCTGGACCAGGGCCGGCTTCAACCAGGGACCTGAGAAGTTGAAGCCGAGGAAGCTCACGTCGCGGCCATCCGGCACGGCGTAATCGTAGCCGTGAATAAAGATCGGGATGCCGGGCTTCACCTCGCGGACGGTGTTGATCAGGTCTTTGAGGGCTTTGGCGAAATAAGTCCCGAAGATGAAGTCGAGGGTCTCCCTGCGAATCGTGGGACTTCCCCAAACCTGGTGATTCAGGTAGCTCGCCAATTCCACGCCGGCCAGGTCGTTGCCGCCGCCGGAGAAGAAGAATGCATCGGCATTCTTGTCGCGGATCGCTTTCAAAGTCTGGTCGAGCTGCGGCGGTAGATCGGGCTGCATTCCCGTGCCCTTGCCCGAGGTGGCGGTGCCGTAGATCATATTTTCCATCGTGTCTCCCGCCTTGCTGACCCGGAATACGTTGATGCGTCCTGAGCTTTGAAGGTGGCCTAGCAGATCCTTGCCGCCGCCAAGGAAGGCCGGCTTGTAGTCGAACCAGGAGTCACCCTCGGCCACGACGATGAACTGACGCAGCGCGGTCGCGCCGGCGCCCGCTGCGGCCATGCGCGTGGGTTTCTTCTTCCGGTCTTTGAAGCCGGCGTTGGAGGAGGCTTCGTATGCCGCCTGCTGGGTTGCGTTCAGCGATGCCGGTTTGGCCGGAGTTGACTTTGCGGTGGCTTTCTTCGCCGCCGTTTTTTTTGCAGCCGCCTTCCTGGCGGGGCGTTTTGCGGCGGGTTTCCCCGCGGGTTTGGTGGTCGATTTTTTAGCGGGCATGGGATCGGGTTGGGATAGGGATTTTTCGAGGCTGTGGGACTTGAAGGCGTGAGGATGTCTTGGAGAAGGGGAGCGTGTTCTCGACGGGGTTGACATGCGATGGGGTGGCTCCCTTGCGCGCAAACGCGCTCATTTAAACCGAGGTGTCTCTAATAACTCAAAGACCTGCTCCCGCGTCGAGAAAGTCTTCGACATATGGCGCTGATTTTTCATGATAAGAGGATGGCAGAAGACCTCACCTCCTACGTCTTGCTTCCGATGCGCGGTCTCCGCGTGGACAAGAGCATCGCCTCGGCCTCGCTCTCAACACTCTTCCACAGCCTCCATGCCGGGGTGAAGAAAGTGAACTTGAAGAGCCTGACGCAGCCGGGCGGGGCGATTGCCGCGCTGAAGAACCTGGCCCTCCCGACGCTCCGTATCCCCGGCAGTACCGTGGAGGCTGCCGCCGGACTGGTGATGCGGTGCTTGGACGCGGTGAGCGAGAATGGAGCGAAGCTTGTCGAATTATCGGAGGAAGCAGCGCAGGCCTTGCGACGTGCCCAGCCGGGAATGCGCCTGGCACCGGTGCTCTACTACCGCACCGCGGATTCTCCCGTCCCGCGGGTTGAGGTGAAGGCGCAGTCGGCAGCCGCCGGCGCGTCGGTGAAAGTGAAGATCACGGTGCTTTCGAAAGACTTGAAGAGCCCCTTGGCGGGACTTCGGATCGTCGCCTTCACGGACTTCGCAAGCCGTTCCGGAGATGAGGCGATCACGAATGCCAAAGGCGAGGCCAGATTCGAGAGCTTGAAGACGGGCACCAAGGTGGAGAGGCTCTACATCGAGCCACCTGCGGCAGGATATCATGGGGGCTTTCGCAAGGGCGTGACCCTGAAAGCGGACAACCAGATCTTCCTCGGTCCGATCGATTTTGCGACGGCGGACGGCCTCCGGCACTACTACGGGGAAAAAACGAAAGACTCCGATGGCGAAGGGGTGAAGATCGCCGTGATCGATACCGGTATCGACGGCAGCCATCCGGATCTGGATGTGAAGGCCGGAGCCTGCACGGTGACCGGGGAGGATCCCGAGGACTGGGGGCCACGCGGGGGGGCGCATGGAACGCATGTGGCAGGAATCATCGGAGCCCGCGGCAAGATGAAGGGAGTCGCACCGGCTTCGGAAATCCTGAGCTACCGGGTCTTCCGCGCGCAGCCGGGCGCGGCCTCCGCAAATTTCGCGATCTCGAAGGCGATCGATCATGCCGTGCAGTCCGGCTGCCACCTGATCAATCTGAGTCTGAAGTACGATTCCGGGCCGGGCGAGCCGCCGCTGATCGACGAGGTGATCCGCGCTGCCCTGGAGGACGCCCGGGAGCAGGGGGTGGTGGTAATCGCAGCGACGGGGAACGACGGACGGCAGCGGGTTTCCTTCCCGGCGCTGGACGCGGCCGCGATCGCGGTTTCCGCTCTGGGCAGGAAGGGAACTTATCCCACCGACAGCCAAGGAGGTGGGGAAGAAATGGGCCCTTATGCCAAGGACAAGAAAACGTTCGTGGCGGCATTCTCCAACGTGGGTCCGGAAGTGGACGTCATTGCGCCGGGGGTCGCCATCATTTCGACGGTTCCGGGCGGCTACGCACCCATGAATGGAACTTCGATGGCGACGCCGGCGGTGACGGGCTTGGCCGCCCGGCTGTTGTCCCGCAATCCATCGGTCCGCGACATGGCGGCGGATTCGATGCGGACGGATGCCGTGACCCGCTTGGTTCTTGCCAGTTGCCAGAGCCTTGGTTTCAAGGCACAGTTCCAGGGAGATGGCATCCCACTCTGATGGCAAACCTCCCCGTTTGATTGTCCGCTACCGCGGCAAGGGAGTCGCGCCTCTGCAGGAAGCCCAAGCGGAGATCGCGAAGCGCGGGCTGCAAGTGGTGGACCGCTCGTCCCGGATGCTTTTGCTGGAGGAATCCGGTAAAATCTCCTCGGCGGAAAGTCTCAAAAGCGCCTTGCCGGAGTGGAGCGTGAGCGAGGAAATCCATTATACCCTGCCAGATCCGACGCCCCGGGTGAAAGGTCCGGGCAAGGGAATATCACGGGATAATCCTTGATTTGGAGCGGATTCCGGGCCGTTCCGGCTGCCGGATCGGGAAGTGATTTTCCGGCGCTCCCCGGCGGTTGACCCCTCGCGGAGTCGCTGCTAGCTTCCGCGCCCGCTAATGAGTTCCGAATCCCAATACAAAGACACGCTCCTGCTGCCGCAGACGAGCTTCCCCATGCGTGGGGATCTCGTTGAAAACGAGCCGAAGCGTCTGGCGATTTGGGAAAAGCAGGATCTCTACCACCGCATTCTCGAGCGCCGCCGTGCCCAAAGGGCTGCGACCTTCATCCTTCACGATGGCCCGCCCTTCGCGAATGGCGACGTGCACATGGGCACCGCTCTCAACAAGGTGCTGAAGGATCTGGTGGTGAAGTCGAAGACGATGGCCGGCTTCGCTGCGCCCTTCGTGCCCGGCTGGGACTGCCATGGCCTGCCGATCGAGTTCAAGGTGGTCAAGCAGACCACCGGACTGGAGCCGCCGGAGATCCGCCGCCGCTGCACCGAATTCGCGGAGAAATTCATCGATATCCAGCGCGCCTCGTTCCGCCGCCTCGGCGTGTTCGGGGATTGGGAGAAGCCCTATCTGACCATGGCACCCGGCTATGAGGCGGAGATCCTGCGCGTCTTCGCCAAGCTGGTGGAGAACGGCGTGGTCTATCAGTCGAAGAAGCCGGTCCAGTGGTCCTACGGCGCGCACACCGCGCTGGCCGAGGCCGAGGTCGAGTATCAGGACAAGGAGAGCCCGGCGATCTTCGTGAAGTTCCCGCTGACCCCCGAGTCTTCCTCGAAGCTTGGAATCGGAAATGCGTCGATCGCGATCTGGACGACCACTCCCTGGACCCTGCCCGCCAACCTCGGCGTGGCGGTGCATCCGGAATTCACCTACGAGGTCAGCCAGTTCGAAGGCAACGGCCGGGTGGAGATCCTGATCGTGGTGAAGGAACTTGTCGCGGAACTGGAAACGAAGTCCGGCATGCGTCGTACTTCGGTGCTGAAGAGCGTGAAGGGCCGCGAGCTCGAACACCTCGAAGCGCGCCATCCCTTCCTTGACCGTACTTCGAAGATCATCCTCGCCAATTTCGTCACGACCGAGACCGGCACCGGCGCGGTTCACATCGCTCCCGGCCACGGTGCGGATGACTACGTCGTCGGCCAGCAGTATGGTCTCGGCGTGCTTTCGCCGGTCGATGACGATGGCAATTTCACCGCGGACGTCGGCCTGCCGAATCTCGTCGGCAAGCACGTTTTCAAGTCGAACGAACCGATCGTCGAGCTGCTGGAGCAGAAGGGCGTCTTGCTCGCCAAGGAAGTCTATCGCCACAGCTACCCGCACTGCTGGCGCTCGAAAACGCCGATCATCTTCCGCGCCGTCGAGCAGTTCTTCATCTCGCTCGAATCGCTGCGCGGCAAGGCGCTGAAGGCGATCGACAAGGTGGAATGGCTGCCCGCGAAAAACCGCAACCGCATCTACGGCACCGTGGAAGCGCGGCCGGACTGGTGCATCTCGCGCCAGCGCACCTGGGGCGTGCCGCTGCCGGTGTTCTTCGATGCCGATAACAAGGCGATCCTCTCCGCAGAAACCGCGCGCAAGGTCGCCAACCTCGTCGAGACCCACGGCACCAACATCTGGTTCGAGCTTTCCGATGCCGAGCTTGCCGAAAAACTCGGCCTGCCCGCCGGCGTGAAAAAGTGCCGCGACACGCTCGACGTCTGGATCGACTCCGGCTGCTCGCACGTCGCCGTGCTGGAGAAGAATCCGGAGCTGCACGCGCCGGCCGATCTCTATCTCGAAGCCACCGACCAGCATCGCGGCTGGTTCCAGAGTTCGCTCATGATGAGCGTCGCCTGGCGCGACAAGGCACCCTACAAGTCCGTGTTGACCCACGGCTTCGTCGTCGACAAGGACAAGAAGAAGATCTCGAAGTCGGACGCCGCCAAGGCCGGCAAGCCGACCGATGCGGCCCATTTCTACAACAAGTATGGTGCCGACATCCTGCGTCTCTGGGTGTCGTCCGTCGATTGGCAGAGCGAGGTGCCCTTCAGCGAGGACCTTTTCAAGCAAGTCGCCGAGCCCTACCGCCGTCTGCGCAATACGCTGCGCATCCTGCTCGGTAATCTCGATGGCTTCGATCCATCCGGCATGGACCGGGTCGCCGCCAGCCACATGCCGCTGCTCGACCAGTGGATCCTCGAACGTCTCAACGTTGTCACCGCGGAGTGCCGCAAGGCCTACGAGCAGTTTGAATTCCGCAAGGTCTTCAATTCGCTCAATCATTTCTGCACCAACGATCTCTCCGCCATCTACATCGATGCGACGAAGGACCGGATGTATTGCGATGCGAAGAACTCCGTGCGCCGCCGTGCCAGCCAGACGGCGATGTATGATGTCTTCTCCTCACTGTGCCGCCTGCTGGCCCCGATCCTGGCCTACACCGCGGACGAGGCATGGGAGCACGCGCCCTTCACGGAAGGCAGCGTGCACGAACAGGATTTCCCCGAGCCGGATCCGGCCTTTGCTTCCGGCAAGGCGACCGAGCAGGTGAACCGCTTGCTGGAGATCCGCAAGGTGGTGCAGACCGCCATCGAGGAACAGATCCAGGCGAAAGCCTTCATGAAGAACAACGAGGCCGCGGTGCAGCTCGTCGTGCCCGCGCGCGAGCCGGTCTACGATCTCCTGCGCGACCGCCAGTTCGCCACCGAGTTCTTCATCCTCGCCGATCTCGATGTCTCCGCCGGCCCCGCGCTTTCCGCGAAGGCCTCGAAGACCCATCACCACATGTGCCCGCGCTGCCGCCGCTACGAGCCTCTCGGCAAATCGGGGGTCTGCACGCGTTGTGAATCCGTTGTCCAAGCCGTATCCCATGCCTGAAGCGAACGCCACCGCCGGGATGCAACCCGCCATCGATGCCGTGAAGAAGAAGGAGTGGAGCCTGCCGGTTATCCTGCTCCTCCTCACCTTGCCGCTCTACATTCTCGACCAGTGGAGCAAGTTCTGGGTGGTCGCCCGCTTCGCCGAGCCGGACACCCGCCTGAATGTCACCAGTCAGGATCCGATCGTGGTGATCGAGGGCTACTTCAATATCACCCGCGTCCATAACCAGGGAGTCGCCTTCGGCTTCGGCAATGGCAGCGATTGGGCACCGATCGTGTTCCTGATCGTCCCGATCGTCGCCTTCTGCCTGATCACCCTCGGCGTGCGGAAGAACTTCTTCGTCGGGAATTGGGGCAAGGTCGCGGTGGGGCTGCTGCTGTGCGGGATCATCGGCAATCTCACCGACCGTCTGGTCCAGGGCTCGCGGCTTTCCTACATGGATGGCGCGCCGTTCTGGGAACGGCTCAAGGCTGGCTACGTCGTGGACTTCCTCGATTTCACGATTCCGTTCGTCAACTACCAGTGGCCCTCCTTCAACGTCGCGGACTCCTGCATCTGCGTGGCTGCCGCGCTGCTTTTCTTCACGGGGCTCAGGGCGGACCTGAAGGCGGCATCGGAGTCTTGAGGGGAGGCAGCGCCGGGATCGCGGACTTCAGTCCAAATGCCTTGCAGGAGTTGATTGCCGCAGGGCGGCACTCCTTGGAGTGCTGCGACATGTCGCAGCTTTCGGGAGATGATCCCCGGCCCCGATGGCATCCCCGGAGCCGACATGTCGGCTCCGCAAGGGCGTGTCCGGTACGGCCCTTCCCTGTGTCATTATCCTCCCTGGAGTCCTCGTCGGCCTCGTGATCCCTTTCCGGCGAAGCAGCACACGCCACCGCTGGCGCGCCAACCGGAAACGCCCGGGCACAGCCGACATGTCGGCTGCGGGGACGGCCGGAAGATTTTCCGTGGATCGATCCAAAGCGGCGACATGTCGCCGCACTCAAAAGAAGACCCGCCTGCACCGAATCCTTACAGGCATTGGACTTCAGTCCGCGCTCCCGGGCTCGGCCTGTGGACTGGACTTCTACTTCAGCAACTTGTCGAAGAACGGCAGCGCTGCCTTGTAGATGGACTCGTGACCCGCGGCGGTCGGGTGCTGGCCGTCCGCGGTCTCGAATTTTACGGCGCCGAGGTCGACGAGATGGGTGCGGGTGTCCTTGCTCGTCTGCAGATACGTTTCCACGGCACCGCTGACTTCGGCGCGCGCTTTGCCCGAGACCGGGATCATTACGATGACCTTGGTCTCCGGCGAGCAGCGCAGGCGCAGTTTGGTGAGCGCGGCGATGACGGTTTCGGATTTCGGGGCTCCGTTCTCACCGAGGTTGACGAGGACGACCTTGGGAGAGGGCTCCAGTTTCTCACCGGTCAGGCGGGAAGTGGTGCTGGTGATCCGATCGACGAGGCCGGCGACATCGGGATTGTTGCCACCGCCCCCTCCCCAAGCGTAGCCGCCGAAGGCCAAGCGGGATTCGCGGTAAGCATAGTGCTTGGCAAGCAGGTAGCCGTAGCTGGCCCGGGCGTCATCGGAGGCCGCCCATTGGTCATCGGGAGGGCGGCCTTGCCCACCGGTGTAGGCGGCTGCGTCCCCGGACAGGATCGAGTCGCCAAGATTCAGCCAGACCGGCTTGGCGGACGGGATGATGGGTTCGCACTGCGCTGCCAGGGTGAAGCCGGTTATGCTTACGGCATTGGCAGGGACATCGCCACGGAAGCGATCCTCGAAGGGCGAAAGCCCCTTGATGTAGAAGTCGATCACCGGGTTCGCCACTTTGTCGGATAGAATGATTTCACTATCACCCGCGACGAGCTGGTGCGTCTGGACCGGACCCTTGTTGACCGTCCAAGCGAGAATCGGGAAGCGGGCGGGAGCCGGATACCTGAGCTGGGTCGTATCGACATTCAGCACCACGCGCTTGGTATCGACGAAGCCAAACAGGAAGGAGGCACCGCAGACGGGCGAATGGACGGCCTTCTCCGTGCGGATCCAGTTGAGCGGTGAAAGACCGGCGAGCACCCGGGGATCGGAAGCCGGGATGAAGCTGCTGGTCGCGGCTGCCTTGGCCTTGAGCATGTTCTCGGCTTCGAGCCACTTCAGGGATGCCGCCTGCCAGGCATCCCATGATGGACCCTTGTAGCCATTGAGGCCGTGGCCGCCATCCGGGAGCTCGAGCAACTCGGCATGGACATGATGGCTCTTGAGCGCGTCGGCGAAGAGCAGGCTGTTACGAATGCTGACGACGGTGTCGTCCTTGGCGTGGGCGAGGAAGGTCGGCGGGGTCCGCTTCGTGACCTGCTTCTCGGTGGAGAAGTCATCGATCATTTGCTTGGAAGGATCGGGGCCGAGGAGATTGTTCCGGGAGCCGCCGTGGGTGAGCTCGCTCATCGTGATGACGGGGTAGATGAGCACGGCGAAATCCGGGCGCGAGCTGAAGCGCTCGATCGGATCTTTTGCCGCCAGGCTTCCATCATCGGACTTCGTGGCCGCTGCCGATGCCAAGTGACCTCCGGCGGAGAAGCCGATGATGCCGATGCGCTGCGGATCAATGTTCCAAGCCTTGGCATTCGATCGCGCGAGCCGGATCGCGCGCTGGGCGTCGAGGAGCGGCACCATCCGCCGGCCCTGTGGCAGGCGGTATTCCAGCACCAGGCCGGTAATGCCGTGAGTGCCGAGCCAGCGGGCGATGCCGTGCCCTTCCGGCCCGGTGACCAGCCCGCCGTAGCCCCCGCCCGGGCAGATGATCATGGCCGCACCGTTCGGATTCTCCGGCTGATGGACGGTGAGGGTGGTGGTGGCGGGGGAGCTGCTCCCGTCACCGTTTGGAGCGTCCGCTCCGGGCCAGACGGGAACACGCTGGGGCTCGGCGACGCCGAGGCCGGCAAGGGCGAAGAGCAGGAGCAAGGTGCGGAGGGGATGGGCAGACATGGTGGCGGGGCGCGGAGTTTGACCGGCAAGCGCCGGCCAGTTCGCTCTGATAAGAACGGTCCCGTGTCTTCTGCCTTTCGCTTTCCCGCCTTTCCATGCAGATTTCAAATTTCATTTTTCACGAGGCTTGCCACCCCGCCCGTCGCGGGAAAGATACTCCATCGTGAGGGCCTTCCACGCCGCCTTGCTTTTCCTCTGGGCCATCCTTCTGGTCCCGCTGGCACGCGCACAGGATGAGGAATCCCCGGTGCCGCCCGCGCCCGAAAACGGGGTCTTCGACGAGGCCCGGCTTTTCGCCCGCGAGCCGCAGCGCCTGGAGGCGATCGCGGCGACCCTCGATGCCCTGGAGGCCAAGCACGGCTTCCGGCTCTACTTCGCGATCTACGATACCCTGATCGGCCCTAGCATGAACGAGCAGGCCGCCACCTTGCAAAAGAACTGGCTCGCCGGAAAGCCGGGCCTCGTCATGGTGCTGGAGGTGGACAGCCGGCAGTGGCGCTACAGTGAGGCGACCCCGATCGTGGAAAAGCTTGCCCCCGGCAACGTCGTCAAGGGCAGCAGTCCCTCCGACCTGAGCCCGGTTGAACTCGATAAGATCGACCGCGAACTGCAAGCCGCTCTGCTCGCCGTGGCGAAGGATCCGCAGGCCTTCGCGGAGACGCTTGGCACCGGCGTCGCGGGCAAGGTGTCGGAAATTCTCGATCAACGCGCTGCGGTTTCCGCCGGCGGGAACCGGCTCCGCATCACGCTCCTCGCCATCGGGCTGCTCGCCCTGACCGGCCTGGTCGCGCTGCTGGTGGTCGCCGGGATCAGGCGTGCGGAAGCCAAGTCGCGCGAGCGCTACGCCTTTCCGAAGGTCACGGTCAGCATGCGCCTCGGGGCTCCGTACGGCGGCGGGAAGGTCAGCACCCGGGAATTCGGCGGCCGGAAGTGAGCGGGGCGGGGCGGGGCGCCCGGCCCGCACTTCTGACTTGGAACGCCGCCTGCGAGGAAGATCGGGAAACCAAATCCCGAAACATCATGACACCCATTGATCCGGTGGAAGCCATTCCGCCCACCCGCAAGTCCTCCACTGCCCCGCCCTATGTGGACGAGGAGCCCAACATTTCCCTGGTCGAGCAGGGGATGGAGGCTGCGGAAGACGAAACCCGCGACGCCGTGGCCGATGCCTACGAGGCCTCCGCGCGCCTCAGCGACGATCCTGCCGCAGCCCTGAACGATATCGACTATCTGGAAGCCGAGGAAGCCTCCACCTCGCCGGAACTCGCGGCGATGCACGTCGAGACGATTCCGGAGGAGGATTGATCGGAAGTAGCTGTGGAGCAGCGCCCCCTTGCCTTGGCCCGGATCATGCGGATATTCCACCGTGACCGCGACCCTCATCGTCTCGATCGTGTTGGCCTGCGCGATCTGCATGGCATGGTTCGGGGCCGCCCGGCAGCACTCCGATCCCCGCCACTACGGAGATCGCGAGGGTGCGGGCAGCGGCAGCTTTTGGATCCTTGTCTTCGCGATCTGTCTGGCGGCTTGGTGGATCGTGCGATTCTGGGGGACGCATTAAGCATTGCAGGAAAGTGCGTTTTGCAATTATTTGGCGGGGAGCGGCATGTTTGGGAATCTCAAGGATAGTCTGGCATCCAGTGCCGTAAAAAGTTTGTTGGCTGGCAGGCTCGAACGCTACGGTCGCTTGACCGAGCTGCGGATCCAGAGCCGTGAGAAGACGATCGTGCTGGAGCTGATGCTCGCCGGGGAAAAGGACGAGTTGCGGGTGGAGGTCGGGCGTTACCGCATCATCGGCTCAGCCGGGGCGCATTCGATCATCTTCGAGAATATCCGGGCCTCCCGCGAGTGGCTTCAGCTCGCTCTCGAGGACTTCCTGGTGGGCAAGCCCCTTCCCATCCCCTCGGTGGCCCTCGTCGCCCTCGGCGGGTCGGATGGCTTGGCTTGAGGGCGTCCTACCGTCGTTCCATTCTCCTCACCCGGCGGCTTGACACCGGCCTGCCGAAATGCATCCTCCCGCTCCCGCCGCGTCGGAAACGTGTCCGGGCTCTCTACTGTCATGAAAAAGGATCTTCATCCGAAATACAACCCGGTCGTCTTCGTGGACATGACCACCGGCACCCGCTTCGTCACGCGCTCCACCAAGTCTTCCGAGAAGAAGGAAGTCATCGATGGTGTCGAGCACTCCGTCGTCTCGATGGGTATCACCTCCGATTCGCACCCGTTCTTCACTGGCAAAGCCCAGTTCGTGGATACCGAGGGCCGCATCGACAAGTTCCAAAAGCGTTTCGGCGCTGTCCGCCGCGTCGGCAAGCCGACGGTCTGATCGCGAAACCCGCGCATCGTTTTCCCAAGCGCCCGTCCGCAGCCTGCGGCCGGGCGTTTTGCCGTGGCGGAATTGACGTTAATCCCGCTTTGAGATATCACCTTCTTGTTCCATGAAACTCCTCCTCCCTCTCTTCCTGCTTCTTGCCGCATGGGCAAATGCCGCGGAAACCGTGCAACTCCCGCTCGAAGTCGGGACCCTGACGATGCGCGATGGGAAGGTTTACGAGAGCGTCAAGGTGACCGGTCAGGATGCCGTGGGGGTGAAGATCACCCATGCCGGCGGCACCGCCCGCATCCCCTTCGAGAAGCTGCCCAAGGCGTTGTCCGACCGTTTCCCGCGCGACCACGCGGCGGCCAAGAAGCAGCGCGAAGCGGAGGCCAAGGCTGAGACCGCCCACGACAAGGCGGTCGCGAAGGCCGATGTCGAGGAAGCCGGGGAGAAGAACACTCCGCTCGAGAACCTGCCGGATGCGGCAGGGGATAATCACGCGAAGATCACTGCCCTGGAAGCCTATGTCCGGCGCATGGAGGTCGGGATCGAATCGGCCCGAATGGAGGCGGACAACGCCCGCCAGCGGGCTTCCGCCATGCGCGCGGACGCGAACTACACGGTGACCACCACCGGTAGCGACGGCTACGTGCAAACCTATCAGCGCACCAATAATTCGGAGCTCACCAAGGCCAACTTTTACGACCGCCAAGCCCGGAACGCGGACGCGAAGATCACCCAAGCGCAGCTCCTGATCACGGGCGCGAATGAGAAGATCGACCTTCTGGAGACGGCGGCGAAGGGCAAATAGTCAAGCTGGCGGACGCTTACCACGCCGCCTGCAGATCCTGCCGGACTTTCGCGAAGGCGGCAGCGTCGACAGCTTGGAGCGTGGAGCCCGCGGGATCGGCACCGCCGAGCTTGTCCTCGCGCACCCATCGTTTTTCCTCCGCATGCAGCGGGATCATTAGCAGCAAGCACAGGGCCGCCGCGGCGGTGAAGAGCGGCAGCAGCAGGCGTGAAACCAGGACCCCGCCGAGCGAAGATGCCTGCGGTTGACAGGCGGCCATGATCACCCGCCATACCCACCAGAGCAGGGGAAAGCCGGCTGCCGCGGTGCCCAGGACCATGAATTCCTCCTGCCTGAGCGTCAGGTAGCGGACGCAGCCGATCACCGGCACGAAGCAGGCGGCGATCCCCGCCATGATCCAGCCATCCCACAGCCGTGCCGGACGCATGCCCAGGATGCCGGCCCGCTTCGCGATCCGCCAGCGGGCGCTCTGGAGCAGCATGCAGCAGGCGAAGAGAGAGGAGCCGCCCGCCTGCTGGAGGGCGAGCATCAGGTCCCAGTGCAGAAGCGCGTAATCGCGACAACCCAGCGGCGTGAAGCGCACAATGACCACGTGCCATGCCAGCGGCAGCAGGATCCCGAGGCTGCCGATCCAGGCGAAATCGACCCGCCGGAAGAGAGGCACCAAACCTGCCGCCAGCCCGCGCTGTGCGGGGAGCCGCCGCCATCCCTCCAGCATGGCGAGCAGCGCCATCACGCCGAAGAGCAGGGCCGCCGCCAAGGCCAGCAGACGGTCCGCAAGGGCATGCTCGGCCAGCCGCCCGGCCTTGAAGTCCTCCTCCGGGACCGTACCCGGACGAGCGGCGTGGGTACGCGGGCGGACCAGACCTGCCGCTATGCTGCTGGGATATCGCACAGGGCCGCTTACTGACAGAGGGGGCGGACCGGTCGGCGGGGGCGCGGAGCTGTCGGAGACCTTCTTCAGGCGGTCCATGCGTGCGACCTCATCCGAGAGACCGAGGGCCAGGGCTTGGGCTCGAAAGCATTCGATGGTCTTGCCGATGTTCCCGAGCTCGGAGAGGGCCTCGTTGAGATCGTTCCACAGAACGGGGGTTGTTGAGAGCCTCAGCCAGCCTTGCGTCCACTTCTTCCAACCTTCTTTGTCGCGGGACTTCGCCAACTCCTCGCCCCGGGCGACCCAAATCTCTTGCAGACGGTTGCGACCTTGGTCGAAGGAGGCCAAGTTCCGTTGCAGTTGCAGGAAGTGCCGCTGTTCAGCTTGATCGGCAATGGTTTCAATCTCCCCGAGCATACCGAGCCGACGCAGGGTATGGGCGGGCAGCTCGCTTTCGATGACGGGTTTCGCGGCCGCTTCTTCCAATAGGCTCACGCTCTTGCGGAAGTTACCCGGCTTGAAAATCCGCACCTGGAGCACCCCGCCCCCGGGCATCCGGCCTGCCGAGTCGCGCGACCAGTTGCGTGCCTCCAGCAAGGGCCAGAGCCCGTTGTCGGTTGCTTGCCCTGCCCTCAGCTGGAGGGTTGGCAGGAGCTTCTTTGAATGACCTTCCTGCAGCACGGCGAGGGCTTCCTCCCGCAGTTCGGGATAGGCTTCGTCGTCAGGCGATTCGAGCCAGCGCAAGACGCCGGCATCCTCGCTCACCCTGGTATTCGCCAGCAGGAAGAGCCGCTGCTCCTTGTCGAGCCCAGCCGCGATCCGCTGCTCGAATCGCTGCTCGAATCCCCACGTCGTACGGAAGCTGCGGTGAACCGGGTTGAGCCGGACCAGTTCCAGCTTCGCGTTCTTCACCACCGGCACGAGCACCGCGGCCAGGAGGCAGAGCCCGCCGATAGCTAAAAGGCCAAACTTGGGGAAGCGCACCTTCTGCAGGCGTGCCGTCGCCTCCGCCAGCGTATCATCCCCGACGGCCGGCCGGGCATGGGCCAAGCGGTCCATCAGCTCGCCGCGCGCGAGTTCGCAGGGGCCGCTGCCGGGGGGAGCGGGCGCACCGCGAGATCGATGAAACGGAACCGCTCTTCCGGCATACCGCCATCTAGCAGGTGGGTGGGGGGAAGGGAAGCGGCTTGGGTAAAGCGGCATCCTCAAGGACGGCGGTTCTTGTCGAATACCGCGTAGAGGATCAGTCCGAAGGCGACGAGGCGGAATGTGAAGACCACGGGAATCCATTCGGTCTGAATTTCCAGCGAGGCCCGGGTTACGCGCTCGGCAAGAAGCAGGCCGAAGGCGAGGGCGAAGAAGACAAAGAGCCGGTCGTGGGTGGTCTTCCAAAACCGGATGAAGAACAGCGAGATCACCAAGTAGCCCATGCAGATGGCCCCGGAGAGGAATGATTCCAACATGGCAGCGGAGATTCTTTATTGGGATTCGAACACCAGCCCCACGAGGAGCACTAGGATGGCCACCAAGGTGACGCAATTTCTCAGAACGAGCAGGCTGGATCCCGGGTAGAGCACGAGATCCGCAAAGAGTAGCAGATTGGCGATACCCAGGATCAGGAAGCACAGCGAACTCCAAAGCAGGAGCCGGTAGCGGGTCTTGCGGAAGCCTCTCCACAGGAGGACCGCGCAGCCCGAGCAGGTCAGGAAGCAAAGGGTATAGATGAGGATGGGAATCATGGCTCGCGCTTGAACTTGAATGCATCGGCGAAGCCCTGGGCGCTATCGCGGCTTTTCTGATAGATCGCCTCGATCACTCGCACCGGCAGCTCCCGGTAGCAGCGGGCGAGTTCCTGGAAAGTGGTATCCGCCGCGGCGCGATCGAAAATGTAGGTGGGCGATTCAGGCGGAGGAATCTTCGACACGAGGCCCGCGGCGGCGAATTTCTCCAATCCTTTCTCCACCGATTTCCGCGAGCTGAGGATTCGCTGATAGGTTGTCTCCACCGTCCAGGCCTTGCCGGCTTCCCCGGTCAGCAGCAGCAGGATCTCCAATTCCTCCACCGAGGACAGGTGCTGGAAAATGAGCTGCCTGACGTCCGGGGGGAGTGCTTCACCGGCCATGGAGAATTGGGAGATAAAAAGGAAATGACTCGGATTGGCGCAGCGCGGCTCGCCAGTGGATTTTCGATGATGGCGAGCGAGTGCCGGTCCGCAAGGGAAAAGCTCCCTTCCGACCGTGCGGTACGTGGAGATCGCCGCGGTTTGTTAGAGCGGGGGAGGCGGATACAAATCATCTCGCCGCGCGGCGGGTTTTCCACAAACTCGCGTCCCTGATGAACCGGCTGTTGAAAATGACCCGTGCCCCGCTCCTGGATGAGACGCGGCCGGTGACCTACGCCATCGTCTTCGGCATTTGGGCGGAGGTCTTCCTCTACTGCCTGATCCACGACCAATACCTCATCCGGATCTCGCCGGAGCACTTCACCCTCTATCACGAGCCGCTGTGGGGCATCACGAACCTCACCTTGCTCGCTGCCGCCTGGGCCTTCCGCGCCTCCGTCGGGCCAGGGCTTGTTCTCGGCTTGGCCGCACTCTTCCTCGGTCGGTCGGGCACGAGGCCGAAGATCGCACCCGGCACCATGCTCAAGATCGTGCCCTGCCTGATCCTTGTCACCGAACTCGCCGGCCTGGCTGCGGGTGCCTGGGTCTGGCGCGCGGGCAGGCCGCTCTATCCGGAGCCCGTCTATCCGGACGGCACCTTGCCGATCCTCATCAGCCAGACCATCCAGGTTACCTGCTACGCGGTCGGCGCGCTGGTGTCCGCCAGCTTCCTCGTATGGATTGTCCGCAGGCGCAATAACGCGTGAGCAGAGACGCTTAACCTCTATACAAAGTCAAAACCACCCCTGCGATGACGAATCCAATTCGATCAATTCAAATGGAGCCGGGGGTGAAAATCCTTAAACTGAATAGTGATGAAAAAGCCAGTTGTGGCGAATATGCTTTTTGTGATTGTGACGATGGCTCTTGGCGGGTGCGCTGGTGTCACAAAGGTTGCTGAGGTGAAGATTGCGGCGAAGAAGACGTCGCTGAACCTGGATGTTGGAGCGAGGTATATAAATTTGTATCTTGCCTTCCGTTCACCAAAGCCGACCTCATACGTTGATGGTTGGGTGACCAATACCGGGAGGAACCCTCTTGTGACGGTATTTAAGTCCTACGCAGATAAGCGGCAGGCGGGAATTATGGATCCTGCAACCGACAGACTTCCCGATGAAGTCGAAAGGATTACCATCGCTCCCGGAGAGATGAAGAAGTTCTTTCGAGGACCATTGTTCCTCTTGGGAATTTCGCTGCCTGAACGCGAACGTAGGACAAGTGTAAAACTCGAGCTGATACTGGATGAGCCGCCCAACGAGCCCTACAAAGGCGAAGTGCTGGGATCATTTGGAGGTCCCTAGCGACATGTTCCCGGTGGCTTCGCAACTGACGAGGGCCGGTTCTTCGCTCCGTGGACCCCGCAAGTGGTCGGGTAGACGATCCTGATTCCGTCGGTCAAGTGGTCGGATCCCTTTTGATGCTGCGATTAGCATGGATGCAGTCACCGCGGCGAAGTCACGCTTGCAAGATCCGCCTGCTAGCCCCCGTTGCGGCAGGATGTTCCGCTGGCTCGTGCTGATGATCTCCTTGTTCGCGACGAGCGCTTCACGAGCCGTCGATACGGCGCTGCTGCAGCGGGAAAATCTGGTCGCATGGTGCATCGTCCCCTTCGATGTGAAGAAGCGAGGCCCGGAAGAACGCGCCGTGATGCTCGAGCGTCTCGGAATCCACCAGCTTGCCTACGATTGGCGGGACGAGCATGTCGCCGGCTTCGATGCCGAGGTGGAAGCGATGCAGCGCCATAAGATCGCGATCACCGCGTGGTGGATGCCCGGCGTGTTGGACGGCAACAGCCGCAAGATCATCGAGGTGATCCGCCGCCACGGGATTCATCCGCAGTGGTGGGTCTTGATCGGCGAGCCGCTGCCGGGGAATCCCGATCAGGAAGCGAAGTTGCGTGCCGCGGCCGAGCAACTCCGGCCGCTGGTGCTGGAAGCACGTGCCCTCGGCTGCAAGGTCGCGCTCTACAATCACGGCGGCTGGTTCGGCGAACCACGGAACCAGATCGCGATCATCCGTGCCCTGGATTCGCCGGAGGTGGGCATGGTCTACAACTTCCATCACGGGCACGCACATGTCGCGGACTTCCCGCGGCTCTTCGATGAAATGAAGCCCCACCTCCTCGCGCTCAACCTCAACGGCATGGTGGACGATGCCGATCAGAAGGGCCTCAAGATCATGCCGCCCGGCAAGGGCGAGCACGAGGCTGCCATGCTGCGGCATGTTCTGGCAAGCGGCTGGAAAGGCCCCGTCGGCATCCTCAGCCACCTCCCGGAGACCGATGCGGAAGTGACGCTACGCACGAATCTCGAAGCCTTGGAGGCTCTCAGGTTGCGCTTGGAATGAAGGAAGCTCATCTCCGCACATCGTCCTGATCCCGCAGGGATCAAAGCGCAAGTAGCCGGGGGTTGAGCCCGGCTATCCCTTGCAGTGGCGGGACCCGCTGGCGAAAAATGGAAATCGATTCTCAGCGGCCGCATGCGGAACGGTTCGCATGTTAGGCGCTTCGTTGGTGCCGTATCGCATAGAATGCTGTGGTATCTAAACTGTCCTGTTCTGACTGGACACGCCACTTGGCCATGAACTGTTGCCAGGCTCCGGTCTCACGGAGCGCCACGAAGCAGTCGTGAGGCAAATGCCCTTTGATGTCATTGAGGGCGTAACAAACGATGCCGTGGCCGAGATCGTCACAGCCTGCTGCCGTGTGATCGAGGGCCGCGTAAAGTGCGTGACAGCCTGCGCCCCCCTTTTTGGCCGTTCCCAATGCGGGGTCGAACAGCAAAGGAACGCCGGAGAAGGCACAACGACCTTCCTGTGTCCGAATGAGTTCGAGATAGTATTGTTTGGTGCGTCCGTATCGCTTCTTCGAGTTGGCCGCCCAACGCCCTTGGTCTTCCGTGGTCTGGTAGCTCATAGCCGGTCGGTTATCGAGATGATGGGCTGCAAGGCCACAGGAAATTACACAAAAGATCCATCTAGAGGAACACGCAGGATTTTCGCGGCGATCGCGCAATGGCATGGGTGGAAGATGCAGCCTCGACAAGCTTCGCGGTAATTCCCGTGATATCCGTCACCTGCTTCGGCGGAGCCTCCGAATTGACGTCCGCGAAGCGGGAGAAAGCACCCGGGCGGCGTCAATTTCTGCGTGGGACATCGCGCTTCCCTGATGCGCTTTTCCTGAATTCCTTTCAGGATTCCCGCAAAACGTGCGGACCCGCCCCCGGGCTATTTTTTAAAATTTCACAGATTATCAACAACTCCTGACGTCTAATGGGGATGGCACGGGGACTGCCAGAGGGCATTCCCTATCCTCCTCTGTCATGCATTCGCTAACTCCATTTCCTACCAGTCCGGCGGGGTCGAGAGATCCCGTCCCGCGGCTCCACGCGGTTCATGAGGATCTTACCCTGGTGGTTTCGGCCGCCCCGGTAGGGGAGACCTTCAGAGAGGCGGCGGAGAACCGGCGGAGACGGCGGGAGATGAGGACACCGGAACGCTCGCCGATTGCGCGGAGAAAATATTACAGCTTGCCTGTCCTCGTCCCTCTGGAATCGACCGATCTCATGCAAGGGCGTGATCCGTGGTCGATCGGGTCGATGCAGGACCTGGTGCGGGTCTTTCTCCCGGAGGCGACCATCGCGGGAGGCGCTGTTCTTATGAGCGGAGTGTTTGCAGGGAGGATCTACAGCCGACTGATACTCGACTGTGGGCCGTTCGTTTTCCCCGCTACCTACGCCTGCATTCTGCTCCTGGTGCTTTCATCCATTTGCATCAAGGCCAAAGCCTATCCCTCCGCTCTCACCCGTTCCCGCATCCGTGGAACGTTGTGCGGCTCGCTGCTGGTCTTCGGAATACATTTGGCAGCGTATCTCGGAGCGAAGGCCACGGCTGCTTTGTGACGCGTTCAAGCGTCCCATACCCCTTGCCCCAGCAACTGCTTCGTCGCCGCCTCCGCCCAGCCGCGGTTCGCCGCGGGTGAAGCCGGTGAAGGATGTAGCACCCGGCCGAGCTTCGCGGTGCTACCCGTGATCCCTGCCGCCTGCTTGAGACGTTCCTCGGCATAGCCGCCGACCCCGATCAGCCACTCCGGTTGGAGCGCGGCGATCGACTCCGCCAGATGATCGAGGCAGGCTTCTTCCACAGCGGCCATCTCCGTCGCGGGCAGCTTGTCGGGCGTCAGGTTTGCGCCGGTCTCGCTCATCCATACCAGCGGGCAGTAATTGAGCACGAAGTGCCCCGCGAAGAAGTCCTCCGCCTTCGGGAAGCGCTCCGCGAAGAGCCCCCACAGCCGCCGCCCGCTGACCTCCGACTTCGCGCAATCGAAGCCCTGCACCGGCCGCTTCGGGTGCTCCCGTTCCGGCTTCCCCACCGCCGCGGAAATCCCCATCCAATCCCTCACCGCCGCCACTTCTCCGAAAGGCACGCCGGTTTGCGCCATCCCGAAGGGCCCCGGATTCATACCAAGGAAGACGACCCGCTTTTTTCCGCTGCCGAAGCGCCGTAGGTATTCCTCATGCGGCTCCCGCGCGTAATCCAGCGGCAGGTAAACGTGGCTCGCCTTGGTGAAGGCCAGCGGCCTGAGGCGCGCGGCCAGCTTGCGGGAGGAAGCGATCAGCGGGGAAACTACGGCGGCATCGGTCACGCGCCGACTCAAGCGGCTCGGCACCTTGAGATCAACCCTATGACCGTCACCTATGTTGGCCCTCCTCGAAACCGCAGTGGCCGACAAGAGCTGCCGCCGACAAGGTTCTTGGCAGGGCGGGCCAAAAAGATAAGATGTGTGAAATAATCCAGGTCCCCAACTCCATCCCCATGCGAATCCTGACCCTCATCGCTGTCCTCGTCTCCTTCGCGACCTTATCCCAAGCGATGGAGAAACCCGCTGCCCACACCAAGGGCACGCCCGTCGACAAGCCGACCGGGGAGCTGAAGCCGGGCGAATACTGGTGGGCTCCCCAGCTTTCGCCGAAGGGCCCGCTCATGGTCCTCGTTAGCATTCCGAAACAGACCATGCACGTCTATCGGAATGGCATCCTCATCGGCCGCTCGTCGGTCAGCACCGGATCCAAGGGCCACGCTACTCCCGGCGGCGTCTTCACGATCTTGGAGAAGAAGGAGACCCATCGTTCGAAGAAGTATGCCAATGCGCCCATGCCGAACATGCAGCGGCTGACTTGGAGCGGGATCGCGATGCACTCGGGAAACCTGCCCGGCCAGCCGGCCAGCCATGGCTGTGTCCGCCTTCCGTATGATTTCTCCAAGCTGCTTTTCACCGCCACGCAGAAGGGCGGCACGGTTGTCATCGGGGATGGCAAGCTGCCCACGCCCTACCTTGCGGCGAATCCCGGCCTGCTCTTGGCACCGCAGGACTTCACGCCGGAGATGCTCAAGGCGCTCGACAACGGCCAGTACGAGTGGAAGCCCGAACGCAGCAAGAGCGGCCCGATCACCATTGTGGTCAGTTCCGCGGACAAGGCGATCTATGTCTATCGTGACGGAAATCCGATTGGCCGCGCCGCGGTGGAGGTCACCGGCGTGACCGCGCTCGGCGAGCACGTGTTCTCGCTGATGGACGGGAGGTCGAAGGACCCGAGCCGTTTCGTTCCCGGGCGCAACGGGCGCCTCTGGATGAGCATGGAGACGGGCAAGGCGATGTTTACCGATCCGGAGACGGTCTCCAGCCGCCTGCACTTCAGTCCGGAGTTCGCTGCCAAGGTGGACGATGTCCTGGCCCCCGGTACTACCGTGATCGTTACCGATCGTCCGGTGGTGCGGAAGCCGGTGGTCAGCGAGGCTCCGTATTTTGAAACGTGATATTTCTCAAGCGCGCCGCCTCCGCCGGAGCAGCCCGGCGGCTGCGACCGCCACCAGGACTGCAGCGGATGGCTCCGGCACGGCGGTGAGCTGGAGCGAGAGTGTGCTGGTCGGCGGTGCCGCGGTGCCCAGCGCCACCGGGATCCATTCACCGCCGGGATCGCGCAGGTAGAAGCGGCTCGGATCGGTTGCGGCACCCGTGGGGGCGAGGGCCGCGGCATTCTCCAGCTTCGGGCCGAAGGCCCCGCCGTCGCTGTAGTTCGTCACGTCGCTGAATTGGATCGACCAGAAGATGTCGTCCGGCACCACGGTGTTGATGTTCGAGAAAATCAACTGGTTGAGGTTCAGATTGTTCGCGCCATCCCCATCGAGCGAAAATACCATCGGCCCGGAAGTCCACAGCGCGGTATCGGCAGGCTGGAAGGCCGCCAGGGCACCCGGCGTCACTCCCGGCTGGCCCTCGAACTCGGTCAGCGCCGGCACCGCGGCGTAAAAGGACAGTGTGACCGTCGTCTGCCGCGCCACATTCGAGTAGAGCGTGACCACCGCGTCATCCAGCACCCGGTCGCTGCCCGCCAGATGCGCGGAATCCGCATACTCCGTACCCTGCGCAATCGTCAGGTAGGTGAAGGTTCCGCCGGTCTCGCCCGGCAGGGTGTAAACGGGGTTCTGCGCCAGCACGGGCGACAGGGTGGCGAAGGCCGCCACGGCGAAAATCGGGGGGAATTTCATCGGGTGGGGGAACCCTTCTTTCGTAGCAGATTTCCCCGGCTTCCGTCGACCTCTCTTTGCTTCGGATTATCTGATTATCAGCGCATTGCCCATGCCCCGCGCTTCGCTTTCTTGGCTTGGCCTTCCAGTTCGCGGAGTTGCGCCTGGCGGGCCTTCGTCGGGATTCCGTCGGGAAGCTCCGCGCCTTTCGTATGGATCCGCGCGAGGCCCTCCCGGACCAAGGTCTCGTCCAGCCCTGGCCCGCCGGAGGGCAGGATGAAGGCGTGGTAGCGCTGGTCGCCGAAGGGATCCTCCCAGCGGGTGTGGAGCGTGAAGCTGCCTTTCCCCAGAAGCTCATGCACCCTCGCCTTCGCCCGGGCACCGATCTCCACCGCCTGCTTGTCGGAAATGCCGAAATAGAGCGCCTGCTCGTGGATCCGTTCGTGATTATCCGCGCCGCCGCTGTAGGTGCGGAATTGGCTCTCCGGGCAATCCACGAAATAAAGCCGGAATTGCTCCACCCGCCCATCCGGCAGGAGTACCCGGAAGCTGTCACCATCGTTCTGGCGGTGCTCCTCGTAGCGGCAGCCGGAAAACTTTTGATATGCTCCGGTCTTGCCGGTGTCACGCGTCTCGATCTTACCGGCTGGCGGAGTTTTCGGCCAGCTCTCCGTCTTGACCAAGTCGTCCAAAAGACCGGCTTTGCCCAGCAACCAAGCGAGACCCGAGACGATAAACACCGTCAACAGCCGCCGAATATACCTCGATCCGCGCCGGGCCATCGCTCAGAGGCCCTTGAAGCCCTGATACTCCTGGTAAGTGCCGATCGGCATGGCGGCCTTCCCCCAGTCGCGGTTCAGGCGCCGGTAGCGGTTAATGAAGGTCGTGGGGTCGGCCCAATTCGTGAGGTCCCGCGCCACGCTGTCGCGCTGCATACCGATGTTCAGATTGTGGCGGATTTCAAAATGCAGGTGCGCGGCATACATCCCGCGGTTGTTGCCGATCGTGCCGATCTGCTGGCCGCGCTTCACCAGTTGGCTGACCCGCACGCCCATATCCCGCAGATGGCCGTAAAGCGCGTCGCAGAAGCGGACCTGGCCGCTTGCAGGGTCACGGTAGGCGTAACGGATGATCACCACGTTGCCCCAGCCCTGGTGGACGTCATAGGCCCAGGTCACCACCCCGTCGCCGATGCTGTAGACTGGCGCGCCCATGTCGGAATCACCGCCTCCCTTGCCATTCCAGTCCTCGCCGAAATGGACCGGCGGGGTGAGCCGCATGCCGCGGGCCTTGTAGAAGCCCGCCGCGTCGGGTTTGCCCACCGGGAAATCGAAGCCATCCGTCAGGGCCACGCGGGCAGACCGTTCCTGCGCCCACGCCGGGATGGCAAATGCCAGCAGGGCGAGGAGGAGCAGAAAGGCGGGTTTTTGCGGCAGTCCGCTCACCCTGCCAGTGCAAGGCCCTGTGCGTCTCCCGGCAAGTCAAAACCGCGCAGCTCAGGACCCGTTAAGGCCAAGGAAGTTAGTCGCAATCATCCCCGCCGCGATCAGGGCCACGACGATCCTATACCAGCCGAAAACCCCAAGCCCGCTCCGGTTCAGGTAGGCCACCATCCACTTCACGGCCACCGCCGCGGAAATCGTGGCGGCGACCACTCCGATGAAAAGCGGCACGAACCCGTAGTGATCCCACATCAGCATCGCCCCGCCGAACTTGTGATCATACTTCTCCGCGATGTCGTGAACCGGCCAGACCGCCTTTTTGGCCGTCGCGGCACCGAGGGTGAGAAGGCCAAGGAGGAAGGAAAACTCGACTGCCGCGCTGAGCCGCAGGCCGACCAGCAGGCCGCCGAGGATGGTCATCAGGCTGCGCGAGGTGCCCGGCCACATCGCCACGCACTGGGCCAGGCCGATCACCAGCGCCATTTTCAGGGTCAGCTGGGCAAGTTCCACGCCCTTGCTGCCACCGCCTTTTTTCATCCAGCGGTCCACCCACAGGATCGCAATCCCGCCCACGAACCAGGCGATGGCGATCCATTTGAAGTGGAAAAGTTTCTCCTCGATCCAGTCGTTTGCGATCAGCCCGATCACTGCGGCGGGCAGAAAGCCAGCGATCAGGGCGAAGATCAGTTGCAGACCCTCCTTGTCCTTGCCCAGCAGGCCCAGGATCATCTGGCGGACCCGCGGCCAGTAGAGGCCCAGCACGGCGGCAATCGCCCCGCCCTGGATGCAGATCGCGAAGCAATCCGCCGCCGCCTTGTCCTCACCGGACAGCCCCATGCCCATCATCCGCTGGGCGACGATGAGGTGGCCGGTGGAGCTGACGGGGAGGTATTCGGTGATCCCTTCGATCACCCCTAGGATAAGAGCCTGCCACCAATTCATGAGGGAGTGGCGGCACATTGGGGATGAATATCAGGACCGGCAAGGGATTTGCGGTTGCTTCAAGTCCCTTTGCAAAGGAAGGTCAGGGCGTCTTCCCTCTCTGCGGCATGAAGCGACGCTACCTCTGGCTCGTCCGACGCGCCTATCGCGCGTTGCGGCACAAACGGCTGCGTCATCGTCACTGGTGGCAGGACCTGACCCATAAGCTCTTCGAGCGCCGCCTCTGGATGCCCTGCCGCGATACGGTGGCCACGGGTCTGACGATCGGGATGTTCTTCGCGGTCATGCCGCTGCCGATGCAGATGATCTTCGCAGGGATCGTGGCGATGCGCTTCCACTCGAACGTGCCGATCGCCATGGCCGCTTGCTGGCTCAGCAATCCGCTGACGAATGTCCCCTTGTTTCTCGGCCAGTATTGGATCGGGTCGAAGGTTGCCGGCTCCCTCGGCTTGCAGCTTCCCGATATCCAGTGGTTCAAGAGCTTCCTGCATTGGCTGGACGACCTGAACAAGTCGGACGACGGCAGGCACTGGGTCCCGCAAACGATCTTGAATGGGAATACCGGGGACTTTTTCCTCGGCACCCTGATCTCGGCCATCCTGCTCGCCGCTCTGACCTACCCGCTGGTGCACCTCTTCTCCGCGATCATGCCGCACCATCTGCCAGCCCGGCCCCGCCATAGCGCGAAGGTCTCCTCCTTCATGCGCAAGATCCGCGCCCAGCGCGAAGCCCGCAAGCAGGCGAAGAAGGCGATGTGAGTAGCGCGGCAGGGTTCAAGGAAAGCTGCCCGATCCGATCGCTGTATAAGCACATGCCGCGCCCATGATGCCGCCACAGCTTATTCTCCTGCTGCTAACGTCGGTGTGTGCATCAGCCGCCCTGCCGCCGGCCCTGTTGCAAAAAGAGGCGGAGTGGTTCCGCAGCCCCGAAGGTCGTGCGGCGACGGCGAATGTCCTCTCCTGGCAATCGGTCCCGGGGGCTTGGCCGAAAAACCAGGACAACAGCGGTGAACTCCATCGTGGCGATTCCGCCGGAATCATCGGCACCTTCGACAACAAGGCGACCACCGACGAGATGCGCTTTCTTGCACGCGCGTTTGAGGCCACAGGTGACGAACTCTGCGCGAAAGCATTTCGACGCGGCCTCGATCACATCTTGGCGGCGCAATATCCGAACGGCGGCTTCCCGCAGCGACACCCTCCCGGCCAGCAATACCACCGCCACATCACCTTTAACGATGGCACCATGATCCGGCTGCTTCGGCTGCTTCGATCCGTGGCGGATGACGAGTGGCGCGGCTTGGTCGAAACCGGGGGCGGGGATGCCGCGCGCCGCGCTCTGGATCGCGGGGTGAATTGCATCCTGGAATGCCAGATCCGGGTCGGGGGCAAGCGCACCGTGTGGTGCGCCCAGCACGATGAGATCACCTTGGCCCCCGCTGCCGCGCGTGCCTACGAACTACCCTCTCTGAGTGGTTCGGAGAGCGCAGGGATATTGAGTTTCCTGATGTCGATCCAGCACCCGTCGCCGCAGGTGATCGGGGCGGTGAAGGCTGGTGTCGCTTGGTTCGAGCAAGCCAAGATCAAGGGGGCGAAGGTTGAAAAGGCCGATGGTGATGCGCGATTGACGCTCGATCCGGCCGCCCCGGGCCTTTGGGCCCGGTTCTATGACATCGAAACCGGCCGCCCTTTCTTCTGCGACCGCGATGGCGTGAAGAAGGCGCAGCTTGCCGACATCGGGGCCGAACGTCGCAATGGCTATGCTTGGTATGGAAACTGGGGCGAGGCGGTATTGAACGAATACGCACGCTGGCCGCACCGATAAGCGCCTCACCCACATCGCGTCCGGCTTGACGCGCCAGCGCCCGGGACCGCGGAGGCTCTGCCCCGCAGAAGCTACCGCAGGAGCATTATCCATCACGCGGCGGTGTCGGAAAGCGCCGTTGCCTTTCTGCCTGGCTTTCCGTGTCCACAGCAGCGAGGGACCGTTCTGCGGGCCGGTGGCTCCGCGCCCCCGGGGGAAGAGCCGTCCGTGAAGCATCACGAAGATGTGGGTAACGCGCAAGGCACGACGCCGCTTTGGCTGCGGGTGCGGAGGGCGGAACCGCCAAGGTGAAGCGTCCTGACTGTTCCCGAAGAAGCGCATCGGACGTCTCCTCACGTTCTCTTACTCCTCCTTGCCGGATACTTCTCGATCAAGGCCAGTACCCTTCGCTCATCCGCCTTCAGCTTCGCGCTCTCATCCACCCGCCGCATCCGCGGCGGCTTGCCGATCATCGCCCGGTACAAATCCCCGCTCCGATAGGCCCGCAAGATCCCCGGATGAATGTAGTACTTCCGGCAAGTCGCCGGCGTGTGATTCAACACTTCAGCGGTCAGACGGATCGCCGCCACCTCCGCCCGCTTGCAAGCCGCCTCCGATTCTTCCGGCGGTGCCTTCCCCAGCTCCAAGGCGCACAGCAGGGTCGCCCGCCAGGTCCGGAATTGCTTCGCGGTGAAATCCCCGCCGCCAACCTCCTTCAGCCAATCATTCACCTCTGCGGTGCCGACATCGTGCAAGCTGCCGCTCTCGTCCTCGTGACGGAATAGCCGTTGCCCGGGCAACTCGTGCAGTTCCGCGATCAAGGTTGCAATCCGCGCGTCCCTGACCTGCGCCTCGTGTTCCTTCCCCGACTTGCCCTTGAAGCGCAGTACCCACCCGCCATCCTCCTCGCTCAGATGCCGCGTGAGTAAGGTGGACAGCCCGAAGCTGCGGTTTTCCTTCGCGTAGCGGTGGTTCCCGATGCGGAAGCCGGTGCTGTCTAACAGCCCCACCACCCCGGCCACGATCCGTTCCCGATCCAGCGTCTCCCCATCCAATGCCGCCTTCACCCGTCGCCGGATCCGCGGCAGTGCCTTCGCGAATTCCGGCAGGATCTCGAACTTCCGGTCCGCGGACAGCGAGTGCCAGTCCGGATGATAGCGGTATTGCTTCCGCCCGCGCTGATCGAGACCGGTCGCTTGCAAGTGACCATTCGGAAGAACGCAGATCCACACCGATTCGTAAGCCGGCGGGATCACCAGTGAAGCGATCCGCTTCCTTTCCTCCGCACTGCGCAGCGTCGAGCCCTTCGGCGTGAGATAGCTGAATCCCTTCCCGCTTCGCCGGCGCTGGTATCCCGGCATGCCGTCGTGGCTGAAGACGAGATCGTGTGCCCGGAGGGCGGCAGCAGAGATGGGGAAATCGGACATGGGTTTCCATCCCTTTCGCAGGCCTCGTGCCATTGCCGCCCCCGTAGCTCTCGCGCTTCGCTCAAACCAACCCGTCCAGCCGCTCCAGCGCCTCTTTCGGCAGCTCCAGTTTCGCCGTCGCCAGGTTCTCGCGGAGGTGTCCTACCGGGGACGTCCCGGTCGATGAGCACGTCGCCGGTCTCGACGGGGAGTCCCTACTCGGCTGCTGTCACTTCCAAGCCGTTGAAGCGGGCGTGGGTATCCACCACGCGCAGGCCGACGCTGCCCTTCGCGTAGCTGTCGTCCTTGGCGGTGATGAGCTTTTTGCCATCGAGCGTGATGGTGATCTCAGGGCCTTTTGCCGTGACGCTGAGATCCATCGGCTTTGCCGCGTCGGACGTGAGTGGTGCCCGTGCAATTTCCTTCCAGCTCGAACCATCCGTTTTTCCAAGTACGACGATCTTGGTATTTGGGACGATCCCGGCGAAGTAGCCGCGTTGGGCATCGAAGCCGACGGAGGGGTTGGTGATGCGGAACAGGAGGCCGGTATCGCGGTCCCCCTTCACGAAGGTGATGCGGGTGCTGGCGGTGAAGTCGGTAAGGTCGCCGCCATTCAGGACGAGCTTCTCGCCGCTGCGGTAGTCGTTCACGGGCTGTGCGGGGATGGCACCGAGTTCGACGCCGTCCTTTGTCATGGCGAGGAATTGCTGGTGTCCGTAGTAGGAGAAGGGAGCCAGGTCCTTCTCGCTGTGGAAGGAGGCCGAGAAGGGGAGCTTGGTAGAGGGCGGATTTTCTCCGGAGGGGCGCTCGATCGAGGAGCCGGGAGCGACCGGTTGGCCGAAGTCGGGGAAGCCGGCCTTGAAGGTGAAGGGCTGGACGAAGATCGAGCGCTTCCAATTGCCGCCGCGATCGCGCTTGGCGTGATAGATGTGCCACCACTCCTTGTCGTCCGGGCTCTTGACGAAGCCGCCGTGGCCGGTGCCGAAGGTCTTGGCGGTGCCGCGGAAGACGGGCTCCGCGTGCTTCTTCCACGACGCGGGGTCGAGGGGGGCCGCGCCGGTGAGTTCCATAAGGCCGAGCTTGTAGGTGGGCAGCCAGGAAGCGGCGGTGGAGTAGATCAGGAAGGTGCGACCTTCGTTCTGGAGGATCTGCGGGCCCTCCGCGAGGCCGCGGGTGCCTTCCTTCTCCTCGGTGCGTTCCCAGAGATAGGTGTCGTTCTTCGCCAAGAGGACCCGCGGGCCGGAGAGTTCCACGGGAGATTTCATCGGCGCGATGTAGAGATATTGGTTGTCGCTGCCGGGCTTGTCCCAGCCGGACCAGACGGCGTAGAGCTTGCCGCCCGACTTGAAGGTCATCATGTCGATGGCCCAGATGTTGGGGGACTTGCCGTCCTGGCCCTCGCCGGTGGCGAAGGGGCCGTGAAGCTTGTAGGGGCCGAGCGGGTCGGCACCTTCGGATTCCAAGGCGTAGGCGAGGTGATTCGCGTTTTTGCCGTCCGAGGCGGCGACGTAGATGTAGAACTTGCCGTCGATGAACTGGAGTTCCGGGGCCCAGATTTCCTTCGAGTAGGGGCCGGTTTCCGGGGCCTTCCATACCACGTGGGGGCGGCCGAGCGAGGTCAGGCGGTCGGAGATCCAGAGGGCCACGCCACCGTTGCCGGCAGATTGGCACCAGATGTATTTGCCGTCATGGCGGATGACGCAGGGGTCCGCGCCTTCCGCGATGGGATTGACGAAGGTGTCCGCCAGCGAGGCGGATAGGAGGGAAGTGGTGAGGAGAAGGACGCGGAGCATGAGTGCAATCGGGATAGATGGACGGGGGGTGGCGGACAACTGGAAAAGTCTGCGGCTGATCACTGTTTGCGCTTTTAGCCAGTTCACCGAAGGGTGTTCTATCCACCCTATGAAAACGCCCTCTCTCATGTGCGTCATCTCCGCCGCCGCGGCTCTCTTCCTTTCCGGCATCCCGGCGCCTGCCGAGGAGTCCGGTAAAACTCCCGACACCCCCGTCGCGGAGAAGGAAGCGGAAGCCGCAAGCAATGGCGCGGATGACTTCAAGCTGCTTGCGGCGGAATCCATCGGGAAAATTCGTCACCAGCAGAAGGCCGCGGACCTGATCAAGATTTACGGCGAGCCCAAGTCGAAGGGTAAGCCGGAGATGTGGGAGGCGATCGGCGAGTGGGTGGAGGAATGGGAATACCCCGCACTCAGTGTGGCGCTGAAAATGAGCTCCGAGGAAAGGGATGGTCCGAAAACGGTCCTCATCGCGACTGCAGGCAAGGACTGCAAACTTGCAACAGCACGCGGGATCAAGATCGGTAGCACGCGCGCCGAGGTGGAGAAGGCCTACGGGGACGTGCAGGAGAAGATTCCGGGCGATGGGCCGGCCAAGCCGGGAGATCCCAAGCCGGATCCACCTGCGGAAGAAAAAGACAAGGAGAAGGGCGAAGAGAAGAGCTTCGTCGCCGGGTCAATTTACGGCGGGGTCATTTTCAGTTTCAAGGATGACAAGGTGAGCGAGATCTTCCTCGGTGCGGCGGCGGAGTGACCTGATGATCCCCCCCTTCATCTCGAACGGGTCTCCCTCCAAATGCCCTGAAGGGAGAAACGTCGATAGCCCGGGGCAAGTAACGCAAGGTTGCCCGAATAAGCCTACGCTCCCTGAAGGGGGGCACGTAGGCCGGTGATTCTCTGGTCTTTGGCCTGTAGAAACGGGTTGCGAGGCGTTCCGTAGAGCCAGTGAAGTAGCACGAGGAGACGGATGTCGGTGCATATCCGCTGCTTGTTGCTAGAGTGGGGATGTTGACGGCTTCTTCGCCTACATGATCGCGAGGTGAAGACCTTAACCCTCATGCTGGAGGGCTGCCGCCGCCGGTCAGGTGGTGGCGCGCCAGCAGCCACGACAAAGGCCACGGCAGGATCGAGGAGCGCCACCTCACGGTCACCAGCCACCTCGGCTGGCTGGATAAAAAGGAGAGGATCTCCTGGCTGGACCTGTGCAGCCTGGTGCACGTGCGCAGCGCAGGCGTCTTGTTGGGTTTTCTCCGCCGCCGTCGGCCGCCTGCTTCGGACGGCGGGAAAATGGTACCAGCTCTTGAATATTGAGAAACGCCATCCAGACCCGGATCACTTCAGCGGAATAAAAATCTCCGGCCCGATCAACTGCACCGCGGAATCCGAGCAGGCGTCGATCTGCTTCAAGACCCGCGCAAAAGCCTCCCTTGCCGGCTTCGGCAAGGCCGCCAGCTTCGCATCGTCCAGCGTCGCCGCCACCGCCTCACGCACCGGGGAAGTCCGCACGCCCATGCGCACGATCTCGTCGCCCTCGGGCTTCTCCGGCTTCGCGAAGAGACCCTCGATCGCGCTCTTCGGCTCGGGGACAAGGCGTGCCGTGCTGGCTTCCACATTCGCCTTCTTCGCGGCGTAGTCGATCGCCTCGCCAAGCCCGCCGATCTCATCGATCAGGCCGAGCTCCAGCGCTCGGGTGCCGGTGAAGACACGGCCACCGGCCATGCTTTCCAGCTCACCCTTCAGGCGATCGCCGCGGCCGCTCTCGATGCGCTTCTTGAAGGTGCCGTAAACGGAAAGCATCGAGTCGCGGACCATCTTGGTCTCCTCTTCGGTGTAGGGCTTGAACATCGACATCGCCCCGGCCCGCGCACCGCGCTGGGTAGCGTGGGTGGTGATGCCCAGCTTCTCCATTGCCCCGTTCAGCACCATTTTCATGCCGACCACGCCGATCGAGCCGGTGATGGTCCCTTCCTCCGCGAAGATCCGGTCGCCGCCGGCCGAGACGTAGTAGCCGCCGCTGGCCGCCACCGCACCCATCGAGACGATGAAGGGCCGGCCGCTGGCCTTCCATTCATCGGTCGCCTCCCATAGCACCTCGCTGGCCAGCGCGGAGCCGCCGGGCGAGTCGACCCGCAGCACCAGCGCCTTCGCGTGCTCGTTCTTGATCAGCTTGAGAATCTCCGCGCGGACCGGCGCGATCGTCTGGTTCGAGATATCGGAGTCGAGGCTCACCACCGCCACGAAATCGGTCTTCGCGCCCTTCGCCTTGTCGTCCTGGAACATCAGCTTAAAGACATCGAACATCCCGGTGATCTCCGGGCCATCGAGGTCGGGCAGCGCATACTCGTGGTCGAAGTCCGCGCCCTCATACGCCGCGCGGACCGCGGCGGAGAAGTCGGTGCGGTGCTTCAGCTCGTCCACCAGCCCGGCCTTCTTGGCCTCCTCGGTGGTGAAGGTGCCGAGATCCACCAGCGAGCGGATCTTCTCCGCAGGCACCTTGCGGCCCTCGGAAACCTTGCTGACGATCTGGTCGAAGATCCCGCCGATGAGTTCCTCCGACTGCTGCTTGGCGAAGTCGCTCGGGCCGGTGCGGTAGTACTGCTCGCCGAAGCTCTTGAAGTCGCCGATGTGGATCACGTCGGCCACCACGCCGGCCTTGTCGAGCAGGCCCTTGAAATACATCGACTCCGAGTAGAGGCCGCTGAAGGACACGTCGCCCTCCGGCATCAGCGTGAAGTGGTTGGCGGCGGAGCCGAGCAGCGCGGTGGCGTTGCTCAGCGAGTCGCTGTAGAGCCACACATCCTTGCCCGCCGCGCGCACGGCCTTGAGGCGGCGGTGGATCTCCTCGATCTGGGCCAGGCCCATTCCGGCGTCGTCGGCATCCATCACGACCGCCTTCACGTTGGGATCGCCGGCGGCCTTCGCGAGGCTGCGGGTGATGTCGAAAAGCGTCAGCGGGCGGGCCGCTTCCATGCCCAGGCCGCCGAGCAGCGAGGCCTCCGGCCGGCCGGACTCGGACAGCGTGCCTTCCAGGTCGTAGATCGCGACGATCGGCTGGTCTTTCTCTTTTTCCGCCGCGGCAAGCGGCAGCGCGGTGAGAAGTCCGAGGGCGAGGGCGGTTTTCATGTTCGCGTGATAGCGGCACCGGGAACAGGATTTGTTCCGCCTTCCGCATGCCCCATGAGAGCAGAAAACGCGGCCTAAAGCAAGCCGGTCCGGAAGCGGTTAGGACCCGCCCCCCGGAACGGGACGGGGGGTGTCCCCCATTTCGGGGCGACCACCCGTCCCCCAAAACGGGGCACAAAGGTTCCCCCATTGAAGGTACTCCCCAGAAGGTGTACGGCGGCAGTAGAACGATCCCGGGCGATCTGCGATGCAAGAGACATGGACGGAGCCGCATTTGAAGTTTTCCGGCAACGCTTGGGTGGGGGGAGACATATAGGGGGTGCCGAAACGATGCGTGTGCTTGCTGCTGCTGTTTTCCTTCTTCTTCCGCTGTCTGCCGGGGCACGGCCCTGGACGGAGGAGGTGATGTACTTCGCGCTGACGGATCGCTTCCATGACGGCGATCCGGCGAACAATGTGCCGGAGGGGAGCGATCCGGCGCTGTATGATCCGGCGCAGAAGGAGATCGGGCGCTATCATGGCGGAGATCTGCGCGGGCTGGAGCTGGCGATCCGCGGCGGGTATTTCAAGGAGCTGGGGGTGACGGCGCTGTGGATCACGCCGCCGGTGCGGAACGTGTGGCGCTCGGGGGCCGAGGGGCATTGGAGCAGCGGCTACCACGGGTACTGGGCGCAGGATTTTTTGGACATCGATCCGCACCTGACGAGTGCGGCGGCGCTGGATGGCACGGCGTATCCGGAGGGTGCGGAGGGCCGGATGCGGCACTACCGGGACTTCGTGGCGCTGGCGCATGCGAAGGGGCTGAAGGTGGTGCAGGATGTGGTGCTGAACCACGCGGGGCCGGTGTTCTATTACGATGCGAACGGGAATGGGGCCTTCGATCAGAAGTCGCGGGAGGAGTGGACGCAGCCCTTCAAGAAGGACGGCTACTATGGCAACGCGCAGTGGGTGTCGCTGCCGCAGTGGAACATGGCGCGGACGATGCCGGACGGGCCGCGCACCTTGTTAGGGAAGAGCATCGCGACGACGGGGGTGCTGGCGGACTTGGGCAGCTACGGGCGGAAAGGGTTCTCGGGCGGGGGCCTGGGGAAGACGGACGGGGAGGAGATGGAGTGCGACTTCCATACGCTGCGCGACTTGTGGACGGCACCGGGCAGCGCGAACTTCGAGCGGCTGGTGGACGAGTTCGTGGAGATCCACGCGTTCTACTTGTTAGAGGTGGGGGTCGATGGATTGCGGGTGGATACGGTGAAGCACGTGCACCGGGAGTTCTGGGATGCCTTCACCGGGCGGCTGCGGAAGCGGCTGGGCGCGCGGGCGAAGGACAAGCTGATCTTCGGCGAGGTCTACGATGGCGATCCGGCGAAGACCGGCAGCTACACGTGGCGGGCGGATGGGAAGAAGGATCCGGGTCTCGATTCGGTGCTGGATTTCGGCCTGTGCAGCGCGCTGCGGAGCTACCTGCGGCAGGAGGATGGGAACTACGGCAAAGCTAGTAGGATCGAGCGGGCGATGGCGGACTTGCAGGCGGGGCAGCGGGACGGGCTGCCTTTCTACAATCCGAATCCGGGAGCGGACGGGAAGAATGCGCGGGAGAAGTCGGTCAACTTCATCGAGAATCACGACGGGGTGAACCGCTTCCGGGTCAAGGGGGTGACGGCGGAGCGCAACGAGCTGGCGCAGGCGCTGATGCTGGCGCTACCGGGGATTCCCTGCATTTACTATGGCGCGGAGACGGGGCTGCAGGATGAGCAGGGCAGGGTGGACAAGGATAGCGAGAGCGGGCGGATGACCTTGTTCCCGCGCGGCGGCGGGATGGCGATGGGGAAGGTCCGCGAGGGCGGTTCCTTCAAGACGATCGCGCGGATGGCGGCGCTGCGGCGGGAGATTCCGGCGCTGCGGGAGGGACGCTTCGAACCGCTGTGGGTGGACAACGATGGGGATGCCGCGGACGACGGGATCTTCGCTTTCGCGCGGGTCAGCGGGAAGGAGCGGGTGATGGTGGTGGTGAATGCGTCCGGGGAGGAGCGGACGCTGCGCTTGCCGACCGGGTTTCCGGCGGGGACGAGATTGAAGGCCGCGAGATCGGGGGAACTGGAGGTGGGGCAGGACGCCAAGGCGGTCTTTGAAGTGCCGGCGCAGGAGGTCGTGATCTACCGAGTGAAGGCGGGCAGGTAGGGGATGAGATCTGAAATTTAAGATCTGAGATCGTTCCGGGATACGAATCGCGTATAGAAGAGCGGTGGCAAGTCTCCGCACTTTAGGGCGGCGGGACCGCGGGAGGATGGCGGGCTTGGAGGGTGGCTTCGTCCGCCTGAGGGCGGGACTACCTACCCTTGGTGGCGGGCGTTGAAGGACCGTTCCTGTAGTTCGCTCGCTTCCTAAGCAAAAGGGGTGGCGAGGCCGAGGTGCCGGGCCAGGGCGATCTGGCGCTGGTCGAAGCTGAGGAATTCCTTGGCACCGAGGTGGACGGCGGTGGCGAGGTGGAGGATGTCGAGCGAGCGGTGTCCGCCGGTGGCGGTATGGGCGCGGGCGATGGCGGTGGCCTGGCGCATGACAGCGTCCAGATCGCAGGGGATGATTTGGATGTTTCCTTTCGCGAGATGCGCTTCCCAAATGTCGGTCATGCTACGGGCTTCGATCTTCCCGTAGCCCTTAGTCCGGTCGTTCGAGTGAAGAAACACCTGTAGCTGGATCGCTTGCATATACTCGAACTCCAACAGCGACGTCGCATACAAGGGTTCGGTCATGGCACCGCGGTAAGTCCTGGCGGCTGCGGAGAATTCCTGACTGCGGTAGAGGGAGCACAGGAAGCTCGTGTCCGGGTAGGCGATCATGGCTCGCCCGTTTCCCACTGCCGGATTTCTTCCCATTCCGCGGCGGAGACCACGCGGTCGCCCCAGACGTCATTCAGCCACTTCTCATGGGCCACGACGTCGAATTTAGGGACTGCGGCAGGCTCGGCGATCTCAGGGGAAAGGGTGCCGATAACCTTGTTGCGCTTGGTGATGCGGACTTCCTCCCCGGCTTTCAGCCAGGCTTCGACTTTCGGGAAGTCGTAGCGGAGGTCGCGGACGGAGGCGGTTTTCATGATGTGATACTTGGAAGTATCACATTGAGGGGAGCGGGTCAATACTGGGGGAAAAGGCGAACATCGAACATCGAACGTCCAACATCGAACGTCGAAGGGAACGGCCCCCTGCCAAGGGGAGGCAAAATCACGGGCATCCAACCCTTTACAAGCCCGGCGTGGCCTGCGAAACACCCGGAAATTTCGCCCCTGCGCGCTTTTTATTTCTTAGTCCCGATTGTTTCTGCGTCCCCGTCCCGCCATGCCCAAAGATACCTCGATCCGGAAAATCCTCGTCATCGGCTCCGGCCCCATCGTGATCGGCCAAGGCTGTGAATTCGACTACTCCGGGGTCCAAGCCTGCAAGGCACTGCGCGAGGAAGGCTACGAGGTGGTGCTGGTGAACTCGAATCCGGCGACGATCATGACGGATCCGGAATTCGCGCACCGGACCTACATCGAGCCGATTACGCCGGAGGTGGTGGAGAAGATCATCGCGCGGGAGCGGCCGGATGCGCTGCTGCCGACGCTGGGCGGGCAGACGGCGCTGAATACCTCGATGTCGCTGTTCAAGTCCGGGGTGCTGGACAAATACAACGTGACGATGATCGGGGCGAATGCCGACGCGATCGACAAGGGCGAGGACCGCCAGCGCTTCAAGGACGCGATGCTCAAGATCGGCCTGGATGTGCCGCAGTCCGGGACGGCGCACACGATGGAGGAAGGCCGGGTGGTGGCCGAGCAGATCGCCGAGTATACCGGGAAAAATTTTCCCCTGATCATCCGGCCGGCGTTCACGCTGGGCGGGCAGGGCGGGGGGATCGCTTACAACCGGGAGGAATTCGAGGAGATCGTTTTCCGCGGGCTGGATCTCTCCCCGGTGTCCGAAGTGCTGATCGAGGAATCGCTGCTCGGCTGGAAGGAATTCGAGATGGAAGTGATGCGGGACCGCGCGGACAACTGCGTGGTCATCTGCTCGATCGAGAACATTGATCCGATGGGCGTGCACACCGGTGACTCGATCACGGTGGCGCCGATCCAGACCCTGACGGACCGCGAGTATCAGATCATGCGGGATGCGTCGTTCGCGGTGATCCGGGAGATCGGCGTGGAGACGGGCGGGTCGAACATCCAGTTCGCGATCGATCCGGTTTCGGGCCGGATGATCGTGATCGAGATGAACCCGCGGGTCTCGCGTTCTTCCGCGCTGGCCTCGAAGGCGACCGGTTTCCCGATTGCCAAGATCGCGGCGAAGCTGGCGGTCGGATATACCTTGGGCGAACTGCCGAACGACATCACGCGTGAGACGCCGGCTTCGTTCGAGCCGACGATCGACTATGTGGTGACGAAGGTGCCGCGCTTCACTTTCGAGAAGTTCCCGACGGCGAACCAGGTGCTGACGACCTCGATGAAGTCGGTGGGCGAGGCGATGGCGATCGGACGGACCTTCAAGGAATCGATGCAGAAGGCGCTGCGCTCGCTGGAGACGGGGCGCTGGGGCTTCGGCTTCGACAAGAAGGACGTGCACGGCGCGACGCGCGACGACATCGAGCGCAAGCTGGCGGTGCCGAATGCGGAGCGGATCTTCTGGTTGCAGACGGCCTTCATGACCGGCTGGACGATCGACGAGGTTTTCGAAGCGACGGCGATCGACCCGTGGTTCTTGTATCAGTTCAAGGAGATCGCGGACGAAGGAAAGAACCTCGCGACGCTGGATCTGAAGGATGCGAAGCGGCTTGGATTCTCCGACCGGCAGATCGCGATGGCGCGGGCGCATGCGCCGGCGATCCATGATGCCTCGATCCACGGGGAGAAGGACCAGCCTGCCGGAGCGCCGCCGCGTGCGGAGCCCGAGGGCGCGGTGGTCGATGTGCCGACCGAGGACACGATCCGCGCCGAGCGGAAGGCGCGCGGAATCATCCCGACCTACCGCCTGGTGGATACCTGTGCGGCGGAGTTCGAGGCTTTCACGCCTTACTTCTACTCGACCTACGGCGACGAGAACGAGGCGCGGGAATCGGACAAGAAGAAGATCATCATCCTGGGTGGCGGTCCGAACCGGATCGGCCAGGGGATCGAGTTCGACTACTGCTGCGTGCACGCGGCCTTCGCGCTGAAGGAGCTGGGCTACGAGACGATCATGGTGAACTCGAATCCGGAGACGGTTTCGACGGACTACGACACCTCGGACAAGCTGTTCTTCGAGCCGCTGACGCTGGAAGACGTGCTGAACATTTGCGACCAGGAGAAGCCGCACGGCGTGATCGTGCAGTTCGGCGGGCAGACGCCGCTGAACCTGGCGGCGGACCTGAAGCGGCACGGCGTGCCGATCATCGGGACCTCCCCGGAGAGCATCGAGGCGGCGGAAGACCGGAAGCATTTCTCGGCCCTGCTCGACAAGCTCGGGCTGAAGCAGGCGGAAGCGGGCACGGCGGTTTCGGAAGACGAGGCGGCGGTGATTGCCCAGCGGATCGGGTATCCGGTGCTGGTGCGGCCGTCCTTCGTGCTCGGCGGGCGGGCGATGATGATCGTCTATGAAGAGCCGGAATTGCGGCGCTACATGCGTGAGGCGGTGGACGTCTCGCCGGACCGGCCGGTGCTGGTGGACCGCTTCCTGGAAGGTGCGGTCGAGATCGATGTCGACTGCATCTCGGATGGTACGATGTCCGTGGTAGGTGCGATCATGCAGCACATCGAGCCGGCGGGGATCCACTCCGGGGACTCGGCCTGCGTGATCCCGGCGTATTCGCTTTCCGAGCCGATCAAGGAGGAGATCGTCCGCGCGGCCAAGGAGCTGGCGCGGGAGCTGGAGGTGAAGGGCCTGATGAACATCCAGTTCGCGGTGAAGGACGAGCAGCTTTACGTGATCGAGGTGAATCCGCGGGCCTCGCGGACGGTGCCCTTCGTCTCGAAGGCGACGGGCGTGCCGCTGGCGAAGTATGCGGCGCAGATCATGGTCGGCAAGACGCTGCCGGAGCTGGGCTTCACCGAGACGGTGATCCCGGAGCATTTCTCGGTGAAGGAGGCGGTGTTCCCGTGGAACCGCTTCCCGGGGATCGACATCGTGCTGGGTCCGGAGATGCGCTCGACCGGCGAGGTCATGGGCATCGACGCGGATCTGGGGATGGCCTACGCGAAGAGCCAGATCAGCGCCTTCAACCCGCTGCCGACCACGGGGAATGTGTTCCTTTCGGTGTCGGACCGCGACAAGCCGGAGGCGATGGGAATCGCGCGGGAGCTGGCGGAGCTAGGATTCCAGATTTATGCGACGGGCGGGACCTGCGATCGCCTGATGGCGGAGAAGATTCCCTGCCACCGCTTGTTCAAGTTGAACGAAGGGCGCCGGCCGCACGTGATCGACATGATGAAGAACCGGGAGATCCACTTCATCATCAACACGCCGAGCGGCCATGCGGCGCGCGAGGACGAGGTGAAGATCCGCTCCGGGGCGGTGGCGAACAAGGTGAGCCATTGCACGAACCTGGCGGCGGCGGTGGCGTCCGTGAGGGCGATCCGGTCCTTGAAGGAGCGGGAGCTGACGGTGAAGTCGATCCAGGAGTACCACTCCTAGCGCGTCTTCTTTGAGTCTTATTGAGCCTTGGGCTGCTTCGCCTCCGTCGTCAGCCGGGGACGAAGGTCCAACGGATGTATATGGAGACGAAGAGTTCCGCCGAGATCGCTCATGAGCCGGTTTGCCTCCTCACGAAGTAGTGTTACAAGTTCGGTAAAGTCGATGGATGAGCCGTTGTCGGGGTGCTCCCACCGTCGCTCCTTGGCTAGGGTGAACATAAGTGAACCCGACCGGCTGGTCTCGGCGGCCATATATTTGGTGACAAGCTGATCTTTGAGCGTGTCACGCAAGTTGCGTGCAGAGCGCCCATCCGCCAGCTTTAATTCAATGACGGCCTCATGGGCTGACGCGGTGGAGCGCAATCGAATGTCGGTCTCTTTTTCGTCTGCGGTAGCGGCCTCTTGGTCGACCTTGTAAACGCCGTTGGCGTGGTTAGTGAGTTCGCGGGCAATCTCACGGCGCATCACTCTTTCGTCGGTAAATCCGGCCCAGGCCTCGCGCGGCGACACATCGCGGAGCAGTAGATCGTCAATATCTTCCAGTCGGTCTACCATGATGCCGAACATCGCCTCGTTTGTTGACGGCGGAGCTTCGCCAGTTCTGTCGAGAGCGATGGCCTGTGTGTCGTTAAATGCCAAGGCATCAATTTCTTCGGCCCAAGACTCCTCGGCTACAGCGAGAATTCGGTCCTTGAAATGCGAGCAAACCGGTTCCGCTGCCATTTCTAACTTCGCTGCCCAAGCCTCCTCGCCTTTGGCTTGGAGCAGGACATTGACGATGGTCCCCCTGAAGCGCTCAGCATCGTCGCGCTCGTCAGGGGAATATGCACCCTGATGTTTTTCATCGTCTTCAGGACGGACATGCTGGTAGGAGAGACGCAGCAGGCGGAGCAGGATCGGCGGAGTGAATCGAGAGTCAGTTAGACTAACACCGCTATTACGCGCTCCCAAGAAACCTCCGAAGATAGTTCCTAACAAGGTCACCGCCTCGCTTCGCTTCGCTGGCTCAATCGTACGAATTCGATTTTCGAGAGCTTCGACTCCTGCTCCCGGGTCGAATCGCATGAGAAGTTGTAGCCAGACACGGGCGAACGGCGGAGAAGGATCTTCAACAAGACGCTCGCGAGCGAGAGTTCTCAAATGCAGCAGCGTGTCTCGATCACCATGTTTCTCTAATAGATGAGACACTGATTGGAGCCGATCTGCTGCACCAGCTTCTTTGCTACCCGCGGAGGTATTGTTGAGGTCGAACCATTCAAGAAGGCAGGGAAGGAGGGCTGCAATCACTGGTCCGGGACCTCTTCCGATCTTCTGCAAAAGCATGGAATGCCATTGCGAATGCTCTTCCCGTTCAAGATCCGACTTCAGCTCTTGGCCAACTATTGAGCTCACTGCCTCAGGATGAGCTTCCACGAGCGACTCCATCCAAGAGGGCAACTTGTTTAATTCGATCATTGCATAGCGAACGGCTAGCTTGGCTTCCTCTGCTGACAGCTTCGTCGCCCATAGTGGATCCTCTGCTTCTGCATAGATAGCAGCGAGACCGAGTTGCCAACGCACGAGATATGAGTTTTTTTGATCTTCCGGACGCTCGCTCTCTAGGGATGGTCGGTCACTGCGCCATTGGTCCATAAGGGTTCGCCGTAAACGATCCGCAGTCTCTTTTCCAAATTGCGCTTCGATGAAGCGTCGATTCCAACCCGACGCATGGCTCTCTTTATCAGCTTTTCGCATCACTTTCCAAAGATGCCATACGGTATTGTCACTCCGATCTTTAGAAAACACGGAATCGGGTCGCTCCACCACCTCACTCCAGAATGTCACCCAGCTTGCACGAGCTTCATTTTCCTGACGCTTTCGCTGTTCTTGACGCTCGGCTTCTTCGGCTTCCCAGCGCTTGGTCTCTTCATCGTCTGGTGAAGGCTTCAATCGGTCCTCAATCACCGCTACAAGTTCCGGCTGATCTGCGACAAGGGGTTTGAGCCCCAACATGTAGTCCTCCCATTCCTCCCTACTAGGCGAGAGCCGCATCGCGCCTTCCAAGAGCATCGCGCGATCTGATGTTGATCGGATACGGCTGGCGAGAGCCGCCCTGATCCAATCCCCATCGCGTTTCTGGTTGATCTTTGCTGTTCCCCGAAGGGCAACCCGGGCGTAGCGCTTCCACGGGATAGTAGCCGGTTGGATCGACTGAAGGAGCCCGTCTTCGATCCAGAAGAGCTTCTCGTTAATATCTGCTGGCAACTTGCCGAGGAGACTTTCCAGCTGCTCAAAAACTTCTCTACCGCCATCTAAAGGTCGGGATAATCGGAGGGCGAGCGCGCTAGCGCGCAACCATTCGTCTGTTATGCCTGTGCTAATTCCTCGAATGCAGACAGATGCCAGGCCGACGCTCAATTGAGGATGATCTGAAAGAATATCCTCCCACTCGTTCTCCCAAACTAACCTCTGTGACGCCAGTCTGTAGAATTCATCGCGTAGTGCTTCCAAGTTGGGAGCATCTAAATTAGCTTCTACAATTAGCGGGACGAGCCGCCAGCTAATGTTGCTAAGGCTCTCTTCGTCTCTTTCGCGAGTTTGTGTTAGAATTTGGCAGAAAATTTTGATACTGAGGTGTTTAGGAAAAAGCCGCAAAGCAACCTCGCGAGCAAGATCGTAAGGCCAGAGTGCTTCGTCCTCCGCAATTTTGCTGGTGATCGTTCCCAAATCTGGGTGATCCATTGCCACCAAAGCTTCAACGGCGGCAAGGCGTTCCGAAGTAGTGAGTTTCGTGTTAACGACAGTATCCTGCGCAATTCCTAAACATTCTGTTATTCGACCGGACTCGATCAGTTGAAGCAGTAGCTCGCGAATTTCGGGATTCTCTATGCCTTGTGTCCAGAGATGATAGATCTCTGCTCCCAATTCAGGCGAAGCGAACCGATGAATTTGAATCTGCGGAACGTTTAGCCCCCGCCAGCCCCCATGACCGTAACATGTGACGTAAGACCGCAGCGCTTGGCTTCGACGCGATGGGATCAACGATGCGGGATCGCCTTCGTTGAGTAGGACCGCTGGTTCACAATCGCGTAACGTTTCGAAGATCAAACTCTCCTCGAGAGCCAGCCACCCGGCAATGGAGCGTTTCGAAGGGCGGACGATAGTCCGTCCCCTAGTATCGGCAAAGATGAGTCGTTTCAAGGCGCTTGCCGACATCCCCTGCGACCGCAACGTTTGAATTCGCGTCGCAGCCAAATACTCAGCGACAGACCGATGATGGAAGCGCACACGTCCGTAGGAGGCGAAACCAAACAAGGGTCGCTCCAGCAGTGCTTTGCGCTCGTCGGGGCTCCAATTGGAGAGAATCACCGAAGGATCAAAGGCGACATCCTCTCTGCCGATATCTGCCTCCGCGCTGTGCCGTAGGGTGAGACGTCGAGTGACCATCATGGCTAGCGCCAGGCGGCTAGCGCCCTCGATTGCTTTGTCAACCGACAGCTCAGCGGGTTCGGGTCGATCTTCGCGCGGCTTGAGTTTGATCCGGATGTTTGCCTCGACCTGCTCCCGGTGGGTTCGGATGCGATTAGAATCTCGCCAGTCGGCGCAGAGCTCGATCAAATCTTGGGGGCGGCGTGCAAATTCCTCGGCATTGCGTCGCCGCAAATCTGCCAACAGAGCTTCAGGATCATCCACTCGCTCGGCACGTGCAAATTCTGCGATCTGTGCATCCGACAAGGGCATGAGTGCGACGGTGCGCCAGTCTTTTGGAACGTTCTCTTGAATGGAGTCTTGTCCCTTGGGGCGGCCGTGCATGGCGACCTGAGCGAAGGTGTCTGCGCTGACTTCGATCTCGATTGCCGGGGTTGGCGAAATGGGCAGAAGACGCCGTACAAGCAGTTCGTCAAATGGGATTGGACGAGTTGTAATGATTATGCGAGCGCGGTTCAGTTGCCCGGCGATGGCCTTGTTCAACCGTTTTAGAGCTTGCTCAAGCGAGCCGAGGCTGAGCTTGAGTTCGTCAAAAGAATCCAAGAAGAAAGTGGCAATATCTGACTGAGCCGCGAGCCAGGCCTCGAGACGAACCTCCTCGTCGTGGTCGAGCATCGAGCGTACGTCGCTTGAAGCCAAGGTCGCCAGCTCGAGGAAAAAGGCGGGTTCACCTTCATCCCAGAGTCGCTGACGCTGTGCACGGCACTCGTAGGTTTTGCCGCCACCCGCTTCGGAGATGATTAAGATGCGTTTGGAACGCAGCAATTCTGGCCAGCCGTCAGCGTGCGACCAGCCCATGCTGACCAAGACTGCCTGTTGATCTGCCTCGCTGAGCTTGCCCTCGGGAATATCGTGAAAAGTTCTCTCGATCGCCATTTTGTACCTGCCCTAGTTTGGTCAAATTAAGGAGGTTAACGCGGGCGAAGGCAATCGACTTCCCTGACTCCCGAGCAGGTGATGCTCCGGCCCGCCCCACGTTCGGCCTACGCGGGGCTCCTACGCTGCGGAAGCGGTGCGGTCGGCGGCATCTGCCCCGCATAAGGTGTCTCTACAGGACACGATCTTGAATCGATGCTTACACGGCGCTGCGTGCGGGGCTTTTATAAGTCGTCCCGGTGGGACGAAGAGTCGTGGGCGCGTGCGGACGACGTTTGACCTTGGCGGTTGGGGATTCCCGGGCGAGCTTGGGGAGAAGCGAGCATGGCGGGCGGGAAATCAGGTGAATCCGGGAAGGAGACGGGGAGAAGTTGGCTCGGCGACTACTTCCGCGGGCACCAGTATTGGGTTTATTCGCGCGGCACGGCGATCAACCACTTCCTGCGGCGGCGGATCCGGCCGGCGGGGGTCGGGCTGCTGATCGTGATCATCGTGGCGGCGGGGGCGGCAGGGGGGAATCCGGATACGCCGGTGTTCCAGTCCTTTTCCTTCGCCGTCGGGCTGCTGCTGGTGGCGGCGCTGTCCCTGCCGCTGCGGCGGGCGCGGGTGGCGGCGACGCGGGAACTGCCGGCGCACGTGACGGCGGGGCAGTCCTTCACCTACCACGTGAGCTTGCGGAACCTGCGGAAGAAGGATTTGCGGAGCTTCGAATTGATGGAGACGGGTGCCGATCCGCGGCCGTCCCAAGAGCTTTTCCTGCATAGCCGGGAGCCGGGGGAGGAGAAGCGCAACCTCTATGACCGCTGGCTGGCCTACTACCGGTGGGCATGGCTGTGCGATACGCGGCGTTTGTTCGACGGCGGTCGCAGTGAGCCGGTAGCGCTGGTCAAGGCGCAGCGGACGGCGAAGGTGGCGATCACGATGGTGCCCCAGCGGCGCGGCTTGATCCGGCTGAACGACCTGCGGCTGGTGCTGCCGGATCCGCTGGGACTGCTCCAGCGCAGCCGGAAGGTGCCGGCTCCGGCGGCGAGCGTGGCGGTGCTGCCGCGGCGCTATCCGCTGCCGCGCTTCGAGCTGCCCGGCAGCGCGCGCTTCCAGCCGGGCGGCGAGGCGACCGCGCGGCATGCCGGGGCGACCGGGGAATTCACCGGGCTGCGGGACTACCAGCCGGGCGATCCGCTGCGGCTGATCCATTGGCCGACCTGGGCGCGGACCGGGAAGCCGGTGGTCAAGGAATTGGAGGACACGTTTTTCCCGCGCCACGGGCTGATCCTGGATACCTTCCCCGCGGCGGGGGATGAGGGGCTGTTCGAAGATGCGGTGTCGGTGGCCGCATCCTTCGTGGTGTCGGTCGATGCGTCGGAATCGCTGATCGACCTGATGTTCATCGCGGGGCACGAGCGGGTGGTGACGGCGGGGCAGGGAATCGCGCGGGCGGAGACCCTGCTGGAGGTGCTGGCCGGGGTCGAGGTCGGGCCGAGGGAGGATTACGATTCGCTGGCGCGGCTGGTGCAGCGGCACTCGGACGATCTGGCGGGCTGCCTGTGCGTATTCGCCGGCTGGTCGAAGGCCCGGGCGCGCTTGCTGATGCGGCTGAACCGGGCGGGGATCGAGGCGTCCGCGGTGGTCATCTGCCGGGAGAGGCCCGGGGCGATGCCGCGCTGTCACTTCGTACGCAGCAGCGAGCTGGCGGGGGACTTGATGAGGCTGCCGGGACGGCTGTAGACCAATACCTGTAAGGATTCGCCGGCGCATGTCCAAAAACGGCAGTCGCGTAGCGACCGTGGACTGCGTGCAGCCCGCTGCCGCTGTAGGCAGGCAGTCTGCTGCCGTGAAGCACGGGAGTATTCCGTATCTCGTTTCGTCCGCGGCTCGTCATTCCCCGTGCTTCGCCTTTGCAGCGCCCCTCGCAGCAGGCTGCATCGGGACAGCGGCAGCAGGCTGCGCGCAGTCCACGGCGGCGGAGCCGCGGAAGGCAGATCCTTAAAGGCATTGGACCTTAGGCGGCAAGGAAGGCAGGCCAGCGTCCAGCCACTCTTTCACATCACCGGGAGTTTTCCAAAGCTTCCTTGAGCGGGCGTTTGACGACCAAGCCTTGTTCCACCTTTTGGCCGCCTTGGGTGACCGTTCGTTCGGTGATGCACCCGGAGAGCGGCAGGATCCCCGTGAGGATTGTTAGATACTTCGCGAATTGCCGGACCTTCATCGTGGAAGTTGTTAGACCCCTTGCTTCAATGCCGCTTCGAAACCGGCGGCAACGCTGATCCGCACCAATTGCGCCACGGAGACGACATGCATCTTTTCCATCACCCGGCCGCGGTGGACCTTCACGGTCTGCTCCGCGATGCCGAGTTCGTCCGCGATCTGCTTGTTCAAGGCACCGGAAATGACCCACGCCATCACCTCGCGCTCACGCTCGGTGAGCGAGTCGATCTGGCGGCGCAGCAACTGGACTTGGGAAGTGGATTCGATCAGGGTGCGATGGGTCTCGATGGCATCGCGGACCGCCTTCAAGAGGTCTTGGTCATCGAAAGGTTTCGTCAGGAAGGTCACCGCACCCTGGCGCATCGCCTGCACGGTCGAGGGAATATCACCATTGCCGCTGATGAAGATGACGGGACAGGGAGCGAGATCGGAGGCGAGTGCCTGCTGCAATTCCAAGCCGCCCAACCCGGGCATCTGCAAATCGAGAATCAAGCATGCCGCATGCGGCCAAGGCGCAGGCCGCGCCGCGAGGAACTCCTCCGCCGAGGAGAAGGTCCGCGCTTCCAAACGCGCCTGCCGCACCATCCGCGCGAGGCAGCGGCATACGGATGCCTCGTCATCGACGATATAGACAGTAGGTGCTGACAGATCCTCGATCATGGCGCGACTGTTGCAGTCTGCAACACACACCCGCCGCTTGCCAAGGCATATCTCATGTGTCCGAAATTGGTAGTATGAGCCTGAATACTGCCCCGCCTTCCGGGTGATTCTCTGCCAACAACTTACCGTGGAATCTCCCGGCGATGCCTCGGCTGATCGCAAGGCCCAAGCCTAAGCCTCCATGCTTCGTGGATACGAAAGGTTCGAACAGGCGATCTATCATTTCCGGCGGGATTCCCGGGCCGCCATCATGTACGCTTAGTTCGATTTTGTCGACGTCCTGCAAGCTCGTGACGACCACGATCCGCCCGCCTTCCGGGCTGCCATTCATCGCATCGAGGGCGTTCAGGACCAGATTGATCAGCACCTGCTGGATCTCCACGCGTCCCGCTTGGGCAGGGGGCAGGTTCTCACTCAAATGCAGGTCCATCTTCACCTTCCGTCCCACGATCTCGCTGTGCAGCAAGCCCATCGTCTGGGTCACCGCTTCGTTCAGATCCACCGCCTGCGGCTCCGGGGCAGCCTCCTTCTTGAACATCGCGCGCATCCCGTGGATGATGCCGCCGGCCCGCTTCGCATCGTCCGCGATGTCGTCGAGAATTGCGGCGGTCTCGGTCAGATCCGGCGGGCCGTCCCGCAAGTCGCGGCGCGCCACCTGGGCATTCCCGAGGATGGCAGCGAGCGGTTGATTCAGTTCATGCGCCAGGGCGGATGAGAGTTCCCCCAGCGTGGCCACCCGGGTCAGGTGCGCCACTTCATTGAGATGCTGCTGGGACTCGGCTTCCGCCCGCGCCAGTTGCTCGCGCTCCTGGGAGCGGCGCAGCCGGGAGCGGGAACGCCAGGCGGCGAGCAGGCCCCCGGTGGTCATCAGCAGCGCCACCATGCCCGCGCGGAACCAAGGGGTCTGCCAGAAGAACGGCTTCACCGTGAAGCTCACGCCGCTGACCGGCCCGGACCACCGTCCGTCGGGATTCGCGGCGCTCACCAGGAAGCGGTAAGTGCCCGGGGGGAGCAGGGGAAATCGCGCGGAGCGCAGGCTGCCGGCTTCGGTCCAGCCCTTGTCGAGGCCTTCGAGGCGGTAGCGGAAGCGGATCTTGGAGGGCTTGGAATATGCGAACGCCGTGTAGCGGATCTCCAACTCCCGCGGGCCCGGCGGCACGACGAATCCATCGCTCCTGCTGCCGATGCGGCTGCCGTTCAACAGCACGTCTTCGATCAGCAGCACCGGCGGGGCATTCTCTTCCTGGAAGCGTTTCGGATCCACTTCCACCAGACCGCTCACCGTCGGGAAGAGCAGGGTGCCGTCCCGCGTCCGCAATCCCGCCGGCGAATAGCCGCCCGTGCATCCCGCCACCGGCATCCCGTCGGCTTCGTCCAGAGCCAGCGGGTGCACCGCATCCGTCCGGCCTGCCGCCACATCCTCGATCTCGCGCTTCGTCACGCGGAAGATCCCGCGATGGCAGCCGAGCCAGAGGTGGCCGCCATCGTCTTCGAGAATCTGCACGATGGAATTGTCACCGAGCCCCTGCCGGGCATCGATCGAACGGATCTCCCCGTCCCTCAACCACGCCAGGCCGCCGCCCGCGGTCCCGATCCAGAGCGTGCCCGCGGCATCGCGATGCAGGGCCTGCAGCATGGCGGTGGGGAGTCCTTCCTCCACCCCCCAGTGCCGCGACTGCCCGGCTTCCCAGCGGAACAAACCCTTGCCGAAGGTGGTGAGCCAGAGCGCCTGACCTTCGCTGGCCAGCGAAACGATCGGCGCGCCGAATGACCCGCCCTCCACCGCATCGGGGACATCGCCCGCCACTCGCCACAACTCGCCGCCGGCGGTCCCCAGCCAGAGCGTCCCTGCTTCATCTTCGCGGGCTGATATCCACGACTCTGTTTTTGCCGGGATCTGTTGAGGCAGGTCTTCGCCCGCTCTCTTCTTCAGGAGTTGCCCGGGGCCGAGGAACCAGGAGTCGCCGTTGCGCATCCTCAATCCGGAGTGCAGGAAGGGATTCCCCGGGGTCACCCCTCCCGGGAGGCCCTTCAAGCCGTCCTTGGGCCCGTGGAAGAGGCCGCCTCCATAGGTGGTCACCCAGAGCTGGCCGTCCGGGTCTTCGCTCAGGCCGTTGACCTGGCCCTGCCGCCCCGGTTCGCCCACTGCATACGAATCGAGCAAGCGCGGCGTCACGCGGCTCAGTCCGCCCGCGCGTGTCCCCACCCAGATGATTCCGTCGCGGCTTGTTTTCACCTCCCGTACCGCGGGATCCAGTTCCCCGTTCCCGGCCACCGGCTGGAAACGGCCATCGCGCAAGACGTGGAGCCCGCTCTCCCCGGAGCCCGCCCAGATCGCCCCATCCGCGCCTTCCGTGAGGCTATAGACAACTTGGAAGGGCACGCCCTGCTCCTGGTTGAACTCCGCCCAAGCACCCTCCCGGTAGCGGAGGATCCTGCCGTTTCCGATGCTGGCCCACAGGAATCCTTCGCGATCCGCCAGCAGGTAGGGCATCAGGAGAAGCGTTCCACCCGGTCCCGGGACCGCCTCGAAGCGGCCTTCCCTCATCCGGTAGAGGTTGTGATCGGTGGCGACCCACAACACTCCGTCCCGATCCGTGGCGAGTCCGCTCACGACTCCCGGTGCCAATCCTTCGGCCTCGCCGATCATGGTGAAGCGCCCCGACTCGAGGCGCTGGAGACCGCGGCTGCCGCCCACCCACAAGCTGCCGTCCCGGGTCTTGGCCAGTGCCAGCACCGTGTTTTGCGCGAGTCCCTCGGTCGTCGTCAGGGTCGTGATGGCACCCTCCTGATAGTGACTGAGCCCGCCCCCGGCGGTGGCGATCCACAGGCCGCTTCCGCCGTCCTCGAGCAGGTCCACGATGTAGACACTCTTCAGGCCATCGGCGAGACCGTAGGAGGTGAATTGGACGCCATCGAAGCGCGCCAAGCCGCCCCGGGTTCCCGCCCAGATGTAGCCATCGGAGGTCTGCGCGATCGCCTCCACCGTGTTCTGGGGCAGCCCGTCGGCGGTCGTCCACGACTTCACCAGATAGGGCGAGTCTTCGGCCAAGACGCCGCTCCAAAGGCAAACCCACACCAGCAGGAAAATCCTCACTGGGGTGAATTGGTTAGATTACCGCGAGGGTAACTCCAAGCCGCAATGTGGAGGCTTTGGCAGTAGAAGCGGTGTCCCTGGAAGCGCGGCGATGGAGTCTCGGGTCACTTCCCCCGTCGGGCGTTGCGGTACGGTTGGTTGATGAAGAGCAGGCTATTGCCGTCCCGCAGCAGGTGTTCTTCGGCCACGTCGGAGGCGGGGAAGTTCACCTGCAGGATGCCGCCCCGGAGTTCCCAGGCCGCGTCCTTGAAGTAGTCGGACGGCGTGTCATTGATCCACAGCGAGCAGGTGCCGTCGGGGTTGAAGAGGCGCCGGTAGCGGTTGCCATCGTGAACGTAGTCCCAGGGGCCGCTGAAATCCCCGGGCTCGGAGTTGAGCAGGGCGCCGTCCTCGAACATCAGGATGCCCTCGCTATGCCCGCCCTCCGCGGCCTCGAAGGGCCAGGCGCGCAGGGTCCAGCGGCCGCGCTTCCAGGCGCCGGGCCCGACCTTCAGTTGATAGACGTTGCCCAGCGTGCTGGTCAGGTGGCCGACGCTGCAGGGATGTTCGTCGCTACCGACGACCTGGCCGTCGAGGAGCAGCTCCACCTTCTGCAGGACCAGGGCTTGCGGGCCGTTCATCCACTTCATCACGGCCAGGTAGTTGCCTGCGGACCAGACGAGCTGGCTGACATCCCACTCCATCGGGGCCTCCCCGCCGTGGTAGAACCATGGATACTCGTGGGAGGGGATCTGGCGGATGAAGGAATCCTGGTCGAAGGGGATCGAGCGCAGGCGGGTCGCGGATCCAGCGCCGGTGCGCACCGCGTGGCCGGCGTAGAGCGCGGCACCCTGCTCGAAGGTTTCGTTCTCCTGCTGCACCCGCACCTCGCCGCGGAAGACTCCAACCTCGGTGTGTCCTCCGTCCGCGGGGGCCGAGATCGCGAACTCGGTGCCGAGATCGACCACCCGGCCCTCGGCGTATTCGACGACGTAGCCCTCGGCACCGGGAGGGACCTCGGCCACCAGCTTGCCATGCTTCAGGCGGCCGGCATTGGGACCGGTGACTTCGTAGGAGGCCGGGCCTTCGATCAGAAGCCGGGTTCCCGAGCGGTGGGTCAATTCCGCCAAGCCGGAGGAAATGGCGAGCACGCTGCCGGTGCCGAGCGCTGCGCCGGGCGAGAGGTGCTGGCCGTTCCAGGCGGCGCCAACCTCGCTGGACAGGCGGGCCTCCGGACCTGTCTTGGCCACGGAAGGCGCTTCGGAACGCGGGTTCCTTTTCATAACCACTGCGGTCGCGATGGCCGCCGCGATCAGCGCGGCGGCTGCGGCCCAATGGAAGCGCGGCCGTTTTTTGACCGGCATCGGAAGCGGCAGGTCTCGTTCCCCGGCGCACAGCTCCGCCAAGAGGGACTCCTGTCCGGCGAGCGAAAGGTAATACTCCATCGCGCGCGGATCGGCCTCCATCCTTTCCTCCAGCCTGGCCACATCGGTGCGCGACAAGCTGCCATCCAGCATGCCGTCGACCAGACGTCTCAGTTCACCATCCGCTTGCCACTTCATCATGAAAGGTCCTCCGCCAGTTGCTTCTCCACGCAGTGCCGCAGCGCGAGCCGCAGGCGGGAAATCATCTTGTGCATCGCGTTCGGCGCGCAGCCGTGCGCATCCGCCAGCTCGGTGAGGGAAGCGCGGCGCGAGTACTTCCACTCCAGGATCTTGCGATCCTGCGGGCGGGAACGCGAGAGGCAGCGGCGGAGTGCTTCAAGCCGAAGGTCGGACTGGGGCATGCGCTCCTCGGCGCGGGAGGCCAGTTGCTCGAGCATCGATTCGCTGAAGGCCACGCGTCCTTCCCGCAAGCGGTCACGCCGCTCGGCCATCACCTTGAACCAGGCCACCCGCTTCGCCCATGCCCGGAAATTCGAGCCGCGCACGAACTCCCCGCGCTGCTCCCAGAGGAAGAGGTTGGTTTCCTGCACCAGGTCTTCCACACCGTCCGCGCCGCCCAGCAGGCCGGCGACATACTCCTTCAAACCCGCTTGGAAGAGACGGATCTCCGCCGCGATCTCCGAAGCGGAGTCGCTGCCGTCTGCTATCTCGCCGAGTTTTTCCGGGTCCATCGATCGGTGTTTGCCGTGAGGCATGGAGTCGCCTCATGATCCAATACCGGGATCTGGCGAAGTCTGACACGAAAAGTGTCGGGCATCCGAATCCCCTTCCTTTCCCTAGGTGATGTCTGTCACCTGACGCTTGTTTATTCGCGAAATCATGAACTTACCACGCCGATTCGCCTGTGTCTCCCTCCTCGCCCATGGCACCCTCCTCCTCCCCTGCACGGCCCAGCGCGGCCCGGTGCCGGGGTTCAATACCAGCACGCCCTACCTCATCCACTACGGGGACTGGACGAGCACGCTCATCGGGCAAGCGCGCACCAGCTACAAGCTGGTGATCCTCCACCCGAGCGCGAGCAACATCACCGCGGCCGGCATCGCCACGATCCGTTCGGGGCCGGATGGCGTCGCCGGGAATGCCGATGATGTGAAGGTGCTGGCCTACATCTCGGTGGGTGAAGACGACCGGCCGGGTGCGCCCTTCGTGGCGGATGGCGATGGCCCGCGGATCGATCCGCGCCCTTCCTACGAGAGCCCGCTGGCCGGTGTCGCCCCGCTGGGGCTGGCCTCCCCCGGTGGCAACGGCTTCGCGTCCTACTACCTCGATGACAACGACCACGACGGCCAGCCGGACCGGAACGCAATCTTCGGCGGCTACTACGTGAATCCCGGCGATCCGGCCTGGTATGAGATCCTGAAGACCAAGACGAAGGCGAGCGACGGGCGGGCCGGGATTCAGGAGCTGCTGACCACCACTACCGGGAACGGCTACGGCTGCGACGGGCTCTTCCTGGACACGCTCGATACCCCGGCACCTAACAGCTTCGGCGCGACTTTCTTCGAGTGGACGACCCCGGCGTACCGCGCCCTGGTCAAGAAGATCAGCGACGACAATCCGGCCAAGCTGCTGATGGCGAACCGCGGGGTCTTCTTCTACAACCCGAACCTGAAGAACTACGCCTACACGCTGCGTCCTTACATCGACATGCTGATGTTCGAGAGCTACTACACGGATAGTAGCGGATCGGGCGCGGCGACGGCTTTCTTCGCGGACAACAAGTTCAACTTCGCGCCGAAGATCAATGCGGAGGCAAGCCGCCCGGACGGGTTCACGGTGGTCAGCCTCGGCTACACCGCGTCTGGTGAAGCTCCCGGGGTGGCCGCGCAGGACTTCATCGAATCCCAGCGCGACCAGGGCTGGATGCTCTACCGGACCAATCCGGCGCTCAATGTCCTGCCCTTCAACACCCAGGCCGCGACCTGGAATGCCGCGAACCCCGATGTCACGGCCCCCACATGGGACAGCACGGCCGCCGCCGGCGGGGATTCCGATCCGGGGACGCCCGGCAACCAGCCACCGGCACCGCGCACGGGCGTGCAGGAGGTGGTCACGGGAAGCGGCTTCGCGAAGGTCCGCTGGGACGTCGCCCGGGACCAGACGGGGCCGGTCAAGTATCACCTCTACTACACTACGGATGCGGTGCTGAATTTCGCCACGGCGACCAAGCTGGCGAACATCGCTCCCGCGATTCCCGACAGCTATCGCAGCGGCAGCGGGGCGGGGCGCTTCCCCTACGAATACACGCTCGGTAGCCTGACCAACGGGACGGAGTATCGCTTCGCAATCCGTGCCGAGGACGCGCTGGGACATGAGGACACGAATGCCGTGGTTCTAGCCGGGACGCCGCAGCCGAATCCTTCGACTTATCGTGTGGTGAGCATCGACGGGAGCTTCGTCGATTGGGATGGGGTGCCGGTCCTTTCGAACGATCCCGTGGACGCCAGTGCTCCCGTCGATTTCGCCGACGTGCAGGTGGCCAACGATGCGAACTACCTCTACGTCCGCTTCACCCTGCATGCGGCGGCTTCGCCGTTCATCGACTGGGAAAGCCACCTCTTCCTCGACACGGATAACAATCCGGCCACCGGGATGCCGGTCAACGGGGCGAACATCGGCTCGGAAGTGATGATCGAGAGCGGCTCCGCCTACGACCAGCGCGGCGGCGGATTCAACGAGGGCGGGGTCAATGGAATCGCCTGGTCGCTCTCGCCCGCCGGACCGGGCACCGCCTTCGAGCTGCGCCTCTCCCGAAACGCGACCTTCGCCAATGGCGGCGGTCCGATTTTCAGCGGCAATACGATCCGCTTGGCCCTCCAGGACAATCGTGGTGACACGAGCGCGGGCATCCTCCTCGACTTCGCGGCCTCCCCGCCGCCGCCGCCGCCGACCTCACACTACGCGCCGATCAGCGTGGATGGCAACGCCGCCGACTGGGCCGAAATTCCGGATAGCAAGCTGGACGCGCTGGGCGATGGCACGCCGGACATCGCTGCCCTGAAGGTGGCGAACGACGCGGACTACCTCTACGTGCTGGTCCAATACAACGGTCCGGTGGACACCAATACGCTGAATGGTTCGCCAAGCATCTTCCTGTCCGTGGATAACGACGCGAACACGGGCACGGGCTTCGACATCTACACCCTCGGCCAGGTGGGGGCGGAGGTGAGTTGGCAGAACGACTTTCCCTTCGCCCAGGCCGCGGGGAACTATAACATCGGTGCCAGCTTCACCAACGGTGCGGGTGGAATCGCGCCTTATGCTTCGAACACGAGCATTCAGGAATACCGGATCGCGCGGAATGCGACTTACTCGGTGGGTGGAGGTCCCGAGCAAGCGGTCTTCCCGAACAACACGATCAAGCTGGCGGTGTGGAGCGATGGCGGCGCAACGGAGTTCGCGGGGGCGGTCGATTATGCCTTCGCCGGCGCTCCGGCCGCGGGCAACTACGCTGCGATCGCGGTGGATGGGAGCTTCAGCGATTGGACTGGCATTCCGGTGCGGGCAAGCCGGGAGGCTTCGGGGTCGGAGATTGATTGGGCAACACTGCAACTGGCGAATGATGCGGAGTATCTCTACGGTCGCTTCACCTTGCACGCTGCGCCGGCCGCGCCGCCTTTCTCGGAGTTCCAGAGCAACGTGTTCGTCGATGCTGATAACAATCCCGCGACCGGCTACCATCCTACCGGAAGCACCATCGGCTCCGCACTGATGATTCAGGGCGGCACCGGCTACGACCAGAGGGGAGGGGGCTTCAACGAGGGCACGGCAAGCGGGCTCGACTGGTTGATTGCGGGTGCGGGGACCGAATGGGAATTCCGCATTTCACGCTCGGCGGCTTATACCGATGCGCTGCCGGTCTTCGCGGATGCCACGCTACGGCTGATGCTGCAGGATGACCGGCCGACCTCACCGGGCACGTTGCTGCCGGCCGGCGGGGTTCCCTACACTTTCCAAGGCCATCCTTCGGCGGCGTATGAGGCGTGGCGGAGCCTTCACTTCAGCGCGCTGGAGCGGAACAACCTGCTCATCAGCGGTGGCAATGCCGATCCCGATCAGGATGGGACCCCGAACCTGCTCGAATACGCGCTCGGCAGGCTGCCGAGGTCCGCGGGGACGGCGGGGCTGCCAACAGGCGGGCTCGGCACGGTCGGGGCCGACCGGTTCTTCACCTTCACCTTCACCCGGCTCCCCGTCTCAGGCGGTGTGAACTACACGCCGCAGAGTTCGTCGGACCTCGACGATTGGAACGGAGACCCGCTTCAGTTCACCACCACCGGCAGCACTCCGCTTGGGGATGGCCGGGAAGAGCTGACGATCCGCCTGAATACCGCGATACCGGCAGGTCCGCGATACGTGCGGCTGCGGGTGGCGCTGGCTCCTTGAAAGCTGGCGAGGTTCTCCACAGGGCGACCGCGTCAGGTTCGCCGATGGATCACGACGTCTCCCTTCCACCAATGCGGCGAGCATCTGGGAGGGGGGGGCCTTCGGGGCACGTGCGGGTATCGGCGGATCCCCTTTAAACGATCGGAATCCCGGCTCAGTCTCACCCCACCCCCAGCTCCTTCAACAGCTTCTTCGACACCGCCTGCGGCGCGATCCCCTTCCAATCCCCCGGCAGCTTGAACGGCTCCCGCATCGTAAACCCCCGCGCATCCAGCTTCGCCAGATCATCCCAATCCAGCGGCGTCGAAACCGCCGCCCCGTCCCGCGCCCGCAGCCCCCAAGGCGCGATGCATGTCGCCCCGCGTCCGTTGCGCAACCAATCGATGTAAATTTTCCCGCCACGCTTCGCCATGCTTGCGGTGATCGTGAAGCGCTGCGGATTCTGCTGCGCCACGGCCGCCGCCACCGCCTTGGTGAATGGCTTCATTGCCTCCCACCCGTGCATCCTCTTCAGGTAAAGCATCACGTGCAGTCCCTTGCCGCCCGAGGTCTTCACCTGCGTCTCGAGCCCGTGCCCCCCGAGGAAATCCCGCAGCAGGAAAGCCGCGCCCTTCACCTCTTCCCACGGCACCGTCTTGTCCGGATCGAGGTCCCACACCAGCACGTCCGGCTTCTCGATATTCGACAGCGCCGCACCCCACGGATGGATCTCCAGCACTCCGAATTGCACCAGCGAGATCAAGCCTTCCAGGGAGCTGATGTGGATCACCTCGCTGCCGTCATCGAGCGTCTTCATCTTCACCTTCGGCGGCACGTGGTCCTTGAAGCTCTTTTGGAAAAAGGTCGATCCACCGATCCCGTCCGGAGCCCGCAGCAAGGCCAGCGGCCGTCCCTCGAGATACGGCATCATCAACTCGCCCACCCGCTCGTAGAAGCGCGCCACCTCCAGCTTCGGGATGCCGTCCGCGGGAAACACGATCCTCTCCGGATGCGTGATCTCGATGCCCTTCACGATCGATTCGTCGCTGCCAATCGAAGCCTGTTCCACGGCATCAAGATGCACCTCATCCGCACTCTTGTCTTCCCTCAATGAAACGAAGCTCCCCTGGCGGATCGAGCCATCCCGCGTGATCTCCGCGAATTCGATCTCCGCCACCAGCTCGGGCCGGACCCAGGTAACGCCGCGCTCCGCCTCGAAGGGCGCGAGCTCGCTCTTGCGTTTCTCCATCTGCTTGAGCAGCGCGCGGCGCTTGTCCTCGGTGAATCCCGTGCCGACCTTGCCGCGCGGCACCAGCTTGCCGTTCTCGTAGGAACCTAGTACCTAGCGCTCCGAATGCCGGACAGGAATTCCGCGGCGGCGTGTAACCGCAAATCACGAATTCCTGACGCGGCCGGCACTTCGACTTCACCCAATCCCGCCGGCTTTCCGGAAAGTAACGCGCCTCAGCGTGTTTGCTGATGATGCCCTCCAGACCCAGCTTGCAGGCCTGCTGGAAAAGATCCTCGCCCCCGTCCGCCTCCCAGGTATCCGAGCGCCGGATCGGACCCTTGCCCGCTGGCACCACCTTCGCCAGATGTTCCAAGCGTTGGCGCAGCGGCAGATCCCGCAGGTTCTTGCCCTCTGCATTCAGAATGTCGAAAGCCACGAAAACGATCTCCTCGCCCTTTCCTTTCAGCGCTTCCTGCAGCCCGCCGAAACTCGTCCGCCCCTTGTCGTCGTAGACCACCGCCTCGCCATCCAGCACGAAGTCCCCGCCCTTCAATTTTTCAAGCCGCTTCGCCACCGCTGCGAAGCGATCCGTCCAATCGAGTTCCTTGCGCGTGAAAAGCTGGACCTTTCCCTTCCGCCGCACCGCGATCAAGCGATAGCCATCGTACTTGAGTTCGTGCAGCCACTCCTTGCCCTGCGGCACCGTCGGCACCGGCCGCGCAAGTTGGGGTGCCACGAAGCCCGCGGCTTCGCTCTCCGGCTCGGGAACTGTCCCGGTTGGATGCGTCGCCGGATCCAGCTTCTTCAAAAGCCAGTTCGGCTCCTCCTTCATCCGCGCCAGCAGATAGGGCCCGTCGAGTCGCTTCCCATGCAGGATGAACTTGAGCTTCCCCTTGGCGAACTCCCGCTTCCAGGTTTTCTCCAGCGGTTCCCATTCGCCGCTGTCCCAGATCGCCACCTGCCCCGCACCGTAGTTCCCCGCCGGGATCTCGCCCTCGAAGCTGCCGTATTCCACCGGGTGATCCTCGACATGCACCGCCAGGCGGTTGGCCCCGGTGTCTTCGGGAATTCCCTTCGGCACCGCCCAGCTCACCAGCACGCCATCCATCTCCAGCCGGAAGTCGTAGTGGTGCGAACGCGCGTGATGCTCCTGCACCACGAACATGTTTCCCCGCTCCTTGCCACGCCTCGGCGCAGGCTCGGGAGTGGCCTTGAAGTTGCGCTTCCCGCGATACTTCTCAAGCGGAGCGGGCTTTTTTGGCGGCGGGCTTTTTGGCATGTTTCGCGGCTTTCTTGGCGGCCTTCTTCGCCGCGGTTTTCTTCGCGGCAGTCTTCGATGCCGCCGGCTTCTTGCCGATGCTCTGCTCGAGGTAGGCGGCCAGGTCGACGACGTTGCTCTTGCCCTTGCCGGCCTTCTCCTCATCGCCTTCCTTCACGTCCTCGACCGTCTCGCCGGTGCGGATCTTCTTCTCGATGTAATCCATCAGCGATTCGCGGTACTCATCGTGGTAATTCTTCGGGTTCCACTTCTCGCTCATCTCGCTGATCAAGCGTTCGGCCAGCTCCAGCTCGCGCTTGACCGGCTGCCACTCCTTGTCTCCCGATGACGGCAGCTCGAGCTTCGACGAAGCTTTGAGTTCCTGCGGAAACCTCAGAAGCATCAGCACCAGCACATCGTCCCGGACAAACATCGCCGAAAGGTACTCGCGGGTCCGGATCACCACCCGCGAGATCCCCGCCTTCCCCGATTTGCGCAGCGCCTCGCGCAGCAGCGCATAGGCCTTCCGCCCGCGCTTGTCAGGCTCCAGGTAGTAGGGCTTGTCGAAGAGCAGCGGATCAATCTCGTCGAGCTTCACGAACTCGGTGATCTCGATCGTCTTCGTCAGCTTGGGCTCGACCGCTTCCAGCTCCTTGTCGGTGAGCAGGATGAATTGCCCCTCCTCGTGCTCGTAGCCGCGGACCATCCGGTCCCAGGGCACTTCCTCTCCCGAATCCGCGTTCACCCGCTCGTAGCGGATCCGCGCGTGATTCTTGCTATCCACCATGTGGAGCTGGATGTCCGGGCGACCCTCCGCACTCGTCAGCCCCACCGGGATGTTCACCAGGCCGAAGGCGATGGACCCTTTCCAGATCGAGCGTGCCATAGCCATCCTCCTTTGCACGCCGCGTGCCGCCCGCGAAAGTAGGGCGCAACGGCCCGCCTCGCCGTCTTTCTCCGCCGCCACCCATTGCAATCTGCCCCCACACTTCGCATCCCGCATTAAAAGACGACGGCGGGCACCGTCCCGAGACCGTGCCCGCCGCCCCCTGTTAACAGAGCTTACTCTTCGACGGTATACTTGATCGAAGGGATGTGGATCGAGTCCACCACCTTGTACTCCTGGTCCACCGCAACCACGTTACCACCGGCGACGTAGTATCGCACTTTTCGTTCCTCCGCGGCCGGCAGCAGCTTTACCAAAGTTGGCGGTGCCGCGACCAGATACGGTCGTTCCTTTTCGGTGACGATCACGCCCGGCGCGATGGCGCTTGTCCGCCAGGTCGCGGGCACTTCCTTCACCTTCACCGAAGTGACGATCTCCGGCGGGAGGCCATATTTCTCGGTTTTGTAAGTGTCGAAGTACTTCACGACCTTTGTCCGCAGCGCCGGCTCGAAAGTGCGGGTGGTTGTCGTGGTCGACTCCGTCACGCTGCCGTCGGCGTGCTCGGTAGTGTCCTTGGTCTCGGTGGTTTCCGTGACCTGGGCGTCCGCGCTCCAAGTCAAAAGAGCCGCCAGACCGAATACTTTGGTAATGGTTTTCATGGTAGTCGTCGGTTGGTTTCGGTGTTCGGCCGGGCGCAGAAGCCCGGCAGGATCCGGAGTATTTTCGCAAGCCCTGTGCCAGCGGCACGCCAAGCGCTCATACTTTCCCATGACAAACTTCACGGCGATGCGGACGGCGGCCCTGATCCTATTGCTGGCCATGGGTTCCTGCGCTCCTATGATCGAAAACGGCAGGGACCATCGTCACGATCCGCAGTTCAAAAAAGAAGGGAAACCGCACCGCGCCCACTGAGCGCCACCGCGTTTTGCATCCCCTGTTGGATGCGATGCGCACGGCCTGGCGGCACCTCCCTAAGTAGAAACCCGGCCTCCCCCGATTTGTATTTCCACTCTAACAGGACGATAGTGTCTCATCCGATTCCGCGACCGATGGGCCTCCGCGGTTTGGGAGGATCGCAAAAGGCCCGCTTCATGGTAGAACCGTGATTGGTGTCACGGAGGGTTAACGAATCGAAGCCCGCGGCCGGCAACGGCCGCGGGCGAGCCGTTTAATCCCCCTTCGCAAATGCCTCCCCGTACCGCCTCTTCAGCCACCACCCCCCCAGCAAAAACGCCACGCTCACGATCGTGAGCGCATACAGCCACTTCGGGTTGAAATCCATCACCGCGCTCCCGGCCCCCACCGGCACCAGGCAAAAGAGAATGTAGATCGGCGCGCCCACTCCCAGGTAGATCTTCAGGGGCACATCCGTCATTGCCAGCAGATACAGCTTCGCCGCATACGGCGGACCGTGGATCGCCGCGAAGAGTGCCGTCACCCACGCCGCCTTGCCCTCCTTCATCGGCGGAATGCTCCGCCCCGCATTCTCCAAGCGCCGCCGCACCCCGTCGCGAAACCATCCATGCGCGATGCGGTATGCCGCGAAGTGATGGAAGAAGGTCCCGCCCGCCGCCAGAGCCATCCCTCCCCCCAAACCGAACCGCACCCCGGCCAGGAACAGCAGGATGCTGACCGGAAACCCCAGCACCGGCAGGATGAAGAATGCGGCGATGAACCACGCCGCGTGCAATTCCTGCCCCCGCGCCACCAGATTCTCCCGGCTCAGATCCCCGCGATGCGCCCACACCACCCATCCCGCCAGCGCCAGCAGCAACGCCGCCGATACCAACTTTCCCCGATGTTTCCGGATCAAGACAACGCTATTCATGAAGGGGCAGGGGGATGGGATGCAGCGTGAGCTCCACGCACAGGGGAAGGTGATCCGATGCCGCGATCGAAGTCGGCGTCAGCGTCCTCTCGACGCTTTCCACGGTGAAATGCCGGCTCGCGAAAACATGATCCAGCCGCAGCATCGGCGAGACCGACGGAAAGGTCGCCAGCGGGCGGTGATCCTTCACCAGCCGCTGCGCATCCCCCAGCTTCCCCGCCAGCTTTCGAAAGACCTTCGAACGCGGCCCGGAGTTGAAATCCCCGCACAGCAGCACCGCTTCGTCCGCCGGGATCCCGCCGAGCCAGTCTTTCCCTAACAGCTCGTCCGCCTGCGCGTGCCGCTCCGCCCGCCCGAGCCCGAAATGCGTGTTCACGAAGTGGAATGGCGCGTGGCCTTCGATCTCCATCTTCACCCAGATCGCCCCGCGGCCCTCGCGCATGAAGCCGCGATCCGGCGGCGTCAGCAGCCCCTGCTTGACGATTTGGAAGGGATAGCGCGAGAAGATCGCGATCCCGTAGCGCTCCGTCTCTTCCTCCAGCATCGCGTGGAAGACATGGCTCATCCGCAGGTGGTCCGCGATCAATTGCCCCTGGTCATGCCCCCCGCTGCGCGGCCGGTGCGCATCCACCTCCTGCACCGCCACCACATCGGGATCGTAGTGATTGATCACCCGCGCGATCCGCTCCGGCCGCAGCTTGCCATCGGTCCCGCGGCAGCTGTGGATGTTGTAGGTCATCACCCGCAGCGGCAGCTCGCGCTCCCGCTTCTTGTACTCCGCCACCCGTTCCTCGCGCACCCCGCCATCGCGCCCCAGATAGTGCATCGCGATCTTCCGCAGATCCTCGCCACGCACCCGGTCGCCCGTCCGTGCCAGGTGCGAGACGTGCCAGCGGCGGATCCGGTCCGGCACCAGCAGGAATCCCCGCGTCTCCTCATACCCCGGCCCGCAATGCGCTCCATTCTCCAGCGGGAAGGACATCGGCCGTCCCTGCGGATCCCAGCCACTGAAGACGATGTCCCCGGCATTCTCGTGGAAGCACAGCTTCACGAAATCCTCCGTCGCCTCATCCAGGAAAGGATGCTCCGGACCCAGGACCTCCGCACGGTCCCGCGGCAGCGCCCATTCCCCCCGCCCATTCCACACCTTCACCGTCCCGTCGTCCTGCTTCAGCAGCACCAGCGGAATCCCCGCCTTCGCCACCAGTGCCCGCGCATAAGCTTCCATCGCCGCGGCATCTGGCAGCTTCGGGAAATACAAATGCCCGATCGGCCCCATCGCCGCCACCAGGATCTGCTGCGCCGGATCCGGCTCCCCGCCGGTCGTCACGCTCACCGGTGCCCTGCCCATCATCGCGCGGCAGCGGTCGAGCGTGCTGCCCACCAGCTCCGGCATCTTCTTCATCCACAGCGGCGTGCCCGCCAGCGGCCCGCTCGCGAATACTTCTGTTAGGGCCGCATCCAGCTCCCGGCCATGCCGCTTCTCATATGGCTCGGTGTGCTCCTGCCCGTGATCCGAATAGATCATCAGCTCGTAGTCGCGGTGCGCCGATCCGTGCCCGGCCCGGTAGATTTCGCGGATCGTCCGGTCGATCCCCTTCAGCGTCCAGTGGGCGAATGCCGAGCCCGGCCCGCGGCGGTGCGCCTGCTCGTCGTAGCCCAGGAAATTCCCGTGGATCGTCTGCGTCCCCCGCTCAATGTCTAACAGGATGCGGAAGCGGATCAGCTCCCGCACCAGCACGCACACCACCACCCGCGCCGGTACGAACTTGATCTCCTGCCAAAAACTTTCCTTCTCATACAAGCCCTTCACCGCGTCCCCCAGCGCGATGAACAACTCCAGCGCCGCCAGCCCGATCATCCGCAGGATCTTCGGCAGATACACCAGGATCAGCAGCAGGCTCTTGAAGGGATGCAGCCGCCGCAGCAGCTCGTCCGGTGCCAGATCCTGGGAGCAGTAGCGCGTGCGGATCGCCCCCGCGCGATAGATGTTCGAGTAGGCATGCCCGTCCTTCAAAAGCGGCTCCGGACACTTCTCTAACATCTCCTTCTCGATCAGCGCCGCCGACTCCGCCTCGAACATCCGCAGCACCTTGCCCGATTTGCGGTGCAGGAACTGGAAGGCCGGCACCGCCGCCCGCACCCCGTAGAAAATCTCTCCCTGCACCGCCGGCGTCGTCGCCGGGATTCCAGAGTAGAAATTCTCCAGTGTGAAATGCCCGCGCTTGATCAGCCGCGCCAGGAAGGGCATCCGCCCGCTCTGCACCGCCCGCTCGAGCTGCGTGCGCGAGAGCCCGTCGATCTGGATCATGATCAGCCCGGGCTCCTCCGTCTCCCCGCTGGGACGCTTGACCCCCAGCAAAAGCGCGACCCAGTGCGTGCGGCTGATTCTCCTCCGCAGCCACCTCAGGCGTACGGCGATGCTGCTAATCAAGGCTGGCCTCCGTCGCTGGGGTTACGATCACCGCGGCGGTCGCGGCCGAGACTTTTGCCGAAAGCAATTCCCACTCCACGCCCACGCCCGCGATGAATTTATCCCACGGCATCGGGTCATCATCCGCCAGCCGCTCGTAGCGCGCGATCGTCTCCTGGTAAGTATGGATCATCCGGTCCGCGCAATGCACCGTCTCATACTCCTCCGCGCTTTCACGCGCCCTCGCCGCACATCGCTTGTAGAGCTCCTCGTCCGTCATCAGGCGCTCAAGCGCCGCCGCGAATTCCTCCGTCGTCGCATCGCCCGCAAGCAGCAGCCCGTTCTCGCCGTCCTTCAAAATCTCCCGCACCCCCGGGCCGTCCAGCCCCACCACCGGATTGCCCGCAGCCATCGCCTCCGCCAGCACGATCCCCTGCGTTTCGGTCTGGGAGGCGAAGACAAACCAGTCCATCGCCGCATACGCATTCGCCAGATCCCGTCCCGACTTCTTCCCCACCGCAAACACCCGCCCCGCGCCGCCCGCCGCTTCGAGAATCTTCGTCATCTCCGCGCGCGCATCGCCATCTCCCACCAGCAGGAAGACCGCTTCCGGATCCGCCTTCAAGCGTAGCGCCACCGCCTCCGCCACGAAGATCAGATTCTTCTCCTTCGCCAGCCGTCCCACATGCCCGATCACCCGTGCGCTTTCAGGAATCCCCGCCTCCTTCCGGAAGGCCGCGCCATCGCCCGCCGCGAATCCCGCCGTGTCGATCCCCGTGGGAATGCAGCTGATCGGCACCGTCACCTCGCGGTCCCGCAGCAGCCTCGCGATGCTTTCGCTCGGCGCGATCACCCGGTCGCAGAGGTTGCAATACTCCGTCGCCAGCTGGATCGCCATCCGCTTCAGCGCCGGTGAATCCAGCGGCACGTAATGCGTGTAGCGTTCGTAAAGCGTGTGATGCGTGAAAACGATCGGCACCTGCATCTTCCACGATTCGCGCAATGCCGAGTCGCCTAACAGAAACGGATGGTGGCTGTGGATGATGTCCGGCTCAAAGTCCTCGATGAACTCCCGGATCATCGTCGGCACCGGCAGCCGCACGCAGAAATCGCTGCCGTTGAAGTTCTGGATCGCCGGCATCCGCAGCACATCCGGCGACTCCTCCGCCCCGTCGAATTGCGGCGCGATCACCTTCACCTCGTGCCCCTGCCGCCGGCACGCCTCCTCCAAGGTATACACCGACCTCGCCACCCCGCCCACGTGCGGCAGGTAGGTATTCGTGAACATCGCGATTCTCATGGGGGCAAGCAGGGGAGGGGTGTCAAAATTCCCAGCGGTTCCGCCAACGGACGGCCCCCCTGGGACCGCGGAGGCACCGCCCCGCAGAATGGTCCCAAGCGGCCGGACTCCTCATACGGCCCACAGCACCGTAACGGCGCTATCCGCAAAGCCCGCGGGACCCTCTCCGCCGCCACGCTGGCTTCACCTTCCAGAGCCCCCGAGGGGCGGTCGGAAGATGGCGCAGGGCAATGCCGGGGGTAGACAGCGTCCTCCAGAGCCCCGAAGGGGCGCCCGGGAGATGGCCCCGGGTGAAACCCGGGGTGGTATGCCGAGGCCGGAAGACGCCCCCTGAAGGGGGGCAAGGAGTGTGGAGCCACCGTTATACACCCGCAAAAGTCCAGTGCCGGAAACGTCGTCCCCCTCCCCAACGGCCCCCCCACAGATCCCCGACCACCACTCCCCCGCCCACCCCGCGCCACCGGTAACAACCCGCATTGCACGCGCCTTCGCTCGCGCATCGATTCCATCCCCACCCGCATTTCCGTCATCACTCTCATCGCGCCTCCAATTCGAAATTCGTCTGGGTTCCTTCCGCCCGTACCGGCGCAAATCCCGGCACCTCCACCCTCAACCACGGAGCCGCCCCGCGCCACTTCCCTTCCACAAAAATCCGCGATCCCTCCAGCCGCACCAACACCGGTCCCCACGCCGTCAGCGTCGGCCCGAAGCCAGCATCGCCCCACTCCTTCAGAATCCCCGATCCAATCACCAACTCCTCCGCCTCCTCGCGCACGAAGCAGTTCCGGATCATCATCACCCACTCCGCCGCCGCCCAGCCATGCTGCCCGTCGCCCATGCAACCGCCCAGCGTCAGCGGATGGATCGCCTCCGGCCACTGCCCCGTCGGCGTCGCCAGCTCCGCCACCCGCCGGATCAGATCCGCGAACCTCGGATCACCCGCCCGCAAGAGGGTCTGCGCCAGGTCCAGCGTCAGATAAGCATTCACCCCCGAGTGGATCATCTCCTGGAAAAATCCCCCCTGCTGGAAGCAGCGCTCCATCAGGAAATCCACCGTCTTCATCAGCCGCGTCTCACCGGCCGGGTAAAGCATCAGCGGATAGTCCGCCACCATCGACCCGATCGCCCCCGCATCCATCCGCCGCCCCGGCGCCGCCGGCATCGCCCCCAGCGAGCGCTTCGCCGGAATCCCCGCCAGGCTCGCCTCGATGCTCGCCTCATACTCCTTCCCTAACTCCTCCGCCTCACGCGTCGCGATACCGCCCTTCTTCCGCCAATACTCCGCCATCGCCTTCAGCCCGCCCCAAGCCCAGAAGTCATCCCAGTAGTAGTAATCGTTAGGCCCCAGATGCTCCGCGCTGAAGCCCGCCGGTAGCAGCCCCTTCGTCCCCTTCGGCTCGTCCTTCTCCAGCCGCTTCTTTGCCAGCCAGCGCACCCCCTTGCGCAGCGCCTCCTCCATCTCCGCTCCCAGCTCTTGCCCGGTCATCGCCGCGTACCTCGCCGCGATCCACAGCACCTGTCCGTTCGAATCCCACTCGCCCTCTTGCGAGAGGAAATAGCCGTTGTGCAGCTGCTTCGCCGGAAACTCCGCCAGCACCCGCTTCGCCCGCTCCACCATCCCGATCGCCAGCATCGGGTGCAGCATCAGGCAGGCATCGCGGAACCAGAATCTCCGGTAGGTATAAGGCCCCGGCACCAAGTCTTCCGCGGATAGGAGCAGCATCGTCCGCACCGCCGCGTCATAGAGAAACTGCACCTTCCCATCCGCCACCTTCAGCGCCGACGTGCCCTTCAGCGCCTCCTGCCAGGACAGCGCCGCATTCAAATGCTTCGCCTCCTTCGTGTCGCGCTCCAGCGTCGCGGAGATCCCCAGCACCCGCGTCTGCCCCGCATGCAGGCGGAAAAGCGCCGCCGCCGTCGCCATCCCCGTGTCGCAAGTCACCTCGCGCTCCTCGCTGCTCCCCGGCAGATCCAGATACACGTCGCCCTCCGCATAGTGCGCCATCCGCAGCGAGTCCGGCTTCTCGCCCAGCTTCACCGTCGACTCGTCGTTCACCCGGAACGCCGTGCCGGAAGCATCCATCCCGATCCTATTGATAAACTGCACCCCCTCCGGATTGTAAGGCCGCACCGCCACCACCACCCAGCCGTCCTCGTTCGCCGTCGCGCACACCTCCGTGCACACCTCGGGCTTGCCGTCGCTCAGCACCATCTTCGTCGTCAGATCGAGCGTGATGTCATCCTTCCGGATCTTCGTCTCGATCAGCAGCGTCGGATCCAGCACCAGCCGCTGCGTCACCGCCGCATCCTCCGCCTTGCTCGGCAGCAGCCGCCGCCGGCTCTCCGTCACCACCCAGAAATCCAGCGACCACCCGTCATGCAGCGGCGTCACCAGGCCCCGCGGATCGACGATCGGATACGCCGCCACCCCCGGCATCCCCACCGCCGTCCAGTTCCGGTGCGTCAGATTGATGTGGCTGAATGAAAACGCCCGCGGAACGAAGGACGGATCGCGCGGGTTGAACTGCTTCTCCACCCAGAACGGCCACACCCAGTCGAGGTTGTGCTGGATCGCCTTCGCATTCACCAGCCCCCGCGCATGGAACACGATCCCCGCCCTCAGCAGCTCCAGCGGCTCCCCCACCTCGGACGGCTGCGCGAAGCCCCGGATCCGCGCCACGAAGCTCGCCGGGTCCAGCACCCCGTAACGCCGCGCGGCGTGCTTCACGATAAACTTCCAAGGCAAGAAACGGAACATGGCTCGACAGGGTTGCATGGGAACTTTGCACGATTTGTTCCATCTAGCGCCAAGGCAGCCATCCCGCTCCCCGCGCACATCGGGCTCCGGATCTGCGCTTCCCAGCCGATGCAATCTGCACCGGCCGCCAGTCCTCACCGTGCATTTCGTAGATGCCTCAGCGCGCCTCGATCAGCATCGCCAGCGGCACCACCGACTCGCAAGCCGTCGGAAAACGGTCCACCATTCGGTCGAGCATCCGGTCCAGCTCCGCGGCGTCATCCTTCAGCCTCTCCTTCGCCGCCAGGCTTCGCGCCACGCTGTAATTCAGAATTTGCAAACGGTGCACCGACTCGCAGATCCCCGTCGCCAAGTCGCCGCAGGATGCGTGATCGTCCGCCAGATTCATGCGGGAGGCTGCAATCAGCCGCCGCATCGACTGGCAATCGTCGCCCGCGATCGAGATCCCGTGATTCACCGCCAGCTGTTCCAGCCGGTTCCGGCGCTCCCGGCAGTCGTCGGTCATCGCCTCCACACTGTCGTCGGCAGCGTGCGCCGCCACCTCCGAGTAAAAGCTGATCAATTGCAGCTCACTGCAATGGAGCATCCGCAGCTTGCGGAAATACAGGCCGGCCACATCGTTCGACATACGTGCTTTTTCGCAGGAAGAATGCCAGCTTCGCCTACCTTGATAACTGCGCGGACGGGTGCATCGTCCCCCATGGCCGCAAAACCTTCCGCCCCCGAATCCGCTCCGGTCAAGCCCCCCATTCCCGAGCCCCCGAACGACGGCTTCCCCCGCGAAAAAGACGTCTCCACCCCGCCCCCCGGCACCGACCAAGCCAAGCACCGCCCCGACAAGAAAGAGAAGTAAGCCGAACCTCCCCGTCCTCGCCAGCCAAGCGAACAATCCTTCACCGCCCGCCCCCAAGGGTTCGTAGTCCCGCCTTCAGGCGGACTTCACCAGTAGGTGCCTTCCGCGGCTCGGCCGCCGTGGACTGCGCGCAGCCTGCTGCCGCTGTCCCGATGCAGCCTGCTGCGAGGGGCGCTGCAAAGGCGGACCATCCCACGTCTCCGCCCCATGCCTGCCCCCCGGGACCGCGGAGGCTCTGCCCCGCAGAAGTCACCCCGGCAGCGCTAAACCTCGCGCGGAGATAGTGGATAGCGCCGTCGCGATGCTGCGGATCGCAAGACGAGCAAAACCAGCAGGACCGTTCTGCCGGGGCAGTGCCAAGCGCTCCCGGTATGCCTTCCGCGGCTCCGCCGCCGTGGAGTGCGCGCAGCCTGCTGCCGCTGTCCCGATGCAGCCTGCTGCGAGGGGCACTGCAAAGGCGATCCACTTCCAAGCCTCCGCCCCATGCCTGCCCCCCGGGACCGCGGAGGCTCTGCCCCGCAGAAGTCACCCCGGCAGCGCTAAACCTCGCGCGGAGATAGTGGATAGCGCCGTCGCGATGCTGCGGATCGCAAGACGAGCAAAACCAGCAGGACCGTTCTGCCGGGGCAGTGCCAGGCGCTCCCGGTATGCCTTCCGCGGCTCCGCCGCCGTGGAGTGCGCGCAGCCTGCTGCCGCTGTCCCGATGCAGCCTGCTGCGAGGGGCGCTGCAAAGGCGGACCATCCCACGTCTCCGCCCCATGCCTGCCCCCCGGGACCGCGGAGGCTCTGCCCCGCAGAAGCCACCCCGGCAGCGCTAAACATCGCGCGGAGAAATGGAAAGCGCCGTCGCCTTACTGTCTACCTCTCCGTGTCCAACGACAACTAGGGACCGTTCTGCGGGCCGGGTGGCTCCACGCTCCCAGGGTAGACCCATCCGTGAGACATAACGGAGATGTGGGTAACGGGCAGAGCGGGCTGCCGATTCCACCGTCGCTGCCCGGCTTCCGTTTCGGAGACTCGCCGGTCAATCCTAGCCACCCCGTGGTCACCGAAACGACCTATAAAAGCCCGGCAGGCAGGGCCTTCTCATGCGTCTAGCGTACCCAAGGCACCGCAGACCCCCGCATCCCCACAACGTTTCCGATTGCCTGCCTTTCATTCGAAATTCGGCATTCGTCATTCGGCATTTCCTCAAATCCCCCCCAGCGCCTTCACCTCCGCGATCCGTTCCGGCCTGACGTCTCCCGTCACCACCAGCACGCATCTCAAGCTCTCTGGCTTCGATACCTGCAAAGCCCGCAAAATCTCCGTCCCCTCGAAGCGAGAGACGGCAAGCACTCAGGGCAACCGCTCCCAAACAGATCCGTCCTGCTTGAAGATCGTGACATGAGTCTTTCCCGAGACGAGACGCTCGGTGAACACCAGCAGGCAGGTTCCCGTGGAACTCTTCGTGGACGGGAAGGATGCCGTCGAACCCTCCCGAGACAAAGACTTCATGACCCAGGTTCCAAGTGGGTGGCCAGACTCCGCCATTGAGTTCAGCGAAACCCTCCCACGCGGATTGAATCTCCTTCCTGGTGGTCCGTAAATGGCGGCGAACGCCACCATCGGAGAGATCAAGCACGGAGCTGAGGCGGACCTCCGTGTCGAAGGTGACGTGCTTGGCGCAGTCGCCCTTCTTCCAACCCGTCAACCCGTCCGCGAATTCGGCGCCCGCTGTCGCAAGCTGGGCGCTGACATAAAGGCCTCGATGGTCACCGGGCGGGTTGAAGCGTTGACCTCCCGCCGAGATCTTCGGCCCGAGGTCGAACAACAGTGTAGGCGTCTTCGCTCCCTGATAGGCCTCCAACTCCACGACCCGAAAGCATCGGCCAACGAAGGGGATGCCGGAACAGGAAGCGAGCTCCGCCCGGAAACGAGGCGCGTCGGACATCACGCGGGATGGCCGGTTCGGAGATTGTGCACCTTGCGGGCGACGATGCCGGAATGGCCGCGAAGGATGAGGTCCACGGGTGACGGGGTCTTGCCGTCGATCTCAGGGAAATCCGGGTTGGGGCGCTTCAGCCAAGCACGCAGCTTCGCCTCGTCGCCGCCGCACCAGTGGAGAAGCTGGGCGATGTCTTCGAGCGGCTGGAGCTTGCCCTGGATGCCGGCGCTGGTGGGTGACTGGCCGAGCGCCTGCTTGGTAACGCCGCAGACCTTGGTGGCCAGGTCCGTCATTCTGATTCCCAAGAGGTCGGAGATCTTCTTGGCGTCCAGCCGGCCGGAAGCGTCCCGCAGGCGGGCGCTAAGGTCAGTCGTAGCGGCCTCCGATAAAGTCCGGTCCGGCATGGTTTCCCGGTGCTGTTTGGCAAGCTGCTCCTTCAAGACCGAGCGACTGGATTTCTCCAGGAATCGCACGAGCCGCGTGATCGCGATCTCCCCAGGTTCCTCGACAAGCACATCGCTATAATCTTCGACGATCGCCCGCCGCAGATCCGGCTCGTTAAACACCTTCGGGCTGACGACAGCGAGCGTGCGATGCCCGAGGTGAGGAGCCTGCCGCAGCAGCTTCTGCGACCGTGTAAGCGAGGCCTTGTTGGGCACCCGGAACACCGAGACAGAGGCTCTCTTTCCCGCACCAGGCGAACCGACGACGAGGATAGAGACGCTTCCCAAGGACGTGAACTTTCCGGAGGCCGCGTGTTTGACCGTGGTTTTCCCGGTCGCCGCGATCTTCTTGAGGGCTGCTTGGCTGTTTCGGGCGTGACTGCTTCCGCCGGGCGATACACCTTTTTCCTTCATCTTTTCAGCTTTCGGTTCCAGAGAAGTAAATCACGCGTCAACCACTTGTCAATTCGCGAGAGGCGATGCGATGCGGAGCGATCGCTCCCACTTCCAAGCTTCGGCGTTCAATGTTGGACGTTCGATGTTCGATGTTCGCCTTTTCACTTCTCAGCACCCCCCCAACGCCTTCCGGATCCTCTCCACGCTCACCGGCTTCGCCAGCAGGTCATGCGCCCCCAGCGCCTTCACCTCCGCGATCCGTTCCGGCCTGACGTCTCCCGTCACCACCAGCACGCATCTCAAGCTCTCCGGCTTCGACACCTGCAAAGCCCGCAAAATCTCCGTCCCCTCGAAGTCCGGCAAATTCAAATCCAGCAGGAGAATATCATAACTCCCCGCCGCCAGCTTCCGCACCGCCTCGCGCCCCGTCTCCGCCGTTGCGACCTGGGCGCCTTCCGCCTCCAAGAGTTGTGCCGTCGCCTCCCGCGCCACCTGGTGATCTTCCACCAGCAGGATCCGCGCATCCTTCAGCGAATACTCCCGTCCATCCACCGGAGCCTCGCGAACCGCCGCGCCATCCGCCACGCAGCCTGCGGGCACATGCACGGAGAAGGTCGTCCCGATCCCCACCAGGCTCTTCACCGAAACCCGGAAGCCCAGCGCATCGATCAAGCGCCGGCAGATCGCCAGTCCCAGCCCCGTTCCCTTCTCGCGGTTCCGCTCCGGATTCCGGAGTTGGAAGAACTCGTCGAAGATCGAGCCCAGATGCTCGCTCGGAATCCCAATCCCCGAGTCGATCACATGCACCACCCAGCCGCCCTCTTCTTGGGCCAGCTCCACCCGGATCTCGCCCGCCTCGGTGAACTTCACCGCGTTCGAGATGAAATTCGATAGCACCCGCGCCAGCTTCGTCTTGTCCGAATTCAGCCGCAGCTCCTGCTCCGGCAACACCTCGCGCAACGCCAGCCCCCGGCCCTGCGCGATCGGCAGCGCCTGCTGCACTTCCAGACGAATCACCTCGCTCAGGGAAAACTCGCTCAAGTCGAGATCCAGCCGCCCGGAGTCGAAGCGCGTCAGGTCGAGCACGTCGCTCACCAGCTCGATCATCGCCCGCGAGTTGTTCCACAGGCTCGTCGCCAGTGCCGGCACCTGATGCGCCCGCTCCGGATCCTTCGCGCACCTCCCGATCAGCTCCGCCAGCAGCGAGATCGCGTTTGCCGGGGTCCGCACGTCGTGGGAAATCGCCGCCAGGAAGCGCGTCTTCTGAATGGAAGCCTCCTCCGCCGCGCGCCGCTTCTGCTCGATCTCCTGCTGGAAGCGGATCGCCTGGATCGCCAGCGCCGCCTGGCCCGCCAGCCACTCCGCGATCCGGAAATCGTGCTCCGACCACTGCCGCGGCGCGGTGCTGTAAATCTCCAGCGCCGCCACCGGCCTGCCCTCGTGCCAGATTGGCGAACCCAGCACCGAGCGGAAAGGCCGGCCCGCACCGGGACGCGGCAGTTGGATGTCGGGCCGCACCTCGATGTCCTCGATCGCCGCCGTCTTGCCGCTCTCCAGCAGCAGCGCCGCGAAGGACTCGTCGAAGCCCACCTCCGGTGCCAATGCCCCTTGCAGCCCGAAGCCCGAGTTCCCGTTCAGCGCCAGCTTGCCCTCGCTCTCCACCAGCACCGCCGCCGCATTCACGTCATCGCCCAGAACCTGCACGCCCGCTTGGCAAATGCCGTTCATCACCAGCGATTCGCTCAGGTCGGCGCGCAGCCAGCGCCCGGAATCGAGCAGCGTTTGCAGGCCCCGTTCGCGGCGCAGCAGCTCGTTGTTCGCGTCGTTCAGCTCCACGCTTTGCTGCTCCATTTCCTCCGCCCGCTGGCGCAGTTCCTCGGACTGCTGCTCGAGTTCCTCGGTCGAACTCTGCAGCTCCTCGTTCTGCCGCATGATCTCCTCCTCGCGCACCGCCAGCTCCTCGTTGCTCGATGCCAGTTCCTCGTTGCTCGCCTCCAGCTCCACGCTGAGCTGCCCCAGCTCGTCGTTCTTCCGCTCGATCCGGTTGCGCGCCGCCAGGATCCCGTGGATCACCCCGGCCACCAGCCAGATGTTGGTGAACTGGGAGACAATCAGCAGCGTCTCGTAGGATCCGCTGGTCGCACCTTTCGTCACCCAGAAGATCCGCAGCAGCGCGATCATCGTGAAGGCCACCGACATCCCGTAGAGCGAGCGCACATCCCGCGTCCACAGGCACAGCAGCAGCGGCACCGCCGGCGAGAGCGGGAAGGGTTGGTCTTGCTGCGGGTAAGCGACCAGCCGCAGCCACGCCATCACCGCGATGATCCCGAAGCTCAGCGCCATGGAAAGAGCTCGCGGCGGGGCTTCGCGCCGCGCCCGCTGAATGATTGGGCCGTCAACCTCGGTCATGGCGCGTAGCGGTAAATGCAGGGCGCGATCCGCTTCAAGCCCGGAATCCGCGGCTTCTCCGCCTTGCCGACCACCAGCACCCCGCCGGGGGCGAGGACGGCGGCGAGCTTCTTCCAAAGGTTCTCGACCGCCGGGCCTGCCAGGTAGATCGCCAGGTTCCGGCACAGCACCAGGTCCCAGCTCTGCCGCGGCGGAGCCTCCAGCAGATCGCGGCATTCCCAACGCGTCGCCCGTCTCAGTTCGGCGCTCACGATCACGCGGCTTCGCCCGCCGCTCAGGAAGCGCCCGCGCAGGTCCGTCGGCACCGCGGCGGCTTCCTCGGCAGGATAGATCCCGCGCTTCGCGAGCTCGATGGCCCGCGGGCGGAAGTCGCTTCCCAGAAGCTGGTCCCCTGCCAGCGGCCGGTATCGCGCCAGCAGCATCGCCACCGAGTAGAGCTCGGCCCCGTCGGAGCAGGCGGCACTCCACACCCGCGGATGCGTGCAGCGCGCGACCAGCGTGGGAATCACCGAACTCGCCAGATGCTCGAACACCGGCTCGTCCCGGAAGAAGGAACTGGTCCCGATCAGCAGCGTGTTGAGCGCTAGCGCCAGCCGCTCCGGCGCGGCCCGCAGGATCTCCGCGGCCTCATGCAGCGAGTTCGCGCGCAGAGCCCGCAGGCAGGCGGGCAGGCGCCGCCGCAGCGGGGCCATCCGGTAGCGCGCCGGGTCGAGGCCCGCGCTCAGCAGCGTCTCGCTCAGGAACACCGCATCGTCCGTCGTCCGGTCCTCAAGCTCGTCGAAGCGGTCGGGCCGCAGCGTCAGCCGCGGCTTCGCACTGCAGGGCAGGCTACCTGCACCGCGGATGACCGGGATTCGCGGCGACGACTTGCCGGCGAAGGAGATGCCCGCGAAGCGGGAATCACGCGAGGGGAGTGGACTCATGGGTGGGGGTGAATGGACCGGACCCGGGCGGCTGACCCTTCCCGTTAGGGCATGGGACTCCGGGCCCGAGCAGTTGTCGGGAACCCTTTTTCTTGCAAACCCCGTTCCAAGTCCAGCCAGCCCCGCATTTTCACGGCTTGGCTCTAACATGCACCCCTCCGGCCAGTGCAATTCGCACCCGCCGGGTTGCACATTGCACCCGTTAGGCTCCCAGGTATTTCGCCACCGCGTGGCTCCGGGAATGGACGTGAAGCTTGCGGTAGATGCTCTCGATGTGGCGATGGACCGTCGAATAGCTGATCCCCAGCTCGGCGGCCACCTCCTTGTAGGCCAGACCCTTTACCAGCAGATCCAGCACCGAAATCTCGCGCGGCGACAAGTTCTCCGCTTCTTTCGGCGAGGTCCCGGCGCGGTTGAAGGACTGCACCACCTTGCGCGCGATCGAGGTCGTCATCGGCGCGCCGCCGGCGAAGACATCGCGCACCGCCGCCACCAGTTCCTCCGCACTCGGCGGCTTGAGCAGGTAGCCGCAGGCACCCGCGGCCAGCGAGTCGAAGATGATGTCGGAGTCTTCTCTAACCGTCAGCATGATGACCTGGATGCCCGGGCACTTCACCGCCAGGCGGCGCACGCATTCGATGCCGTTGATGCCGGGCAGGTTCACGTCCATCAGCACCACCTGCGGCTTGAGCTTCGGCAGGTGGGTCAGGGCCTCCTCCGCACTGGCGAAGGTGCCCACGCAATCGAGATCCTCCTCCTCCTCCAGGATCGCGGACAGGCTCCAGCGGATCCGTGCATCGTCCTCCACCACGCCCACGGTCACCGGACCCTCGGCGGGAGTGCGCGCGTTCGTCTTCTCGGGCATCTCGGCGAAACTAGCATCGTTGAAGGTGACGGGCACAGCGGAATCGTTCACGGGGTGTAGGGGGAGTGTCCTGTTGGAGAGGACTTCGGGTAAGTGGGCAATTCTGCCCATGAAACGCGCCGGGCTTCTACTGCCAGCCTGCACCCGTCCCCCGGAACGGGGCAGGGGGTGTCCCCCGGAACGGTACGCCACCCGTCCCCCGAAACGGTACGCCACCCGTCCCCCGAAACGGGACACGAAGGTTCTCCCATTAAGGGTACCCCTTTAAGGTTCCCCCATGAAGGTGTGTCGGCATCATCCTTCCAAGGGCACCGTCATCTCGACCGATGTGCCCTGGCCCGGTGAGCTGTGGCGGGTGCAGGTGCCGCCGAGCTGCTTGAGGCGGTTCTGCAGGTTGATGAGGCCGTCGGCGTGCGGGGCACCGGGCGCGGAGCTGTCGTAGCCTTGGCCGTTGTCCTCGATCACCAGGTGGAACTTGCCGGGCTCGAGGGCCAGGGTCATGCGGACCTCGCTGGCCTTGGCGTGCTTGACGGTGTTGTGCATCACCTCCTTGGTCGCGAGGTAGAGGTGGTGGCGGACCGAGGCTTCCAGCGGCAGCGCGGGCAGGGCCTCCGGCACGTCGAAGCGGCTGCGCAGGCCGGCGGTGTGGCTGTAGTTCTGGACGAAGGCACCGAGGAAGAGGGCGAAGCTCTCGAAGGTGTCGTTGGCCGGGTTCACCGCCCACACGATCTCGTCGAGCGAGCGCGTGACCTCCTTGGCGGTGTCGAAGATTTCCTGGACGTGCTGGCTCGCGCGTTCGGGGCGCTTGGCCAGGCTGCTGCGGGCGAGCTGGCTGAGGAGGGCGACCTGGGTCAGGCTCGCGCCGACGTCGTCGTGCAGGTCGCGGGCGATGCGGGCGCGCTCGTTGTCCACGGCCTGCTGGCGCTCGAGCTGCTGGATGCGGCGGGAGGCGCGCTGGCGTTCGAGCTGGCGCACGGCGGCGATCACCGCGCCGAGCACCAGCACCGTGGCCAGCAGGCGGAACCAGGCCGTCTGCCAGAAGTGCGGGCGCACCGTCAGGTCCACCACGGCGGGCACCTCGCTCCACAGGCCGTTGCCGGTGGAGGCGGAGACCTCGAAGCGGTAGTGGCCGGGTTCGAGGTTGCGGTACACCGCGTTGCGCTCGGTGCCGGCGGTGCTCCAGTTCTCCTCCAGGCCTGTGAGACGGGTGCGGAAGCGCAGCCGGTCGGGGGCCGCGAAGTGCAGGCCGGTGAAGTGGAAGTCGATCCGCATCACGCCCGGCGGCACCTTCAGCGAACCGTCCTTCGCCGCCACCGCGCGGTTGTCTAACAGGATCTCCTCGAGCAGCACCGGCGGCGTGGTTTCGTCGGCATGGAAGTCCCGCGTCCGCAGCAGCGCCACGCCCTGGGTGGTGGCGAAGGCGACGCGGCCATCGTCGGTCTTCACCGGCGGGACGATGGTGAATTCCTCGGAGAGCAGGCCGTCGAAGCGGTCGATCACGCGCGGGAAGACTTCGCCCGGCTGGCCCTGCTTGATGCGCTCCACGTCCTTGGCGGAGAGGACCGCGAGGCCGCGATTGGTGCCGAGCCAGAGGCGGCCTTCGTTGTCCTCCATGATCTGCGAGACGGTGTTGTCCGGCAGGCCGTGCTGGGTGGTCACCGCGCTGAAGCGCTCGCCCTGCTTCACCGCCAGGCCGCCGCCCGCGGTGCCGACCCACAGCGTGTCGTCGGCCCCGCTGAGGACCACGCGGATCACCTCGCTGGGCAGGCCCTGGGCCTCGCCGTAGCGCGGCCACTTGGTGTCGCGCTTGCAGAAGAGGCCGTTGCCGCGGGTGCCGACCCAGAGGGTGCCATCGGACTGGCAGGCCATGCCCTTCACGGGATAGGCGGTATTGTCGAATTTCTGGCGGACGGACCTGCCGTCCTTGATCTGATAGAGCGCGCCATCGCCGGTGCCGGCCCAGAGAGTGCCGGCGGGGTCTTCGCACAGGTCCCAGGCATTGCCGATCCTGGGGTCCTTCGGGCCGAAGGCCTGTGCCACCATCTTGCCGTCGAGGAAGCGGTAAACGGCGCTGGTCCCGCCGGCCCAGATCTCGCCCTTGCGGGTGCGCAGCATGCTGTTGACGAAGGCGCTGTCCGCCGAGCCGGCGGCCACGGGAAGAGGGGCGCTGCGACCGTCGGCGAGCATGTAGAAGCCGCGGCCCTGGGTGCCGGCGAGCAGGGTGCCGGCCGGCCCTTGGGCCAGTGCGCCGACGAAATTCGCGGCTTGGTTCCCTTGTACGTTTTCGACAAGTTGCACGCTCAGGTGCGAGGGTGTGAGGGCGTATAGGCCGTGGGTCGCGGAGCCGAGCCAGAGCTGGCCGTCCGAGGTCACATGGACCTGCTCGGACAGGTCGGCGAAGGCCGCACCCCGGGTCAGCGGCGTGAAGTACTTGCCGCTGCGGAGGCCCAGCAGCGCGGCGCGGAAATAGGCGATCCAGATCGTGCCGTCATTGCCGGCGGCGATGGAGTGGACTTTGGCGAGGGGGGCGGCTTCGGGAACGGCGAATTTCTCCCACTTGTCGGCCTGGTGGCACCACAGGTTGCGGCCATTGTCCGCGGCCCAGATACGGCCTTCGCGGTCCTCGCAGAAGGTCACGACACTTTTCGGGCTGTCCGGGGATTCGGTCCAGCTTCCGCCGCTCCATTTCGACACGGCACGGCCGCTGACACCGGCCCAGAGGGTCTTGTCGCTGGCGGTGAAGAGGGTCGAGATGGAGGGCTTGCCCTCCTTGGGACTGGCGACGGGGATGGCGGGGAGGGGCAGGAAGCGGTCGCCTAACAGTCGGGCGCCGCCGCCACCCATGATCCAGATGCCGCCTTCATCATCCTCCGCGATCGAGTCCACGTTTTCAGACGGCAGGCCTTCTTTTTGTGTGTAGGTTTTCGTCACCTTGCCATCGCGGAAGGCACTCAGTCCGCCGCCGGTGGTGCCGATCCACAAGGTGCCGTCACGCGCTTCTAACAGGCAGATCACGGACACCGCGCGGAGACCGTCGCGCAGGCCGTAGGTCTTGAACCCGAAGCCGTCGAAGCGGGCGAGCCCGGCATCGGTGGCGAGCCAGAGGAAGCCATCGCGGCTGCGGGCGATGGCGCGGATGTGGTCCTGCGGCAGGCCGTCGCGGGTGGTCCAGTTGCGGTGCAGCATCGCCAGGGTATCGCCGGGCGGCGGCGGGGGCGGCGCGGGGATCACGGTGCCGTCGCTGGCGAGTTCCTCGTGGAGCTGCTGGGCCGGTGCCGCCGCGATCAGCCACGCGGCGAGAGCGGCGGGCGGGAGGCAGCGGAGGAGGCGCATTGCCCATCCATGGCGGAATCGCCCGGCGGGGGCAAGCAGGCGGATGATGGGCAGTTTTGCCCAGTGGTGCGGGGGGTGGGGTGGTGCATGATGGCAATCCGTCTCGCAAGTTTTCCAGGAGGTCATGCGTGCCGTGCGGCGGGTTGGTTCGGGTTCTTTGCCCGCCGCACGGTGCGGTGGGCAGGAACCTTTCTCCGAAAGGTCCGGCTGGGGAGGGCCGGCAACTTCGCTACCGAGCCGGTTCGTTTTCAGGTGCCGCCATAATCCGGACCGCTCGGAGAGCGGTCCCTGCCTTCCGACGCCGGAGGCGTTCAGAGGATCCGCTGCCCATTGGCAGTTTTGCCCACTACCCGGAGGGAGGTTTCCTGCAACGATCCTCACGATATCGCTTGAAAAAGACCTGTGAAGTCCTCGCGGCAAGCGGCGGGGCAGTTGCCAAAAACCACCACACCTTCCAATCGGTTCCATGAAAATCCGTCCCTCTTCCTCCTTCCAGCGTTGGATTGCCTCTCCGTTGCTGCGCCTGGGCGTGGTCTCCGCCGCGGTGATTCCGGCGGCTCGGGCGCTCGATTATTCCTGGGCTGTGACCGGGACTTCGTCGTGGGCGACGAGCAGCAACTGGACGCCGAACGGATCGCCGGGGGCGGAGGACACCATCACGGTGGGCGGGGCGGCGGCGACGACGATCACGATGGACTCGGCGAAGTCGGTGAGCTCGGTGAGCGTCTCCAATACCGGGACGACGGTGATCAACGCGGCGAGCGGCGGGCCCCGGGGGCTGACGATCGGGGCGGGCGGGATCACGGTCGCCGCGGGCTCGGGTTTGATGACGATCGGAGGGACCACCGCGGCCAGCAACGTGAACATCGTGCTGGGTGCCTCGCAGAGCTGGTCGAGCGCGATCGGCGGCACGCACCTGATCCGCGGCGGCATCAGCGGTAGCGGGATGAACCTGACGCTGACCGGCAGCTACGACCTGCGCACGCATGCGGGCGGGACGCCGGTGATCAACCTGGGAACGACCGGAACCGTGACCCAGAACAGCGGCGGGCTGGAGATCGGCACCGGGGTGAACACGATGGCTGGCTTCGTCCTGAAGGGCGGTTTTGTTTACGCGCGGAACATCGGGAACTTCGGCACCACGGGCCCGATCACGGTGGGCGACAGCGCGCCGAATTCGACGGTGATCGGCCTGCGCCTTGCATCGGGCACCTGGACGCGGCCGGTGGTGTTGGCCAGCGGGAGCACGGGGCTGATCTACATCGACAACCTGGGGGCGACGGCCGTGCCGGTCTTCAACGGCGGGATCACGGGAACGAACAACCTGACGATCCAAAGCACGATCGGCAGCGGTAGCGGTTCGGTCACGGTGGGTAGCGCGGCGATCGATTTCACGGGAGCGCTGACGCTGCGCAACCAGGGAACGGGCAGCGCGGCCACGGCTGTTGGAACGGTGACGATGAACTCCGCGATCACGGACAAGGTGACCAACGTCACGATGACGGACGTGACCAGCGGCACCAAGGGCGTGCAGAAGATCGTGCTCGGAAGCGCGGCCAATGCCTGGGCCGGCAACACCACGATCAGCGCCAACACGCGGGTGGAGCTGAACGCCGCGGAGGTGATTCCGCACGGAGCGGGCAAGGGCAATGTGACGGTCAACGGCACGCTGATCCTGCGCACGGCGACGGGCGATAGCACGGAGACGATCAACGGCCTGAGCGGCAGCGGCGCGATCAACCGCAGCGGCACGGCCGGGACCAGCACGCTGGTGACGGGCGACAACGACGGCGGCGGCAACTTCTCCGGCAACATCACCGATGGTGCGGGCAAGGTCGCTCTAACAAAGGTGGGGACGGGGACGCTGGTACTGAGCGGGGTGAATACTTACACGGGCGTGACCACGGTCGCCGGTGGCACGCTGCAATTGGATTTCCCGGATCTGATCGCGGATACCGCGACGATCGATCTGGAGGCTGGAGCGATTCTCGATCTGCCCCACGCGGATCTCGAGACGGTGAGCAACCTGCGCTTCGACGGGGTGAACCAGGCGACCGGCAAGTGGGGGCGGGTCGGATCGAGCGCGGCGTTCGGCGCGAACTTCGAGAGCGACCGGATCACGGGGGACGGCCTGCTGGACGTGACGAACCTTTACTCCGACAGCTATTGGGACGGCACCGGCACGAGCTGGGCGGCGGCGGCATCCTGGTCCACCTCGGTCACGGATGCAGCGGCGAATCCGGCCGCCGGGCCCGGCACAAACAATGCCACACGCTTCGGGATCGAGGGCTTGTTCGACGACCAATTGATCGAGCTGAACGGCGATCAGAGCACGCCAGCGATGTATCTCACGAGCCCGGTGGCCTTCTCCTTCACGGGTGGCAATGCGGATCACGTGCTCTCGGTCGGGCTCGGCGGCATTCTGATGTATGCGGCTTCGTTGGGTGTGAGCTTCGGTTCGACGACGCCCGGGCAAGAGGTGGATCTCGTGGTGGGCGGCAGCCAGCTCTGGTCGAATGCCTCGCTCAGCGGCGATCTGGTGGCGTCGAACGCGGTGGATCTGGTCGGCAGCACGCTGACGGTGGGAGGCGCGGGAGATACCTTCTTCGATGGAGTGGTGAGCGGCAGCGGCGGGATCACCAAGACCGGCGCGGGCGTGCTGGGGCTTTACGGTGCGAATGACTTCACGGGCGCGGTCAGCGTGCAGGCGGGGACGGTGCAGCTTGGCAATCCGGGTGGCTTGGGCGGCATCGCGACCGGCACGACGGTGACCGGAGGAACGCTCGACCTGAATGGTCAGGCGGTCATGGAGCCGATCACGCTGGGCGGCAGTGTGGTGAACAACAACCCGACGGAGGCGGCGAGCCTCGAAGGCACGATCAACCTTACCGCGAACTCGAATGCGGGTGGCCCGGGCGACCTGAGCTTGAGCGGCGTGATCAGCCAGACGGGGGGCGCGCGGAACCTGACGAAGACCGGCACGGGCAAGCTGACGATCAGCAACGCGAACCTCTACACGGGCACGACGACGATCGCGAACAACACCGGTACGGTGGCGATCACGAACGGTGCCGCGCTGGGCTCGGGGCCGGTGGCGATCACGCGTGGCGGTGTGACGACCGGCACGCTGGAGTTGAGCAACGACATCACGGTGGCGAACGTCTTCACCTTCGCCTCGGCGACGGGCTTCGGCGGTGCGGGCACCAGTGCCCAGGTGAGGAACGTCTCGGGCAGCAACACGCTGACCGGCACGCTTTCGCTTACGGCGACGGGTGGCAATGGCATCAACCTGGAGTCGGCGAGCGGCTTGCTGACGATCACCAACACGGTCACCAGCACGATCGCCGACAACACGCGGCAGCTTGGCATCGCCGGTGCCGGCGACGGTTTGATCAGCGGCAACATCGTGAACACCGGCGTGAACCAGTTCTCGGTGGTCAAGAGCGGCACGGGAACCTGGACGCTGTCCGGGACGAATACTTACACCGGCTCGACGAACGTGAATGCGGGCGTCCTGGTGCTGACGAAGAACGGCGGACTGGCTGATGCGGCTCCGGTGAGCGTGGGGTCGGAGGGAGTGCTGAGGCTGGAGTTCACGGGCTCGGATACGGTGGCCTCGCTGGTGCTGGGCGGCGTGTTGCAGGGGCCGGGGATCTACACGGCGGCGAATTCCGGGGGCCGGATCACGGGCGATGGTTCGCTGACGGTGCCGGATACCGATCCCTTCTCGCCATGGATCAATGGCTTCACCTTCGAGGCGGGTGCGGACAAGTCGAAGACGGGCGATCCGGATGGGGATGGGATCATCAACCTGTTGGAGTTTGCGTTCGACGGGAATCCGGCGAGCGGTACGGCGAATGACAAGATCGCGTCGAAGATCGATGCGGGGCATCTGACGCTGACGCTGCCGGTGCGGACGGACGCGGTCTTCAAGGGCACGGGGCCGCTGATTTCGGAGGCGATCGGGGATGTGATCTACGAGATCGGCGGGAGTGAGGATCTGGCCGGTTTCACGGCGGGTGTGGAAGAGACCACGGCGTTGACGGAAGGGATGCCGACCAACTTGAGCACGGGGTGGACTTACCGGACCTTCCGGCTGACGGGTACGGTGAGTGCCGTACTTAAAGGATTCATTCGGGCGGAGGCGAGTGATGCGCCGTGATGAGGGAAGAAATCATCAATCATCAATCTTCCAATCATCAATCGGACTGCGCGCTCTGCGCGGTTAGTGAAGGGGGTGGGTTCTTCGCCACTTTACCGCAATCGAAGCCGGAATTATGAAATGTTGCCGTCCATTCATCCGCTCTGCTTTTTCCGTATCCCGATCGAGGTCTAACGGGCGGGAAACGCGCCGCGCGAGGGGGGACAGCCCCTCGCGCGGCTTTGCCCTGGTGGTGACGCTGTCGCTGATGGTGCTGCTGACGCTGCTGGCGGTGGGGCTGCTTTCGCTGTCGTCGGTCAGCCTGCGTTCCGGGAGCCGGGGTGAGGCGGTGGCGGTGGCGCGGTCGAATGCGCGGATGGCGCTGTCGCTGGCGATCGGGGAGCTGCAGAAGCAGACCGGGCCGGACCAGCGGATCACAGCGACGGCGGACCAACTCGCGGCGAACGGCAAGGGTGAAGAGAGCGCGGCGGCGGAAGGGCGGCGCTTCTGGACCGGGGTGTATTCGGCATGGGAGAGCACGGTGACGAACCGGCCGGCGCCGAAGTTCCGCCGGTGGCTGGTATCCGGCGAGCAGGGCGATACGGCGACGCAGGAATTTGCGACGAGCGGAAGCAAGGGGAGCATGACCGAATTGGTGGGACCGGGGACCTTGGGTGCGGGTTCCGACGAGAAGGTGGAAGTGCCGATGGTGGCGGGTGAATCGAGTGGCGGGCTGCGGGGACGGCATGCGTGGTGGGTGGGCGATCAAGGGGTGAAGGCGGCGATGGCGCATCCCGATTTCACCGAGCCCACGGACTTCGCCGGGACGCGTTCGGCGCTGCAATCCGCGCCGCGGACTGCGGTGGAGTGGGCATCGACCGCGGATGGCGAGCCTTTCGCGAAGATGAAGGCGAATGCGCCGGAGATGAAGAAGGTCACGAGTTGGCAGCAGGCGGCGCTGCTGGCGGACAAGCCGGAGAAGCCGAAGCCGCTTTTCCATGATCTGGCGGCGCGGACATCCGGGCTGCTGACGAACGTGCGCGCGGGCGGCTTCCGCAAGGACCTGTCCTTCTACCTGGAGAAGCCACAGGCGACGGCACCGCAGAATCCGCTCTACACGGTGGGCAGTGCGAAGGGTATCAACGAGGCGGAGTTGTGGCTCTACTACAACTCCTGGAAAGAGCTGAAGACCGGTGCGCGCGCGAGCTACACGACCGGCGGGGCGGTGGGCAACAAGACGCAGTTCTTGCAGGTGGCCGAGAATCTCCAGACGCTGAATGGCGATCCGGAGAATCTCTTCAAGCAGCCGACTTATATCAGCTTCCAGACGATCCTCTCGCTGCATGGGCGGGCTACTACCGCGAATGGTCAGGCGGTGAACCGGCTGGCGCTGGTGGTCGATCCGATCGCGATCCTGTGGAATCCGCTGGACGTGCCGGTGGTGGTGACGCCGGCTTATCAATCGGTGAAGTTCTGGCAGCTTCCCTACGACTTGAAGCTGACGCGGAATGGTGCGGTTTCGAATATCGGGCTGAACAAGATCGTGGGTGCGGCCAATTATCTAACGCTGACGGTGGGCAAGGCCAAGCCGGTGGCGATGAAGCCGGGCGAGGTGCTGATGATTTCGCAAGGACCGAACACCGCGATCAAGCCATCCAACCCCGGGCTCAACTATGTGGACGGAGAGGCGGGCTGGAACCTCGGTGGCGGGATCGCGATCGACATCAAGGACTCCGCGGGGAAATTCATCGAGAGCAGCGGCAACGAGACGATCACCTACGAGGTGACGCCGAATGCCGAGCAATCGACCGGGACGGCGACCTGGTTCCTGACGGCGAACGATTTCTTCTACAAGGAAGACCGGGTCGCGCTGGGCGAGACGGCGCCGCTCGGTGGCGTGATGATCGATGGCAAGGACGGTCTGCCGGTGGACCGGATCACGGCATCGAGCAAGCCGGAGTTCTTCAGCAAGATCAATCCATCCGACACGCGGCCGCTGTCCTTCAACCAGCTCGCGGGACGTAAGGAGCCGATCATGGTGTTCTCGTACAGCGCCAAGACCGAGCAGGGTTCCGACTTGCCGGGGCGCTTCCTGACGCGCTTCAACCCGAAGGCTCCGACGGTCGATTTCCAGACCCTGCTGGCGGATGAGTTGGAGACGCTGCCGTATGAGGTTCACATCGAGCCGCTGAACAGTTTCAAGAACCGGAACTTCGAGGTCAGCACGAACGGGAGCAGCTACTTCGGCGGCGGTTGGAAGCAGGACAGCGGCACGGGCGCGATCATCACGCACGGCATTCCACGCGAGCCGGTGCATTCGCTGGCGGCCTTCCAGCATGCTTTTGCGAACGGGTTCATTGGCGCGACTTCTGGGCTCTTCGGGCGCTCGCCGCTGCTGCCGCAGATCAGCCATGCGATCGGGAACTCGATGGCGCCTTCGGTGATTCCTGCGGACAAGACCTCGTTGTCGCTGGGCGGACCGAGGCCCTTGGCGGATCACTCGTATCTGGCGAACCAGGCACTGTGGGATGACTGGTTCCTGTCGGGGATCGCGCCGCAGACCGGCTCGGCCTTCGCGACGAAGCGGGTGCAAAAGCAGGTGGCGCAGGACTTCTTCAAGGACGGCAAGCCGCTGCCGAACTCGCGCTACCAGGCGGCGCTGGCCGGGGAGACGGCGGAGGATGTGATGGACCGGCTCTTTTCCGGCGGCAATCCCTCGGCGGATGCGGCGCAGAAGATCGCGGCGCTGATCGCGGCGGACGGGATGTTCAACATCAACTCGACCTCGGTGGAGGCGTGGCGGGTCCTGTTAGGCGGCTTGAAGGAGCGGCAGGTGACGGTGCGCGGGGGCGGTGGCGCGGACACGATGCAGGCGAGCAAGGACGTGCCGGTTTCCTCGCTGTATCTGCCGGAGAACCAGCTGGCGGAGAAGAACGGTGCGAACGACGTGCTCTCGACGCCGCAGTGGATCGGGCGGCGCGAGCTGAAGGAGGACGAGATCGAGGCGCTGGCCAAGGCGATCGTGCGCGAGGTGCGCAAGCGCGGGCCCTTCCTGTCGCTGGCGGATTTCATCAACCGCCGCCCGGGGAGCGACAAGGCGCTGGCGCGGGCGGGGACGATCCAGAGCGCGCTGGATGCGGATGAGGTGCCGATCAATGCGGCTTATAACGCAGGGAGCAGGTCCGCTGCGGTCGGGGGGCAAGGGCGAGGGTTCGCTTTCCCGGATGCGGAGCGGGGTCCGGCTGCGTATGGGATTCCGGGAGTGGTGAAGCAGGCGGATATTCTCACGCCGATCGCGCCGTATCTGTCCGCGCGCTCGGATACCTTTTTGATTCGCGCGTATGGCGATTGCGTCGATGTGGATGGCAAGGTCCAGGCGCGGGCCTGGTGTGAGGCGGAGGTGCAGCGCGGGGCGGCCTTCGTGGATGCCGCGAACCCGGCGGACGAACTGATTACCCAATTGAATCCCGTGAACAAGGCCTTCGGCCGGCGCTATGCGGTCGCTTCGTTCCGCTGGCTGCATCCCTCGGAAGTCTGACATTTCTCTCCTCCAAAAACCCATGAAAACCCTCGTCTTCTGCCTTGGCCTGGCGCTGGCAGCCCGGCTCCATGCCCAAGCGCCGCCCGCGACGGTGACGCGCACGCTGACCAACGGTGCCACTTCACTGACGGTGAACTTCACGCTGCATCCGATCCGCAGCACGAACTACAATGTGCAGGTTCAGGATGCGACCGGTGCCTTCACGCCTTACACGGCGGATGTGCCGCGCACTTATATCGGCACGGTGACGGGCAGGCCGGGGGCGATTGCCGCGGGCTATCAGAAGGCGAACGGGACCTTCTGGTCTTACATCGCTTTTGAGGACGGCATCACGTGGAATAGCACGGGCACGACGGCGACTTCCGGCGGCGGGACTTGGACGCCGAATGTTTACCCGACGACCGGTGTGGGAGCAGGTGGCGCAGGCCCGGCGGTGAAGGCGGCGGAGCTGGGGATCGATGCGAGCTACCGCGAGTGGCAGGCGGTGGGAACGAACCTGGTGAACATGATCGACATGGTGGAGTTTTGCGCGATGAAGGCGAACATCGTCTATCTGCGCGACACGGCGATCCTGCATCGCGTGGGCCGGATCGTGGTCCGAACGGATGCGGTGAAGTGCCCTTATCAGGCGCTGCCGTCTTCGACGACGGCGGATTGGAGCGTGCTGCTCAACACGATGAAGACGCAGTGGAATACGGTGCTGCCGCCGGTGCTGGGTGCAAGCGCGCACGACGTGGCATCGCTGGTCCGGCCGGGGGTGGGCGGTGGTCTGGCATCGGTGGGGGTGATCGGAACGGCGAGCCGGTATAGCATCACCGGGGCGACCTCGAGCGGCGACTTTCTCGGAGCATGGCGGCACGAGCTGGGGCATAACTGGTCGTCCAGCCACTATGAGGGCGGGGGGAAGCCGGAGGGGCCGACGATCATGTCGGACAATAGTCTCGCGCGTTTTTCGAGTTCGGAGGCGACGAAGATCATCGCGCACCGGAATTCGAAGGCGGCGGTGCTCGACAATCTCGGGGCGTATTCATTCCCGCTGCCGCCGAGGGCCTTCGGTGACCGCGTGACGATGACGGCTGGTGCGCTTTCGACGACGGTGGATGTGTTGTTGAACGACAGTGACAGCAACGGCGAAGCGCTGACGCTGGTGTCGTCCGATGCTTCATCGACGATGAAGGGTCTGGTGCTGCGTTCGCCGGGGACGGGACCTTCGGGAAGGGATCAGCTGATCTGACTATGGTCCTCCGAATTACGGCTCGGGCTATGATCATTTCAACTATCGGATCGAGGATGCGGCGGGGTATCAGGGGATTGCCAAGGTGTATTTGAATCCGGTGAAGCTGCCACCTTTGCCGCCGCATTGGGCTTCCTCAGACATCGGCGGTGTGGGTGCTGCGGGTGATGCCGGGGCGGAGGGTGGCACACATGTGGTGTACGGCTCGGGTGCGGACATCTGGGGCACGGCGGACGAATTCCGCTTCGTGCGGCAGGCCGCGAACGGCGACTGCGATTTCCGGGCGCGGGTGACGGGGCAGGGGAATACGAACGGCTATGCGAAGGCGGGAGTGATGCTGCGCGACGGCATTGCTGCGAACGCGGCGCATGCCTCGATCTATGTGACGCCTGCGAATGGCTTCTCGTTCCAGTATCGTGGCGCGACGGGTGGAGCCTCGACCAATGTGAATGGTCCGGTGCTGAATGCGGGGATCAACAATTGGGTTCGCCTGACCCGGGTGGGTGATCTGATCACGTCGTATGTTTCTGCCGATGGGATGGCGTGGACGACGGTGGGTGCGACGACGATCGCGATGCCGGTAACGATCCAAGCGGGCTTGGCGGTGACGAGTCATGTGGATGCGGGCTTGGGCGGTGCGGTCTTCGATCGCGTGAGCCTGGGGCACGTCGAGCCTTCGATCGCGCTGGTCCAGGACGGCTTCAATGGCACGGCGGCGAACGATGCGGCGGAAGCGCTGGATGTCGCGTGGTCGGGCTCGACCTTGACGGTGGCCGCAGATGCCGCGCTGGGCGGCGGGAGTGCGCTGAATGTCGATGGCGGGACCTATGCCAGCGTCGATGCATCCTTTGCGGGGCGGGCGCTGGTGAACACGGGAGACGTGCTGAAGTTGTCCTTTGATTTTCGCTACACGCAGGCGTCCGCTAACATGGCGGCGGGGTTCCGCTTCGGGCTTTTCAATAATAGCGGGGACGGCTTCGCGGTGCAGCATGGGACCGGCGGGAACGGGAGCTGGACCTTGATCGAGGACGGGGGCTCGGACGGGTCCTTCGGGTTTGGCGGACTGACGACGGTTGCCACGGGATCGAAGGCTTCGATCAACGACCAGGTGAAGCACTCGATTTCGCTGCTGCTGCGCAAGGTGGACACGGGGATCGCGGTCACGGCGACGGTGGATGGCATTTCGCTCAGCGGGACGGACACGAGTCCCGCCTTGAGCGCCTTCGATACGGTGCTGATTTCGAACGGCAACATGACGGCCGACTACCGCATCGACAACGTGCGGGTGGACGCCTTCCAACTGGTGGCTCCTCTTTTCACGTCCGATCCCTTCACGAAGGCGACGGCGGCGGTTGGCGGGGCTTACTCCGGTACGCTGACGAGTGATGTGAATGTCGCTCATCCGGGTCACGTTTATGAGAAGGTGGCTGGCCCTGCATGGCTGACGGTGGCGGCCAATGGCAACCTCACGGGAAGCCCTGCCGCGGGTGATATGGGGATGGGCAGCTTCACCGTGAAGGTGACCAATGAAGAGGGAGCTTCCGATCAGGCGGAGATGCAGATTCCGGTGGCCTATCCGGTGACGCTGACCGCTACCGATGCCGCGGCGAGCGAAGACGATCTCTCGACGGGGACTTTTACCTTCACGCGCGGCGGGCCGACGACTTCCGACCTGACGGTGGGCTTCAGTGTTAGCGGCACGGCGCTGGCGGGGAGCGACTATGTAGCGGCAGGCTCGAACGTGGTGATTCCCGCGGGGCAGGCGAGCGCGACGGTGACGGTCGTGCCGCTGGACGATGCGCTGTTAGAGGCGTCGGAGACGGTCGCGCTGATGCTGGTCGCGTCTGCGGACTATGCGATGGGTGTCTCGACGAGCGCGACGGTGACGATTGCCGATGACGAGAGTCTTTTCGTTCGCATGAACGACGGCTTTGACAGCGCAACGGCGACGGCGGGCAATGATGGCGACGATCCTTTCGACGTGGCGTGGAACGGTTCGACGCTGACGGTGGCCGCTGATACAACCTTCAACACGGGCAAGGCGCTGAACGTGGATACGACGGGCACCTTCGGGGGGCCGAAAGGTGCCTTCGCGGCGAGGTCTCTGCCGGTGAACGGGGACTCGATCATCTTGTCCTTCGACTTCCGCTACACGGCGGCTCCGACGAATGTCTCGGCAGGTCTGCGGGTCGGGCTCTACAACAGCACGGGGGCCGGTTTCTGCCTGCACCACGGCACCGGCGGGAATACAGGGATCGGGCTGCTGGAGTGTCCGGACGGGACCTTTGGTTCGGGCGCGCTGACGGGCATCACTTCGGGAACGAAGGCGAGCATCAACGATCAACTGAAGCACACGATTTCGCTGAAGCTGCGCAGGACGGCGGGCGGGATGGTGGTGACGTCCACGGTGGATGGCGTGAGCCACACCGGGACGGAAAGTACGCCGGTGATCACGAGCTTCGACACGGTTCTCATTGCGAACGGCGGGCAGACCGTGGATTTCCGCTTGGACAATGTGCGGGTGGAGTTCAGCCCGAATCTGGCACCTGCCTTTGCGAGCAATCCGCTGGTGAGGTCGGCGGTGATCGATGTGCCGCTTGACGGGACCTTGGCGAACGATGCAGTCGATCCGAATGCGGGCGATACCTTCACGTTCGCGAAGATCGCCGGAGCTTCGTGGCTGAGCGTGGCATCGAACGGTGCCTTGAGCGGCACGCCGGCCATCGCGAATGCGGGAGCGAATTCCTTCACGATCCGGATGACGGACAATCATGGTGTCTTCGCGGATGCGATGCTGACCGTGAATGTGGGCTATCCCGTGACGGTGGCGGCGAGTGCGCCGGTGGCGCGCGAGTCCGCGGAGATTCCCGGGGCTTTCCTGATCAGCCGCGGCGGGCCCGTGACCGTCGGCTTGACGGTTTCCTATACGACGGCGGGCACGGCGGTTGCGGGAGATGACTATGGTGTGCTGTCGGGAAGCGTGGTGATTCCGGCGGGGGAGAGTTCGGTGGTGGTGCCTCTGCTGCCGATCGATGACGGCGACTTCGAGGATGACGAGACGGCGGTGTTGGTGCTATCGCCGAATGCGGCTTATGCGGTTTCAGCTCCGGCGAACGCGGTTGTCACGATTGCCGATGACGAGACGGAGTTGCACGCGGCGGAAGATACCTTCGATGTCGGTGCGGCACCGACCGCGGGCAACGATGCGGATGATCCGGACGACCTGGCTTGGACGGCGACGGCGGGAACGCTCTCGGTAGTGGAGGATGCGATTTTGGAGAGTGGGAATGCTTTGCTCATGGATGCCACCGGAACCTTCGCGCTGACGCGGGCGAACTTCGCCGCGATCCCGCTGGTGAATACCGGGGACTCGTTGCGATTGAGCTTTGATTTCCGCTACACGCAGGCACCGGCGAGCGTCGGTTCGGGGCTGCGCTTCGGGCTCTTCAACAGCGCCGGGGACGGCTTCCTGGTGCAGCAGGGAATCGGCGGTGCGACGGGATGGGCGCTGGCGGAGGATACGGCTGCGGATGGCGGCTTCGGCTCGGGGGGAACGGTCACCGGATTGGCTTCCGGTGCGCGCGCTTCGGTCAATGACCTGACGCCGCATGCCTTCTCGCTAACGCTGACCAAGACGGCCACCGGTATCCTGATCGCGGGCGGGGCGGATGGCGCGGTGATCAGCTTCAGCGACACCACGCCAGTGGTCACATCCTTCGATGCGATCGGCATCCGTCATGGGAACCTGACGGCGGATTTCGCGATCGACAACGTGCATCTGGAGGTGGTCCGGAACCGGGCGCCCTCGTTTACTACGGCACCTCTCGTAAAAGCCGCCGCGGCGGTTTCAGAGGGCTATGCGGAATCGCTGGCAGGGGATGCCGGGGATCCGAACGAAGGAGACACGATGGCCTTCTCAAAGCAATCCGGTCCGGGGTGGCTGACGGTGGCGGCGGATGGTGCGCTGGGTGGGACGCCCGGGTCATCGGATGCCGGGGCGAATTCGTTTGTCGTGCGGGTGACGGACCATAACGGCTTGTGGACGGAGACGATGCTAGGGATCGAGGTGACGAACATGCTGCCTCCGCTTGAAGCCTGGCGTGGGGTGGAGTTCGGCGCGGAGAGTGGTAACCCTTTGATCGCGGGCAACGATGGGGATCCGGATCATGATGGCTTGGCGAACTTGCTTGAGTATGCGCTGGGTTTGGATCCCGAGAGCTTCTCGGTGTCTCCTGCGGTGGAGGTGGAGAGCGGGGTGATATCGATCACCTACACGGTCAACCTGCTCGCCACGGACGTGACGATTGCGCCGAAGTGGTCGGATGGGCTTGAGAGTTGGGAGACTGCCGGGATCACGCTCGAGATCCTTGGGGAGGTCGGCTCGGTCCGGACGGTGAAGGCGAGCCTGCCCGCAGGAAGTCCGGCGAAGTTCCTGCGGGTGGAGGTTCAGGGACCCTGAGGTTTATCGCGGTTTTGGCGGAATACTGCGGCCCTCGACAAGGCCGGAATGACGGCTAGGATTGAGGTGAGGACGGTGGGCTGATTCGGATGTAATTCGCTAAACAAAAGCGATTTACATTCCGATTTCAAAAACCCGCTTGACCCTCTACCTGAATACCCTACTCTCTACTCCACATTCGCCGATGCACCTTTCCAAGAAAGCCGAATATGCGCTTCGAGCCACCATCCACCTCGGAATCGCCGCTGAAATGGGCCTGCCCACGGTGTCCGGAGTGGAGTTGGCCGATGCCAACCGGCTGCCACTGAAATTTATCGAACGGATCCTTCAGGAACTCCGCGAGGCGGGGATCATCGAGACCAAGCGCGGCAAGCTGGGTGGCTACGCGTTGGCCACGGCCGCGGACAAGATCCGCATCGGCGATCTGGTGCGCCTGATGGACGGCCGTCTTGCACCGATTTGCTGCGCCAGCGAGTTCGCCTATCAGCGCTGCACTTGTCCCGATGAGGACCACTGCGGCCTGCGCATGCTCATGATCGACGTGCGCAACGCCATCGCGAACATCCTCGACCGCTACACTTTGGCCCAAGTGGTCGAGGTGACACTGCGGAAGATGCGTCGCGACGGCATCGCCCCTCCTTTCTCCACCTTGGCCGGCGCCAAGGTCGGTGCCATGCCCGCGCGTGGCAAAGCCGACCCTGCCGACGGATTCCTGGTGGGCCTATCCCAACTTGCCACCGCCCCGAGCGATGAACACCAAAACCAATGACCGCCTAAAAACGGACATCGTTCCTCCCGCCGATTGGCTGGATGTGGTCCGGAAGAAGGTCGAAGACCTTCGCTTCGGCTCCGTCCAGATCATCGTCCATGAGGGACGCGTGACGCAGGTCGATAGCCTCGAAAAGACGAGGTTCCCGACATTGCGCGACGAGAACGGCTCGCCGTCCTGAGATAAGCAACCGTAACGCTACATCGCGAACCGAAGGGTTCGCTTCGAAATCCTGATCGAAGAGACTGACCGGACCACCGGAGGGGCTTGGGAAGAAGGGCAAGCGGCGAGAATGCGACATGCATATCCCGGGTGTTCTTTTATCCATAGTCTTAAACAGTGGTCTCTTTTTTTGCCCGAGCGGCAGCTCCCCGAGTTTTCGTAACCCTCTCCCAGGGATCGTGACTCAACTCCGGAGAACCTATCATAACCCCATGAAAAAAACCGACACCACCCGTGCCCCGGGCGTGAAGGCGGCTCGCGTCGCTTCCGTCCGGACTTCCATGCTACTGCTTCCCGCCGTGGCATTGCTGGCCATGCCCGCGAAGGCCTTCGAGTTCGATCCCTTCGGCACGCCTTCCGAGGAGGAGACGGCAGGGTTTAAGAAGGCATGGGATTTTTTCGTGCTTTATCAGAATGATAAGAATCCGATTCTGGAAGAGTTCAAGCTGATCGGAAAATACCAGGGCCAGTATTACTGGGTAGATTCCGACCAGGGTGATACCGACGCATGGGAAGACCGTCGCTCGCGCTTCGGCTTCGACGCGAAGATGTTCGAGAAGACCATCGAGATCCGCGCGACCTTCCAGAGCACGGACAATTTCGATCCTGTCTACAACGGCTTGGAGGATGCTTACATCAAGTGGAAGCCAAGCAAGAATTTCACGCTGACGGCGGGCCACATCAAGCCGCTGATCGGCTACTTCGACTGGCTGCAATCGAGCGACCTGCAACAGACCTTCGATAGCTCGCAGGTCTTCAACCAGCTCCGGGTCAACCGGATCCTCGGCCTCACCGCGGAAGGCAAGGTCGGTGATTTCTCCTGGCAGGCCGGTGCCTACTCGAACGACAGCGATAAGGAGTTCGGCAAATTCGGCGGTGAATACAGTTTCGGCGCCGGTGTGGGCTACGATGCGAAGGAGTGCTTCGGCTGGGAGCGCGCGGACTTCCGCTTGGACTGGATCCACAGTGGTCATGACAAGGACGACTTCCTCTTCACGCGCTACGACGATCTCGTTTCCGCTACTTTCTGGGCCCAGGAAGGGCCCTTCCAACTGGTGGTGGAAGCATTCAATGCTTCGGGCGGCGAAGGCCGGGATGGCGATGTCTTCGGATTCTTCATCCAGCCGATGTACGACATCATTCCGAAGCGCTTGCAGCTTGTCGGCCGCTACTCCTACACCACCGGCGACGGTGCGGACAGCGTCTATCGCCAGACACGCTATGAGAGCGAAGCGCCCCTGCTGACGGGCGGCGGCCGTGGGGATGAATACAATGCGATCTATCTCGGCGCGCAGTACTTTATCTACGGCGACAAGCTGAAGCTCATGGCCGGTGGCGAATACGCCGATCTCGATGGCGGCGGCAATGGCGGTGATTACCAAGGTGTGACCTGGCTCACCGGCGCGCGCTTCTACTTCTGAAGCCGCGTACTCCCACCAAGCCGGAACCTTCTTTCCCTTCATGAAACGTCCCCTGATCGCATCCGCCTTGCTCGCAGCACTCGTCCTGTTGCCGGGCTGCGAATCCAAGAAAGAAGGTTCCGCCATCGAGCTCCAGAATGTCTCGTATGACCCGACGCGTGAATTCTACGAGGAGTTCAACGCCGCCTTCGCCAAGAAGTGGGCGGCGGACGGGAAAGGAGAGATCAAGATCACGCAGTCGCATGGCGGCTCGGGCAAGCAGGCCCGGGCGGTGATCGATGGCCAGCCCGCGGATATCGTCACGCTCGCGCTCTCGCTTGATATCGACATGATCGGCAAGCAGGGCGGCCTGCTGCCAGCGGATTGGCAGGCCAGGTTCCCTCACAACAGCTCGCCCTATACCTCCACGATCGTCTTCGTCGTCCGCAAGGGGAACCCGAAGGAGATCAAGGATTGGGGCGATCTGGTGAAGGAGGGCACCGAGGTCATCACGCCGAATCCCAAGACCGGCGGTGCCCCGCGCTGGGCCTATCTCGCGGGTTGGGCATGGGCGGAGAAGCAAGGCGGGGGCGACCAGACCGCGGCCCGTGACTTCATTGCGAAGCTTTATAAGAACGTGCCGGTGCTGGACTCCGGCGCGCGGGGTTCCACCACCACCTTCGCCCAGCGTCATATCGGCGATGTTCTGCTTTCCTGGGAGAACGAGGCGCATCTGATTGCCAAGGAATTCCCCGGCGAGACGCAGATCGTCTATCCCTCGCTGAGCATCCTGGCGGAGCCGCCGGTGGCGATCGTCGAGAAGACGGCCGCGAAGCACGGCAACACCGAAGCGGCGAAGGCCTATCTCGACTACCTCTATTCTCCCGAGGGCCAGGACCTCGCCGGGAAGCATTTCTACCGCCCCCGCGATCCGCAGGCTGCCGCGAAGTATGCCCCGGTTTTCCCGAAGCTCGAATTGGTCACCATCGACCATTTCGGCGGCTGGGAGAAGGCCCAGCAAACGCACTTTGTGGACGGCGGCATCTTCGACCAGATTTACACGACCAAGTGACCCGGCGTCACTTCAACCCATCAACTCCAAGAGACTCATGAAAACACGATCCTTCCTGTTCCTCGCCCTTGCCGCTCTCGCTGCCCTGCCGGGTTGCAAGAGCAAGTCCTCCGGCAGCGGCACCTTGGAACTCCAAAATGTTTCCTACGATCCGACCCGCGAATTCTACGAGGCCGTCAACAAGGCTTTCATCAAGAAGTGGGCTGCGGACGGCAAGGGCGAGATCAAGATTGTCCAGTCCCACGGCGGCTCCGGCAAGCAGGCACGCGCGGTCATCGACGGCCAGGCCGCCGATGTGGTGACGCTGGCGCTGGCTGGCGATATCGACGCGATCGCCCGCGAGGCAAAGCTGCTGCCGGACGACTGGCAGGCGAAACTGCCGGACAACAGCTCGCCTTACACTTCGGTCATCGTCTTCGTGGTGCGCAAGGGCAACCCGAAGGGGATCAAGGACTGGGGCGACCTGGTGAAGCAGGGCACCGAAGTGATCACCCCGAACCCGAAGACCTCCGGCGGTGCCCGCTGGAATTATCTGGCGGCATGGGCTTGGGCCGAGAAGCAATTCGGCGGCGATCAGGCTAAGGTGCAGGAATACATCACACAGCTCTTCAAGAACGTGCCGGTGCTCGATACCGGCGCGCGCGGTTCCACCACCACCTTCGCCCAGCGCAAGATCGGTGACGTCTTCCTCTCTTGGGAAAACGAGGCCTACCTCATCGAGAAGGAATTCCCGGGTGAGACCGAGGTCGTCTATCCCTCGCTGAGCATCCTCGCCGAGCCGCCGGTGGCGGTGGTCGAGAAGAACGCCGCGAAGCATGGCACGACGGAGGCGGCGAAGGCCTATCTCGAATTCCTCTACACCGATGAAGCCCAGGAACTCGCCGGCCAGAACTTCTACCGTCCGCGCAAGGCGGATATCCTGGCGAAATATTCGAGCAAGCTGGTCACGATTCCGCTGGTGACGGTGGACAAGGATTTCGGTGGCTGGGCCAAGGCACAAAAGGCGCACTTCGAAGACGGCGGCACATTCGACAAGGCCTACGCCGAAAAGAAATAGTCATCCGTAGCCTGCGACCGCTATGCTGCCACGCAGAGGGCTGGAGTGCACGAATCCGGCCTTCTGTTCTGCCTCCCCCACCTTTGGTTTCATGCGAACGAAACGCGTTATCCCCGGCTTCGGGCTCTCGATGGGTGTCACCATCACCTGGCTGAGCTTGATCATCCTGATTCCCTTGGCCGCCTTGTTCATCAAGGCGGCGGGTTTGGGACCGGCGGACTGGTGGAAGATCCTGACCACTCCGCGGATTCTCGCGGCAGCCAAGCTGACCTTCGGGGCCAGCGCCGCCGCTGCCGGGGTCAGCGTGGTGCTGGGCCTGCTGGTGGCATGGGTGCTGGTCCGCTACCGTTTCCCCGGCCGGCGGATTCTGGACGCCATGGTCGATCTGCCCTTCGCTCTGCCCACCGCGGTGGCGGGCATCACGCTGACGACCATTTATGCGCCGACCGGCTGGATCGGCAAATACCTGATGGAGTGGTGGGGCATCAAGGGTGCCTACACGCCGCTGGGGGTCTTCATCGCGCTGACCTTCATCGGCTTCCCCTTCGTCGTCAGGACGGTGCAGCCGGTGATGGAAGACTTGGGCGCCGAGCTTGAAGAAGCGGCTGCCAGCCTGGGGGCGAACCGCTGGACGACCTTCCGGCGCGTGATCTTCCCGATGCTGGTTCCTGCCTTGATCACCGGCTTCACCCTGGCCTTCGCGCGGGCCATCGGCGAATACGGTTCGGTGATCTTCATCTCGGGGAACCTGCCGATGAAGACCGAGATCCTGCCGCTGATGATCGTGGCCCAGTTGGAGGATTATAAATACTCCGGTGCCGCCGTGATCGCCTCCGCAATGCTGATCGTTTCCTTCGCGCTGCTCCTGCTGATCAACCTTCTCCAGCGCCGCTTGAACTGGCAGGCACGTTAATCCCATGGCCCATCGTCCTGTCACTACCGAATCCGCGCCGGTGCGCTGGCTGCTCATCGGCCTGGCCGTGATCGTGCTTTCGCTGTTCCTGCTGCTGCCTTTGATCGCGGTCTTCGTGGAGGCCTTCCGCCGCGGCTGGGATGTGGTGGTCGCCTCGATGAGCGAGGATGCCGCGCTTTCCGCGATCAAGATGACCCTGCTGGCAGCAGGCATCTCCGTGCCGCTCAACACCACCTTCGGCATCGCCGCGGCCTGGCTGATCACGAAGTTCCGCTTCAGGGGGCGCTCGTTTCTCATTACCCTGATCGACCTGCCCTTCGCGGTCTCGCCGGTGATCGCCGGGCTGGTCTTCGTCCTGCTGTTCGGGGCGAAGGGCTGGTTCGGGCCCTGGCTGATGGAGCATGACCTGCAGATCATCTTCGCGCTGCCGGGCATCGTGCTGGCGACCGTCTTCGTGACCTTTCCCTTCGTGGCCCGCGAGCTGATTCCGCTGATGGAAAGCCAGGGCAGTGACCAGGAGGAAGCCGCCGTCACGCTCGGCGCGAGCGGCTGGCAGATCTTCCGCCGGGTCACGATTCCGAATATCAAGTGGGGCCTGCTCTACGGCGTGCTGCTCTGCAATGCACGCGCGATGGGCGAGTTCGGCGCGGTCTCGGTGGTATCCGGCCACACCCGCGGCAAGACCAACACGCTGCCGCTCCACGTGGAGATCCTCTACAACGAATATCAATTCAGCGCCGCCTTCGCCTGCGCCGCGCTGCTCGCCTTGCTCGCGCTGGTCACGCTCGGCCTGAAGACCGCGGTGGAACATTTCACCGGTCACTCCGCCAAGGGGCGGCACTAACAGCTCATTCCCAGAGACTCTCCTTCCGATGTCCGTCTCCATTCAATCGATTCACAAGACCTTCGGCACCTACACCGCTCTCGACGACGTGTCGCTCGAAGTGCCGGACGGTTCCCTCACCGCGTTGCTCGGACCTTCCGGTTCCGGCAAGACCACCCTGCTGCGGATCGTGGCGGGGCTGGAGTTCGCCGATCCGCAGAGCGGCCGGGTGCTCTTCCATGGCGAGGATGTGACGGACGTGCCCGCGGGCAAGCGTGGCGTCGGCTTCGTTTTCCAGCACTATGCGCTCTTCAAGCACATGACGATCGCGGAGAATATCGCGTTCGGCCTGACGGTTTTGCCTGGGGCCGCGAGACCGGCGAAGAGCGAGATCGCCGCCCGGGTGAAGGACCTGCTGCACCTGGTGAAGCTGGACGGCCTCGACAAGCGCCGCCCGCACGAACTCTCCGGCGGCCAGCGCCAGCGCGTCGCCCTGGCCCGCGCGCTCGCCATCCGGCCGAAGGTGCTGCTGCTCGACGAGCCTTTCGGCGCGCTCGATGCGCAGGTGCGGAAAGACCTGCGCCGCTGGCTGCGCCAGTTCCACGATGAGATCGGCCTGACCACGCTCTTCGTCACCCATGACCAGGAGGAGGCGCTCGAGCTGGCCGACGAGGTGGTGGTGATGCGGAATGCCCGCATCGAACAGACCGGGGCGCCGCAGGGGATCTACGATGAACCCCGTACTTCCTTCGTGTATGAATTCCTGGGCGAGGTGAACAAGCTCGACGACGGCCGCTACGTGCGGCCGCACGAGATCGAGCTACGCTTCGCCGCGGAAGAGGGGGTTCACCTGGCCGGTCGCGTCAGCCACATGTTTGTCGCCGGTCCCTTCGCGCGCTTGAGCGTGGTGCCGGAGAAAGGCAGCCGCCGAGAGATCGAGGTCTGGGCGACGCGCGAGCAGGTGGATGAAATGGCCTTGTCCAACGGTGACATCGTCGGCCTGCGCTTCCCCGAGCCGAAAGCCTCCCAGCGCCCGCGCAAGACGGGTGAGAAAGAGGACCCGAGCGACCACTCGATCTGAGGAGTGAAGTGATCTGCAGGGCCTTTTGAGGGGTGTGGAAACTTTTCGTTCCGAATCCTCTTGCAAATCTCCCTCCTCAAGTATGAATTCCGTCCGCGGCTTCAAGCCGTCCCCGTTTACCCTACCAAAGGGCGATGGGAATCGAAGGTGACCCCTAACCCGGGGAGCCGGCACAGCACATAAGGAAGGAATGCCCGCGATCACGCGGCCTCCGGTCCTGACCGAAAAACCGGCATCACGAGGTGCCGCAAGCCCAAGATCCGGAAGCAGGCAGCTCCTGCGGCCCTTTCGCGATCCTGACCTTGTCCCAAGCTGCAACCAACGATTCCTCGCACATGACTGACTCCCATCCAAGGACCGCCTTGTCAGGCGGATCCACGTTTTCCCTCCCGCGGTCTGCCACCGGCTGTTGTTGCTGAGTCGCGAACTCCGGCCCTCGGCTCTCCTTCCTTTGTCGAGCTGCGAAAGGCTCCTCATCGCGCCCCATGCCGGGCGCTTGGAATCACGGAGCCAATAAGGGCCGACCCACCTGACCGATTCCCCAATCCCATCGATTCATGAACTTCTTTAATCATACTAAACAGACTACTATCAGAAAGGCGTTGCCGATTGGTGCGCTGAGCCTGCTGGCGGGCATCCTCGCCCCGCTGGCCCATTCCGCCCAAGTGGTGCAAGCCGGGCCGAGCGACGTCATCCTGGCCTTCCGGCATACCGGCAGCCTGTCCTCGACCGGCTCTTATCTCGTCGATGCGGGGCCGGTATCGCAATTTCTCAATGCCAGCCCGGGATCGACCACCGTCGTGGCTCAGCTTGGCCCGCTCAGTGCCGATCTGGAAGCCTACGACTCCACCACGGTGGAGGGAGATCCGCTGCCGTGGCACGCGAGCAAGTTCGTGGTGTGGTCCGCCTTTGGCGTGAATTTCACCGATAACCAAGCGGTCTACATTTCCCGCCCGCGGCCCTCGATCGCGGTGAAGAGCGATCCTTACGGGCCCCGCAACGGCTACCAGCAGCTCACCGCCTACGGTGAAATCACCTCGGTAATCACGCAGGGTTACAACGTGCTGACCGCCTCGCCTGGAAATCCCCGCGGCTCTTTCCAGACCACGGTTTCCTCGCCCGCCCCGAGCTACCTCGCCCAAGTCGCCACGAACGGTCAATCGGACTTCGGCACCTGGCCGAATATCGAGAAGGACTTCAACAATGGTGCCGCGGCATCCGCACTCGACTTCTACGTCCACCGCAAGGGTGCCGCCATTTCGGATTTCGGGACGGTCGGTTACCTCGGCTACTTCACGATCAGCCAATCCGGCGTGGTGAGCTTCACCGCGAATGCAGTGGATCCCTTCACCATCGATAGCGATGGCGACGGTTCCAGCGATGGGGACGAGGAAGTGGCCGGCACGAATCCGCTGAACGCCACTTCGTTCTTCAAGCTGGCGCTACCCGTGGTGGTGCAGGGCACGTCCACGACCTTCACGCTGCCGACGATCGCCTCGCGGAAGTACGTGATCGAATACAACGACGATCTGGCCGGGGCATGGGAAGAAGTCCACGTGCACCTTTCGGGTGCCGGTGCGACGCCGCTCAACTTCGTCGATACCGCTCCGGCCCGGATCAACCAGAACCATGGCTTCTATCGAGCCAAAGTGACCCTGCCCTGAAGCCTCCCCTTATCTCTGATCCAATCCATCAGTCTTCTTTTCAAATCCATTTCTCTCATTTCATGAAACTTTCCCAATCCGCATTCCTCGGCCTTGTCGCCATCGTCTCCACCGGGGCCGCCAACGCCCAGATCACGATCCGCTTCGCCGCCTCGAACGGCGACCGCAACGCGACCCAGGTGGCCATCAGCAAAGTCCTGACCAACTGGAGCTACCAAGGGCTCGGCGGGGTCGCCACCGGTCTCGGGGGCAGCGGCCAGGCACCTAGCGACACTTTCCGGACCTCGAACTTCGGGACTTGGAACGGCACTTACGACGGCAAGAACGTTATCATCAAGACCAACTTCGCCGGAGCCCTCGCCGGCATCGCCGCGGTAGCCAACCCGGACAGCGTGGTCCGCTTCGACCCGAGCAATGGCCTTGGCGGCACGCAAATCACAGTCAACCCGCTGGAAGCGACCCTTCCCGGCGACTTCTCGACCGGTAAGGTGGACTTCGGGCTTTCCACCAACTTCCAGTCCACCTCGCCTTTCTCCGGTACCTACGAGAATATCCCCTATAACACGGTCAAGGAGATCCCGGTGGGCATCTCGCAGCTGGGATTCTACGGCAGCCCGGGCATTCCGATCGATAGCATCACGACCCAACAGGCCCGCCTTCTCTACGATACCGGAGCTATCCCGCTGGCCTTGATCACCGGCAATTGGGCGGCGGACGCCAAGAAGTACATCTACGCCCTGGGCCGTAATACGGATGCCGGCCAGCGCTTCAGCGCGCAGAATGAAATCGGCCGCGATGGTCTGGGCTCGCAAGGCGCCTGGGAGCCTACACCGGCTCCGTCCGCAGGTGGCGCTGCCAACGCCCCGCTCGTTGCGGACCCGGCCAACCCGGGTCAGTTCATAACGAACGGCGCCTACGATCCGACCAAATCCTTTGTGATCGGTAGCAGCAGCCCTCTCGGCGGCATCGTGAGCGACCATCGCGTCTGGAATGGCGGCGTGCCTCAAACCATTTCCGGCATTCGCTCCACCCAAGGTTACAACAGCGGCGCGAACATCGCGATCGCCCTGACCTACAAGCTGGGTGAGGCGGCCTACAAGAAGGTGGACCCCGCGGCCACGGCCGGCTGGTATGTCGGCTACATCACCCCCGGTGATGCGAATGTCACGGTGCTCGGCAACGGTCAGGGTGTCCAGCGGCCTGCCGATAGCAAGGGGGTGGCCCTCAAGTTCAACGGGGTTGAGAACACGGCGGCGAACGTGAAGAGCGGCAGATACACCCTCTGGCTCTACAACCGCATCATCACTCCTCTCGATGGCGTGGCGGACAAGGAAGACCCGGGCGAAACTGAAGGCTTCCGCCAGAACTTCGTGAACTCCCTGAGAGACCAGATCAAGCTCGAGGTGTCCACCCAGCAGGGTATCTCCCTGACCGATCCGGATCTTAAGGTCTTCCGCACCGAAGACGGCGGCCCGGTCATTCCAGGCACCTTGCCCACGGGGGATTGATCTCCAATTGAACGCTCCACCCGGGGCAAGCCCGCAAAGGCTTGCCCCGGCCCCGCTCCCGGAACCCGATCTCCATTCCGCAATCCACTTCGCGCCTTCTCCGGCGCCCCGCCGCCTCACCGTCCAAGTCTTACCCGCGGGCAGGAATCCCGCCGCACTCAGAACCAGGGTCGAGTCTCTCCCGACAGACCTCCGGTTCGCGGCCTCCGAGCTTCGGGCGGAACCATGACGCCACTTCGTGAAATCGCTCCATCATCCCCCTGGTGCCCCGCGGCTCGCCTTCAGCGGCAAGCTCGCGTTGTTGCTTGCCGCCCTGTTGGCAGGCGGTAGCTCCGCGTATTCGCAGGCCACGCCCACGCTCTTCATCCGCGAGTACCGGGTGCAGGGTTCGACCGTGCTGTCGGCGCTGGAGATCGAGGAGGCGGTCTACCCTTTTCTCGGTCCGGGTCGAACGGTCGATGATGTTGATCAAGCGCGGGCTGCCTTGGAGAAGGCCTTCCGCGACAAAGGTTTTCAGACCGTCTCGGTGCTCATTCCAAACCAGGACCCCCGCACCGGAGTGATCCGCTTGGAAGTGGTCGAAGGCAAAATCGGGCGGCTACGCGTGAATGGCGCACGCTACTTCCTGCCGAGCCGGATCAAGGACGAAGCACCATCGCTGGCGGAAGGATCCGTGCCCGATTTCAACAAGGTGAAGGAGGAGATCCTGGCGCTTAACCGGCTGCCGGATCGCCAGGTGAAACCGGAGCTGCGCCCGGGAGCCGAGCCCGGCACCTACGATGTGGACCTCAATGTCGAGGACAAGTCGCCGCTGCACGCTTCGCTTGAGTTGAACAACCGTTACAGCGCGAACACCACGCCGCTGCGTCTGAATGCCGCGATCAGCTACGCGAACCTCTTCCAACTCGGCCACACCCTCGGGGTGAATTTCCAGATCGCGCCGGAGCGGGCGGACGATGCGCTGGTCTACTCCGCGAACTACATGTTCCGTGTTTCAGACGGCATCAGCCTGATGTTCCAGGGCACGAAGCAGGACAGCGATATCTCGACGCTCGGAGGCTCGGCGGTCGTGGGCCAAGGCGAGATCATCGGGCTGCGGGCGCTCTTCGACTTGCCAGCTTCCGGATCCTTCAGCCAGAGCTTCAGTCTCGGCATGGACTACAAGTCGTTGGACGAGGAGACCTTCTTCGGTGCCCCGGTCACCACTTCGATCGACTACTATCCGATCAGTGCCAACTACGGCGCCTCATGGGTCAAGCCGAACTCCTTCACGGAAGCGAATGCCTCGCTGAATTTCCACCTCCGCGGCATGGGCAGTAGTTCGCGGGAATTCAATGATAAGCGCTACAAAGCGGACGGCAGCTACATCTACCTGCGCGGCGATGTTTCGCACACGCGGGATCTGAAGGATGGCTCGCAGCTTTTTGCCAAGGTCCAGGGTCAGCTTTCCAGCCAGCCGCTGATCAATAGCGAGCAGTACAGCGGCGGCGGACTCGGCAATGCCCGCGGTTACCTCGAGGCCACCGCGCTCGGTGACAATGGCGTCTTCGCCACCGCGGAGTATCGCAGCCCTTCCTTCATCGGCAAGAAGGACGCCGATGGCAAACAGGCCGACGAGTGGCGGCTGCATGCCTTCGTCGATGGCGGCACGCTCACGGTGCTGAAGCCGCTGCCGGGGCAAAAGTCCTTCTACAATTTCCTCAGTGCCGGTGCGGGAACCCGCTTCCGCTTCCGCGAGCACTACAATGGTTCGCTCGATCTCGCGGTGCCCTTCAACACCCAAGCCGAGGCAAACTCGGGCGATGTCCGCATCACCTTCCGCGGCTGGGCCGAGTTCTAACAAATCCTCTCGCAATGTACCGTTACAAGACGCTCATTCTCGCCGCGACCGGCATCCTCGCGGTTCCATCGCTCCATGCCGCCGATTGGTGGAACAAGGAGTGGACCCATCGCCAGCAGCTCACCCTGAACACGGGCAGCGACGGCGCGAACCTCTCCTCGCCGCTCGATGGCGCGGCCGTTCTCGTCCGCCTCCACGATGGCAATTTCCAGTTTGCGGCCACCGCTTCGGATGGCTCGGACCTGCGCTTCATCGGCGCGGATGGGAAGATCCTCCCGCACCAGGTGGAGAAGTACGATAGCCTCGTGAATGAGGCCTTCGTCTGGGTGAAGGCTCCCACCATCGCTGCGAATGGCCAGACAAAGCTCCATCTCTACTACGGCAGCGCGAATCCCGTCGCGGTGCCATCGCCCGATCCTGCGGAGGTTTATGATGCGGCCCTCGTCTACCACTTCGCGGGCAGCAGCGCCACGGACTCAACGTCGAACGCGAACAACTCCGATTCCCCGTTGGCCGCGTCGGAGGGTGCCATCATCGGCAGCGGCGCGCGCCTGCTCGGCGGGGATACGGTGAGCATCGCCGCGACGTCCTCGCTCGATTGGAGTGGCGGCTTCACCTGGTCCGCATGGATCAAGCCTTCCGCCTTGCAGGCGGGTGCCGTCGTCTTCAGCCGCGGTGAGGGGTCGTTCAAGATCCTCCTCGATCAAGGCGTGCCATTCGTGGAGGCAGGCGGGCTGCGAAGCTCTGCGGGGACACCGGTCACGGCTGACACCTGGACTCACCTTGCCGTCGCGGGTGAGCCGGGAAAGCTCACGCTTTACGTCAATGGCAGTGCTGCTTCGCAACTCGCTGCGGCTTTGCCAAGTGCGGCCGGAGTTCTTGAGCTGGGTGGTTTCAAAGATGCGCCCCGTTTCGTCGGCGAGGTCGACGAACTGGAAATTTCAAAGGTCGTGCGATCCGCGGATTGGATCAAGTTCGCCGCGCTGAGCCAGGGCGCTAGCGATGCCGCGCAGCGTGCCGTTTCGCTGGGCGAGACGGAGTCCGCGGAAGGCGGCGGTGGTCATGGCGGCGCGATGGAGCACGTCATGCTCTTCGGCGACATCGCGGGCAACATGATGTTCGACGGCTGGATCGCCATCGGTGTCTGCGTGATCATGATCATCGTCGGCTGGGCCGTCGCGATCCAGAAGTTCAACTACCTCAACTCGATCCAGAAGGGCACGAGGGAATTCCTGCGGCAGTGGAAGCAGATGTCGTCGGATCTCACCGCGATCGACCACAGCGACGACGCCAGCGTGAAGAGCCTCGGCGGGAACGCGGATTCCAAGCTGCAATCGGTGATCGAGAAGTCGCCGCTCTATCAGATCTATCACATCGGGTCGGTCGAGATCCGGCATCGCCTGGAACGAGACAAGGAGCGGACCAAGGGCCTGTCCGGTCGCTCGATCGCGGCGATCCGCGCGGCGCTGGACGGCGGCCTGGTGCACGAGACCCATAAGCTGACGAAGGGCCTGGTCTTCCTCACCATCAGCATCGCCGGCGGCCCCTATGTGGGTCTGCTGGGTACGGTGGTGGGTGTGATGATCACCTTCGCCATCATTGCGAAGAGCGGCGAGGTGGATGTGAACTCGATCGCGCCCGGCATCGCCTCGGCGCTGCTCGCCACCGTCGTCGGCCTGCTGGTCGCGATCCCGGCGCTCTTCATCTACAGCTACCTGAATAGCCGCATCAAGGAGACCACCAGCGGTATGCAGGTCTTCATCGACGAGTTCGTGGCCAAGATGGCCGAGTTCTATCCGCCGGCAGGGGAGGTTTCTCCCTATGCCCAACAGCCCGGTCCCAAGCACTGATCACCCGGTACTGCTATGGCATCCGCAGACGACAAGAATTACGACGATATCAATGTCACGCCGATGGTGGACCTCTACCTCGTGCTGCTGTTGATCTTCATCATCATGACCACTGCGGGCGTGCAGGGGATGAAGGTGGAACTGCCCAAGGCGAGCAAGGGTGCCGTCTCCGAGCTTGGGGTCCCGAAGATGCAGGCCATCACGATCAACAACCAGGGCAAGATCGCCCTCAATACCGTGCCGGTCACCCTCGCCCAATTGGAGGCCAAGCTAGGCCCCTTGAAGGCCGCCCACAAGGACCTGCCCGTCGTGATCCGCGGCGACCGCCAGAGCCAGTACCAGGGCATCATGGACGTGCTCGATGCGCTCGGCCGCGTCGGCGTCGACAACATCGGAATGGCCACGAGCACGAAGTGAAAGCTCAAATCTGAAATCTCAAATTTGAAATCCTCCTAACCCGCCATGGCCTCCGAGAACTACGACGATATCAACGTCACGCCGATGGTGGACCTCTACCTGGTGCTGCTGCTGATCTTCATCATCATGACCACCGCCTCGGTGCAGGGCGTGAAGGTGGACCTGCCGCGTGCCAGCAAGAGCGCCGCGAAGCCGAACCCGAGCGCGCCGAAGTTGCAGGCCATCGTGATCGATAATGGCGGCAAGATCAAACTGAACAACGAAGTGGTCACCTTCGCCCAGCTTCAGGCCAAGCTGAGCGCCGCACGTGCGGCTTCCGCGGAGGTGCCCGCCGTTATCCGTGGAGACCGCAAGACGCAGTACCAAACGATCATGGATGTGCTCGATCTCCTGGGTCGGCTCAAGATCACCAAGATCGGCCTCGCTACCCAACCCGCGAAATAAAGTACGATGGACACCGTGGATTACGAAGGGGAGGGGAGGGCCAAGCACCGCTTGATCGGAGCTGCCGTGTCCCTGCTGCTCGCAGGGATCGCGACTTCGTCCTTATTGGCGGGCTGCAACAAGGCCGCCCCGAAGAAGCCGAAGGGGGAGGAGCGGATCCCGATCTCGGTGCCGCCACCCATGCCGCCCCCACCCCCGCCGCCGCAACCGAAGGAAGAGCCGCCGGAGCCGCCGGAGCAGAAGGAAATGATCGAGGAGATGGTCGAGACGCCGAATGATCCCGAGCCACCATCGCCCGCGGAACCGCCCGCACTCGGCACTGGCTTGGTCGGCGATGGCCCCAATGGTTTCGGCCTCGGCTCGAAGGGCGATGGCGGCGGCAACGGTCGTCCCGGCGGCGGTGTCCAGACCAGCGGCACGCGCTTCCGCGCCTACGGCAAGTCGGTGGAAAGCACCGTCCAAGACGCGCTAAGAGCGGACCCCAAGCTGAGCAAGGCGAGCCTCAATGGCGAACTCCTCGTGTGGATCGATCGCACCACCGGTCGCACCATCCGCGCCAAGCTCATCCGCTCGAACGACACGTCCGAGTCGATAGAAGCCGCCCGCCTCGCCGCCACCGGCCTCCTGATCTCCGGCAGCCCGCCTGCCGATATGCCCCTGCCCGTACGGCTCAAGATTAACATCCGCCCCCCCGCGCTATGAGCGCTCTTTTCCGAATAGCCATGCACACCATGCACGCTTCCCGTTCCATTGCCACGCTACTCGCCGGCACCGCTATCGTTTCCGCCCAGGAGAATCTCACGCCGGTTCCGGTGCCTGCCGATCCGCCTACCTTGGAGGAGATGATGGACCCGAATCTCGGCGTTCCGCAGCCACCTCCTCCACCGCCGCCGCAGCAACAGTTGCCTTCGCCCTCGCAGAACATGGCCGTGAACCTGGTCGTGCTGCTGGTGAAGAAGGGCCAGCTCAGCCAGGAGGAAGGCCTCGCCTTGATCCAGCAGGCGGAGGCCGAAGCCCACGCCGCCCAGGCTGCCGCCGCCGTGCCGCCGCCGCCCGTGAAGGACGGAGACGTCCGCGTGAACTACGTCCCGCAAACCGTCCGCAATGGCATCCGCGATGAGATCAAGCAAGAGCTGATGGCCGAAGTGCGCGATGAGAAATGGAGCAGGCCCGCCGCTCCCGAGTGGACCGAGCGGATCCGTCCCTTCGGCGATATCCGGGGCAGATACGAGGGCATCTTCTTCGGCGATGGCAATGACAACACCGGTTCCTTCCCGAACTTCAACGCGATCAACACCGGCGCGCCCTTCGATACCTCCGGCACGCTCTTCTCGCCGCAATACAACGTTGACCAAGACCGCAACCGGGCCCGGCTGCGGGTCCGCCTCGGTGCCGACCTGATGCTTGGCGATGGCTTCACCGGCGGCATCCGCGTCGCGACCGGCGATAGCAACTCGCCGGTCTCTCCGAACCAATCGCTCGGCGGCTCCGGCGGCAATTTCTCGAAGTACTCGATTTGGCTCGATCGCGCTTTCCTCGCCTACGACGTGCTCCCGAGCGAGGAGAACGAGTTCTCTGTCCTGGTGGGCCGCTTCGACAATCCCTTCTTCTCCAGCGAGGTGATGTGGGACGATGACATCGGTTTCGACGGCCTCGCCGCGCGCGGTAAGTATAAGCTGAACGACCAGCTCACCGTCTTCGGTGCCGGCGGCTTGTTCCCGGTTTACAATACCGACTTCAATTTCGCTTCGAACCAGCCCTCGAAGTTCGAGAGCAAGGACAAGTGGCTTTACGGCGCGCAGGCCGGGCTCGAATGGAAGATCACCAAGGACCTCATCGCGAAGTTCGGCACCGCCTACTATGACTTCGATGGCATCGAGGGCGAGCTCTCCACGCCCTTCGTGCCGCTCAATCCGACCGACGCCGGCAATACCGATGCCACCCGGCCCTCCTTCGCGCAGCGCGGCAATACCTACATGGCCTTGCGGAACATCATTCCCACCGCCGCGAACGACTTCGGCACCAAGTATCAGTATCAATACTACGGTCTCGCCACGCCCTTTCGCGTGCTGACCGCCACCGGCCGCCTCGACTACGCTGCCTACGATCCGATCCAGTTCGCGCTCACCGGGGAATACATGAAGAACCTCGCCTTCGATGCCGCTGAGATCGGCGCGAAAGCCGTAAACAACCGCGTCGGGCCCAGGCTCGGTTCCTTCGATGGTGGCGACACCGCGTGGAACCTCGCCTTCCAGTTCGGCCGCACCGCCCTCGCCGAGCGCGGCGATTGGGTCGCCGGCATCGGCTACCGCTACGTCGAATCGGACGCGGTCGTGGACGGCTTCACCGACTCCGACTTCGGCGGCGGCGGCACCAACCTGCAAGGCTTCACCCTCGGCGGCGTCATGGCCGTCTCGCCCCGCGTCCGCGTCGGTCTGAAGTGGATGAGTTCGGACGAAGTCTCCGGCCCGCCGCTCAGCACCGATACCCTCCAATTCGATATCAACGCGAAATTCTAACATGAAGATCTTCGCTCTCACATCCGCTGTCTTCCTCCTGCCCTTCGCCGTCCGTGCCCAGGACGATGGCACCGCGCGCCTTCGCGAGGCGCTGAAGGACGTGACCCTCCAGCTCCGCACCGCCCAGGGCGAGACCGCCACGGCGCAGGCCGCGGCCATCGCCGCCGAGCAGAAGACCAAGGGTCTCGAAACCAAGCTCGCCGATCTGGAGAAGCGCAACGCCGCGCTGGCCAAGCAATCCAACGACGACAAGGCCGCATCCGAGAAGACCATCGCCGGTTTGAACAACCGCCTCGCCGAACGCGAAAAGCGCCTCGTGGAATACATCGCCGCGCTCGACAAATGGAAGGCCGGCTACGAGGCGCTCGCCGGTGCCGCGCGGGCCAAGGAGGCCGAGGGCGCGAAGTTCGCCGACGAAGCGATCGCCCTCAAGCGCACCGTCGCCGACCGCGAGCGCAAGAACATCGCGCTCTTCAATCTCTCCACCGAGATCCTCGACCGCTACGAGGGCTATGCTCTCGGGAAATCGCTCGTCGCCAAGGAGCCCTTCATCGGCACCGCCCGCGTGCAGGCCGAGAACCTCGTCCAAGGCTATCGCGGCAAGATCCTCGACAACCGCCTGAACGCCCCGGCCACCAAACCCTGAATCCCGATTTATGAAGAATATCATCATCACGCTCATCGCCGCCGCCACCGCGGCCCATGCCGAGCCTGCTTCCACCTTGGGGAAGATCGGCGACATCGAGATCAAGACCGACGAGATCCGCGAAGCACTCGCAGGTCTTGAAGCGGGACAAGACGCCGCCCTCGCCAAGGATCCCGCCGCGCTCGGCCAGTACGTCCGCGCGCTGCTGATCCAGCGGCTCGTCCTTAAAGAGGCGCTCGCGAAGAAGTGGGACCAAGAGCCGGAGGTCGTCGCGAAGCTCGTCCGCGCCCGCGAGTCCGCCCTCACCGAGAGCTTCCTGGAGTCCGCCGCGAAGGTCCCCGCGGACTTTCCCACGCCGTCCGATCTTCAAGCCGCCTACGATGCCGCGAAGCCTTCCCTGCTCGTGCCGAAGTCCTTCCGCCTCGCGCAAATCTACATCGCCCAGCCCGCCGATGCCGATAAGGCCGCCGCCGACAAAGCCAAGGCGAAGGCCGATGCCGTCGCCAAGAAAGTGAAGGAGAAGAACGCCGACTTCGCCGCCATCGCCGCGGCGGAAAGCGAGGAAGCCGCCAGCAAGACCAAGGGCGGTGAGATCGGCTGGCTGGCCGAAGCGCAGATCCAGCCGGAGATCCGCGAGCGCCTGCCAAAGCTTGCGGCCGGCACTACCTCGGAGCCCGTGAAGCTGGCCGACGGCTGGCATATCCTGAAAGTGCTCGAGACCAAGGACGCGCACACGCCATCGCTCGAACTCGTGAAGGACCAGCTTGCCGTGCAACTCCGCGCCGAGCGTGGTCGCCTCAATCGCCAGGAGTTTCTCGCCAAGCTGCTGAAGGAAAATCCCCTCGCGATCAACGAGATCGAGCTCGCGAAAGTTCTCGGCCCCGCAAAGCCCTGAGCCACCGTCATCCATCGTCATCGTCCGTTCTCCGCGGACCGTTCAAGGCCTCCCGCCATCCTGCATCTGACGACAAGCCATGAACCCTGATTCTTCCGTACGCACGTCTCTCATTCACACCGCCTTCCGCATGTCCCTGGGCATGTCGGTCGTGCTGGCCACAGGCCAGCTGCACGCGGACATCCTCCGCGGGGGCGGCGCAGCGAGCGGCGGCAACACGCCTCCGGCAGCCAGCGCTCCTCCTGCGGGCGGCGCGCCACCGGCGGCCACGAATCAGGCGCGGACGAATGCGCAGGACTCGCTGGCACGCACCACCCAGGCACTCACCGCGGTCCGCGCGATGCAGGAGGCGGCGCGCGCCAATGCTGCCGCCGGCGGGTCTAACAACCTCGGCAATCACCCCGGCACCGGCCAACCACTCCCGAATGTCCCGAACGGCCTCGGCATTGGCGGCCTACAGGTTCATTCGAACGTCGGCAGCACTCCCAATCCCGATTGGTGGAAAGGTGCGGAGCTTCCCACCCAGACCACCGCCAGCGGCAAGACCGAGGTCACGATCAAGCAGACCGCGCAGCAGGCCCTGCTCAATTGGGAGACCTTCAACATCGGCAAGCAGACCACGCTGACCTTTGACCAAAGCGCTGCGGGCGGGAATGCCAGCCAGTGGGTTGCCTTCAACAAGGTCAGCGGTGACAGCCTCAACCCGACCCAGATCCTCGGCCAGATCAAGGCCCAGGGGCAGGTCTATATCATCAATACCAACGGCATCATCTTCGGCGCGAATAGCCAGGTGAATGTCCACACGCTCACCGCCTCCGCGCTGCCGATCAACGACAACCTCGTCGCCTCCGGCCTGCTCAACAATCCCGACCAGCAATTCCTCTTCAGCGCATTGGCCATCCCCGCCGGCGCGAAAGGCACCCCTGCCTTCGATCCCGCATTGCCCGCGAATACCCGCATCGGCGATGTCACCGTCCAGGCTGGAGCGCGCATCTCCACCCCGGTGAGCGCGGACGGCAATGGCGGCCGCATTTTCCTGGCAGGTGCGAACGTCACCAACAACGGCACCCTTTCCTCGCCCGCAGGCCAGGTGATCCTCGCCGCCGGCCTGCAGGTCGGCGTGGCCGCCCACAACAACGCCGATCCCTCCCTGCGCGGCGTCGATGCCTATGTCGGGGCCGTCGTCGATCCCGCCTCCTCGCTCTCGCCTTACGCTGGCACCGTCACCAATGGCGGCATCATCGAGATCGCCCGCGCCAGCGCGATCATGACCGGCAAGTCGGTCAATCAGCTCGGCATCATCGATGGTACGACCTCGGTCTCGCTCAACGGCCGCATCGACCTGCTCGCGAACTACGATGCCGTTAGTAATCCCGGCTACGATGCCTCGAAGGCCAATACCGGCACGCCCTTCGTCAATCGCTCCACCGGCAGCGTAACGCTCGGCGCGGACAGCGTCACGCGCATCCTCCCTGAGTCCGGCAGCACCGCCACCGCGATCGGCCTCCAGCTTGCCCTGCGCTCGCAGGTCAATCTCCAGGGAAAGACCATCCACCTCGCTCCCGGCTCGATCCTGCTCGCTCCGAATGCCAATGCCTCCTTGCAAGCGGGCTCGTGGGCCTTCATCCAATCGTCCACCTTGCCGACCGCGAACTTCGTTTCGACCAACGGCCAGGTCTTCATCGATCGCGGTGCCACGATCAATCTCGCCGGCACCATCGATGCCTCGGCCTCGGTGAAGCAGAATCTCATCGAGCTCGTGCTCCGCGGTTCGGAACTCGCGCCTGCTCCCGTCCAGCGCGATGGCGAACTCCGCGGCGAGACCATCGTCGTCGATCTCGGGCAATCCGGTGTCTTCGACGGCCGCGAATGGGTCGGCACCCCGCTGGCCGACCTCATCGGCTACCTCGGCCTGATCCAGCGCGATGTCGCGCAGCTCACCACCGCGGGCGGAAACCTCACGATCTCCGCGGGCGATTCCGTTGTCGTGCGCGATGGCTCGACCATTGATGTCTCCGGCGGCTGGACGAACTTCAGCGGCGCGACCGTCGCCACCACCCGCGTCATCAGCAACGGCCAGATCGTCGATATCGCCCAAGCCACGCCGGACCAAATTTACTCCGGCATCTACACCGGAAACTCTTCCGTCGTTCACTCGAAGTGGGGCGTGGTCGAGAGCTTCAATCGCTCGCTCGCCCCGGCCGGCACGCACTACCAGGAAGGCTACACCCAGGGTGCCGCCGCCGGCAGTGTGACCATCTCCGCGCCCGCCATCGCGCTCGATGGGACCCTGCGTGGCAATACCGTCGCGGGTGCGAACCAAGTCCGCAATAGCCCCACCAGCAGCGCGCTTCCTACCGCGGGTTCGCTCACGCTGAACTTCCGCGGAAACGAGAATCTCGGACCTCAATATTACGTCACCTACCCCGATGGCCTCGGCGTCGTCTTCAAGGATGGCGAGGAGCAGGAGGATGTCGCCGACTTCGCTCTTGATGCGAATGGCAGTCCGATCGCGCTGAGCGAGGATCGCCGCACGAACGTCTTTCTCTCGCCCGGGCTTCTCACAAGCCAAGGCTTCGGCCACCTCGTGGTGAATAACGAAGAGGGAAGCATCACGGTTCCCGTTGGCTCCGATCTCGCCGCCGTTCCCGGCGGTTCGATCTCGCTCACCGCCTCTAACATCAATGTGCTGGGGAATGTCACTGCGGCGGGCGGATCGCTCTCCTTCACCGCGCTGAATGTCTCGCCCTACGATACCGCCGTGCTGCTCGGCCAGCCGATCCCGCAGGTGCCGGCGGTCCAGCCGGGGCGGGGGATTTTTACCCTCGGCGAAGGCGCGATCCTTAATGCCGCCGGCTTGGTCACCGACGACCGGACCGCCGCTTCCGCGGGCACTCCCGCGATCCCGAATTCGGGCAATGTCACGATCAAGGCCTACACCGCGAATCTATCCGCGGGCAGCCTGGTCGATGTCTCCGGCGGCTACGCGATGACCGCGAATGGCACCGGGAAATTCGGCAATGCAGGCGCCATCTCGGTGCTCACCGGCCAGGATCCGAGGGTCTCCTCAGTGCTGGGTGGAAAGCTCACGCTCGATGGCACCCTCCGCGGGCTCTCCGGCGCAAAGGGCGGCACGCTCTCCCTGCAAGCCTCCGGAATCCAGATCGGCGGCACGACTTCCAATCCGGATGTCTTCCTGATCGATCCGGCCTTCCTCAATCAGGGTGGCTTCACCCAGTTCAATCTAACGGGACTGGCCGGGTCGAACTACAACGCGGTCACCGTCGCAGCGGGCACCACCGTGCAGCCCGTCGCGCAACGCCTCGCCGTGGTTGCGAATCCTCCCGGCGGCGGCTTGCTGTTGGGTGAGTTCGAGTCCGTCTACGGTCGCGCTCCGGGGGCCGGCGAACGCCAGGCGGTCAGCCTCAGCCTCGCCGCCCCGGGTGTCCGCGATGCCGCGGCAGGCACCTTGGCGCAGGTCGGCCATGTCGTGGTGGAAGAGGGAGCTGTGATCCGCGTCGATCCCCGTGGCTCCGTGTCGGTGACCGGTAATACCGCGACCGTCCTCGGCTCGATCTATGCCCCGTCCGGCAGCATCCGGATCGGCGGCAGCGGCAATTCCACCGCGATCTTCGGCGAGGCCAACCAAGCCTTCGCGACCACCTACATCGGCGCGCACAGCGTGATCTCCGCCGCCGGTGAAGTGGTGCTGAAGCCCGATGCCTACGGCCGCCGCATCGGCACCGTCTATGGTGGCGGTAGTATCAATGTCACCGGCAATATCGTCGCCGCCGCGGGAGCCGTGCTCGATGTCTCCGGGACCAGCGGCATCCTCGATTTCGACCCCGCCGCACTCGTCGGCGGCAAGATCCCCGGCCTCTCTAACAGCGGTCTCACCACCCCGCCGTCCAGCATCACCACCGTCCCCGTGCGGGTGGATAGCAATGCCGGATCGATCACCCTCGCCGGCGGCCAGTTCCTCTTCTCGGATGCCACTCTGCGCGGCAATGCCGGCGGCAGCACCGCCACCGGCGGCCTGCTCTCCGTCTCCTCGGGCCGCTTCTACACCCCGTCCGAGATCCCCTCGCCATCGGACATCACGCTCTCGGTTTTCCAAAGCGGCTCCGTCCTCGCGAACCAACCCACCGCCAGCCCGATCGGCCACGCCGTCACCGGCAGCCACGGCTCGAGTCGCGGCTTCTTCGCCGTGGAAGATTTCCAGGGCGGCGGCTTCGATTCCCTCACTTTGGGCGGCGTGCTCGACTTCCAGGGGCCTGTCGTCATCGATGCGCGCGGCGAGGTGAAGCTCGCCGACCGGGGGATACTCTACAACAACTCAGCGCTCACGATCAACGCCGGTGCCGTCCACCTCGGCATGGCCTTCGCCGCGCCGGTGCTGCCCTCGCAGGAAGTCAGCCCGATCGTCTTCAACAACCAGCCCTTCATCATCCCCGCCACCTACGGCGCGGGCACGCTCGATATCAATGCCGGCCTCATCGATGTCGGCAGCCTCAGCCTGCAAGGCACCGGTCGCACGAACCTAACAGCCGAGAACGGCGACGTTCGCGGCAATGGCACCTTCATCATGGCCGGGGATCTCACCGTGAAAGCGGGCCAGATCTATCCGACCACCGCCTCCGAGTTCAACCTCATCGCCTACGACTACGCGAATGGCAGCGGCGCGCAAAAAGGCTCCATCACCATCCAGAAATCCGGCATCCGTAGCTTGCCCTTCTCCGCCGGCGGGAAGCTCGGCATCTACGCCTCCACCATCCATCAGGACGGCGTCCTGCGCGCCCCTTTCGGCACCATCAATATTGGCTGGGACGGCACCGGCACCGCGCCGCGCGATTGGTTCACCGGCAGCTCCCGGCCCTTCCCCGTCACCAGCAGCCTGACTCTTGGCGATGGCAGCATCACCTCCGTCTCCGCGGTTGATCCGCTTACCGGCAAGGGCCTCGTCCTGCCCTACGGCTACAGCCCGGATGGCACGGTCTGGATCGACCCCCGCGGTGTCGATGTCACCGCCGGTGGCCTGCCGCAGAAGACGATCACCCTTTCCGGCGCGAATGTCGTCCAGGAAGCGGGCTCGCAGATCGATCTCCGTGGCGGCGGCGACCTCTATGCCGACCGTTGGGTCGGCGGGCTCGGCGGGCCCGTCGACATTCTCACGCACAACACCAGCTTCGCGATCATCCCGTCCTACGGTGCGGACTACGCGCCCTTCGCGCCGTACAACGACTCGACCAGTTCCGATAACAAGATCGCCGGTGCCTCCGGCTACACCACCGACCAGCTCGCCGTGGGCAACCGCGTCTACCTGAATGGCAGCAAGACCCTCGCCGCTGGTTACTACACGCTGCTGCCCGCGCGCTACGCCTTGCTCCCTGGCGCGGTCCTCGTGAGCGCCTCGGATGCCGCGGGCTACGGCAACCTCGAAGTCCCCGGTGGAGCCAGCGTCGTTTCCGGCTTCCGCTACAACTCGCTCAATGGCGACCGCACCCTGCCGAGCGTCACCACCCGCTTCGAGGTCGCCTCGTCGAAGGTCGTGCGCCAGCGCGCCCAGTATCTCGACTTCCTCGCGAATACCTTCATCAAGGCCAGCGCCGCCACCCTGAATGCCCCCGTGCCGGTGCTCCCCACCGACTCCGGCTACCTGCGCTTCCAGGCCACGCAGTCGATGGATCTGTTAGGTTCGGTCGCTTCGAAGTCGATCAGCGGCGGTCGCGGTGCCGCCATCGATATCAGCACCCAGCTCGATACCTTCATCTCGAATGGTACGACCAGCGGGGGCCCGGGAACGATCACGCTGAATGCCGCCGCCCTGAATGCCTTCGGCGCGGAGAGCCTGCTCATCGGCGGCGTCCGCACCCGCAGCGGCGACACTGTGACGGTGGACGTCCGCAGCGGCAGCATCATCGTGGACAACGCGGGCTCGCCGCTCGCCGCGGACGATCTGATCCTCGCGGCGAAGGACAACCTGATCCTCGCGCCCGGTGCCGAGCTCGGCTCTACCGGCAGCGCCACCTCGAAGGTGGACACCTTCAAGATCACCGGCGATGGCAGCCTGGTGCGCATCGCGGGCAATCCCAATGCAACGGTCCTCCGCAGCGGCGTCACCAGCTCCACAGCGCCCTCTCTCACCATCGGTGCCGGGGCCAAGATCAGCGGCGGCAGCATCATCCTCGACTCCACCGCAGCGCTCGCGCTCGATCCCACTGCCGACCTCACCGCGAAGGCCTACACTTTCGGCGCGGGCCGCATCAGCGTTATGCTCGATGGCTCGCTTACCCCGCCTGCGGGCAATAGCCTCGTGCTGGGCAATAGCTTCCTCACCGACCTCCAGGCGGCCTCCAGCCTGAACTTCCTCAGCTACTCGTCCATCGATCTCCACGGCAGCGGCCAGTTCGGGAATGCCGCACTCGCCAATCTCACGCTCAGCGCCGGGGAGATCCGCGGCATCGGCCAAGGGTCCGGCACCGCCCGCCTGGTGGCGAAGGACATCCTGCTCCAGAACCCGAACGCCTCCACCGTCACCGCGCCCGGGGCAGCCTCGGGCACGCTGGAAATGTCCGCCCAGACGATCCGCCTTGGCGCGAACCAGGTCGCCCTCAATCAATACGCCAATGTCCGCCTCGCCACCACCCGCGGCATCATCGGCGAGGGCACCGGCGGCCTCTCGACGCAATCCGGCCTCGTGCTCGATACCCCGCGCCTCACCGGTGCCGCCGGTGCTGTGCGCTCGATCACCGCGGGCGGTTCGCTCCAGCTCGTCGATACCACCGGAGCTACGACGAATCTCGTAACAGGCGGCCTCGGATCCGCACTCACCCTCACCGGCAGCTCCGTCACCACACAAGGCGAGATCTCCCTGCGCAGCGGCGCGCTCTCGATCCGCGCTACCACCGGCGATGTCTCCATCGAGGGCGACCTCGATGTCTCCGGCACCCGCCGGAATTTCGGCGACACCATCAAATACACCTCCGCCGGCAGCATCCTTCTCGCCGCCAATGCTGGCGACGTCACCGTCACTTCCACAGGTACCCTCAACCTCGCTGCCAACCCCGGCGGCGGGAACGGGGGCTCGCTCTCCGTCCGCACCCCCGCCGGTGCATTGACCCTCGCAGGCACCCTCCTCGGCAAGGGCGGCAACGGCGGCGCGAACGGCAACTTCTCGCTCGATGCCGAAGCCCTGCCAGCGCTCGCCGCACTGGCCGCCCAACTCCGCACCGCCTCCTTCACCGGCAGCCAGGACTTCCGCGTCCGCAGCGGCGATGTGACCCTCGATGGCACCTCGACCGCCCGCGACTTCCGGCTCTCTGCCGACCAGGGCGACGTGACCGTCACCGGCACCGTCGATGCCTCGGGCAGTACCGGCGGCTCGATTCACCTCATCGCGAATGGCGATCTCGTCCTCGCCAGCGGCTCCCGCCTCACCGCCGCTGGTGCCGACTTCAGTAGCGCAGGCAAGGGCGGCGCGATTACGCTCGAAGCCGGGGCCCAGCGCGATGGCGTGGTCGGCACCGGCACCCTCGATATCCGCACCGGCTCGATCATCGATCTCTCCGTCGCTTCGCAAAACGCAGGCAGTGCCGCGCTCGGCGAATTCGGCGGCAAGCTCCACCTGCGCGCACCACAGCTCGCGGGCGATGTCTCGATCAACGCGCTGAACGGCACCATCACCGGTGCCTCCAGCATCCTCGTCGAAGCCTACAAGCTCTACGATCTCTCCGCGACCAACGGCACCATCACCACCGCGATCCACAACCAGATCAAGAGCGACGGTGAAGCCTTCCTCGGCACCGCAGGCAGCGCCTCGGCCTCCTACACTACCATCCTCAACCGCCTGCTTGGAAACAATCCGGGCCTCGCCGACCAGCTCGTGCTCGCCCCCGGTGCCGAGATCCTCAACCGCAACGGCAACCTGACCCTTGGCAGCACCACATCGACCAATACTTCGGACTGGAATCTCTCCGGCTACCGCTTCGGACCGAAGGGCGCTGCCGGCGTGCTCACGCTCCGCGCCTCCGGGAACCTCGTGTTCCACAATGCCCTGAGCGACGGCTTCGAGAGCAGTGCCTATGATGCGAAGCTGCTCGGCCAGAGCACCCTGCTTCCCGTGAATGCCCAGAGCTGGTCCTACCGCCTCGTCTCCGGCGCGGACTCAAGTGCCGCCGACTACGGCAGGACGCAGGAATTGGCCGACCTAGCGGCCACCAGCGGCTCGCTGCAGCTCGGCAAGAACAACACCACCAACCTTTCCAACAGCAACGGCTCTAACAACCAGCCCGGCACCAACGCCACCACCGCCGCCGCCCTGATCAACCGCTTCCAGGTGATCCGTACCGGCAGCGGCGATATCGACATCCATGCCGGCCGCAGCGTCCAGCTTCTCAATCAATTCGCCACCATCTACACCGCCGGCACCCAGGTTCTCGATGCCACGCTCGGCGGGACCTTCGATGTGCCGTTCCTCGATCAATCCAATGGCGGCTCTCTTGGCGCGAACCAGCAGAACCCCGCCTACGCCGTCCAGTACACCATGGCCGGCGGCGATGTCTCGATCTTCGCCGGCCTCGACATCGAGCACATCACGCGCACCAATCAGAACGCGATCATCGCGGACTCCCAGCGCCAGCTTCCGAACAACTGGCTCTACCGCCGCGGCTACGTCGATCCGGTCGGTGGCCAGTTCGGCAGCGGCCGCTTCGGCGATGTCGCCTCGACCACCTGGTGGACCGACTTCAGCAATTTCTTCCAAGGCGTCGGCACGCTCGGGGGAGGGGATGTCACCCTCGTCGCAGGCCACAACGTTAACAACGTCGATGCCGTCGTAGCGACCAATGCGCGCATGCCGAAGGGCAGGCCGAATGCCGCGGGCATGATCGAGCTCGGCGGCGGCGATCTCGTCGTCCGCGCCGGCAACAACATCGATGCCGGTGTCTACTACGTCGAGCGCGGCCACGGCGAGATCACGGCGGGCGGCAGCATCGTGACGAATTCCACCCGCTCGCCCTCGGTCACGCAGGTCGCCGGGACGAACAGCGTGCTCGATGCCTCCACCTGGCTGCCGACCACCCTCTTCCTCGGCAAGGGTGGCTTCGATGTCACCGCCGCCGGCGACCTTCTGTTAGGCCCGGTGGCGAATCCCTTCCTGCTGCCCCCCGGCATCAACAACACCTTCTGGCACAAGTCCTACTTCAGCACCTACGCGCCGGACAGCTACGTGAATGCTTCATCGGTCGGCGGCTCGGTTACCCTCCGCGAGGGCACCACACTGCCCGGCTCCGGAGCAGGCAGCGTGACCCCGCTGCTCCTGGCATGGATCGATCGCCAGCAGATCCTGCGCTCGAATCCCGCCAGCGCTTCCTTCTATCAGCCCTGGCTGCGGCTCGCGGAAACCAGCTCGGAACCCTTCCGCACCACCGTCTCGCTGCTGCCGCCGAAGCTCGCCGCGACCTCCTTCAACGGCGACATCAACGTCGTCGGCAACCTCACCCTCTCGCCTTCGGCGACAGGCAATATCGAGCTCCTCGCTGGCGGCGCGATCAACGGCCTGCAGCGCAATGGCCGCGTCACCTTCAATGGCACCAGCTCGGCCTGGGGCAGCTCGAAGATCAACGTCTCCGACGCCGATCCGAACGCGATTCCCGGCATCACCAATCCCTTCGGCTACACCACCCTGGCCGGCACCGATGTCACCCAGGCTCGCCAGACCCGCGGCGGCTTCCTCGAATTCATCAACGTTTTCTTCCGCGAAACCGGTGCCACCCTAGGGTCGCAGGCCGTCCTCGAAATCAAGCAGTCGCTCCACGCCGCAGGCCTGCTCCACCGAGATGACCTGGACCCCGTCCGCCTCTTCGCCGGTGGCGGCGATATCTCCGGGCTCACGCTCTTCTCGCCGAAGTCCGCGCTGATCTATGCCTCGCGCGATATCACCGATGTCTCGCTCTACCTGCAGAACAACCGCCCCGGCGACACCAGCGTCGTCGCCAGCGGCCGCGACATCATCCCGTCGAATGCCAACTCGCTCCTGCGCCTCGCCGCGAATGCTCCCGGCAATGTCGTGAACAACGACAGCCCCTTGCTCGCAGGGGATATCCAGATCTCCGGGCCCGGCTCCTTGCAGGTGCTCGCGGGCCGCAATCTCGACCTCGGCACTGGCGCGGGCTTCGCCGACGGCACTGGCGCAGGCATCACCAGCATCGGCAATGCGCGCAATCCCTCGCTCTCCGCCGCGGGTGCGAATCTCGTCGTCGGTGCCGGTATTCAGGACGCGACCTCGCTGGCCGAAAGCTCGCTCGATTTCGACGCCTTCATCACACAATACATTGGGACTCCCGAAGGCACGGCCTACCTCAAGGAACTCGCGCCCGATATCGTCTTCGCGAACCTCAGCAGCGAGGAACAAGCCCGCCTCGCCCTCGGCGTCTTCTACCTGATCCTCCGCGATGCCGGCCGCAACTACGCCACCACCGGCAACTACGATAGCGCCCTCGCCGCCATCAAGGTCCTCTTCGGCGACAAGCCCGTGCCCGGCGACATCCTGACCCGCGGCCGCAGCATCCGCACCACCCGCGGCGGCTCGATCTACAATCTCACCCCCGGCGGCGGCATTGCCCTCGCGAACACCGCGATCGGCAATCCGCTCTCGCCTCCCGGCATCATCACCGAGAGCGGCGGCGACATCTTCACCTTCGCGCACGACGACGTGAACATCGGCATCGGACGCATCTTCACCCTCCGCGGCGGCAACCAGATCATCTGGTCCACCGCCGGGGACATCGCCGCCGGCTCCTCCTCCAAGACCGTCACCTCCGCCCCGCCGACGCGGGTCCTCATCGATCCGCAGAGCGCTGCCGTCCAGACCGACCTCGCCGGCCTCGCCACCGGTGGTGGCATCGGCGCGCTCGCCACCGTCGTCGGCGTCCCGCTCGGCGATGTCGACCTGATCGCGCCGCAGGGGACAGTCGATGCGGGCGATGCCGGCATCCGCGTCTCCGGCAATCTCAACATCGCCGCCAACCAAGTGCTCAACGCCGGCAACATCAGCGTCTCCGGCAACAGCGCGGGAACCCCTGCCGCCCCCGCTGCACCCAGCGTCGCCACCGTCACCAATGCCGCCGCCGCTGCGGCAGCAGCCGCCGATACCGCATCTGCACCACCCGGCTCCACCGAGCAACTCACCGAAACCCCCGAAATCACCGTCCCCAACTCCGAAGTGAGCGTGGAAGTGATCGGCTACGGCGGCAGCGAGGATGAGGAAGACGAGGAGAAGCCGGCGGGAGAACCGGTTGCTCCCGCTCCTTGAGTCCAATGTCCCGGGAGGGCAATCCGGTGGTGTGTAAGGCTCACGGGGTCCAATCCCGTGAGCCCATCCGATCTAGGATGAAAGGCGGCCTTGCTTCTGGCTTGGGGCTTGGCACTTTTGCTTGGAACTTCCTTCAATGTCCCGCTTACCCAAGCTTCTGCTCGCGCTCGCGCTCCTGTTCTGGGGCGCGACGACGAGGCGCTGGGAAGTGGCGGTGCCATGTGCCCTGCTGATCCCGGCGGCGGATTGGACCCGGCTCCGCTGGGATTTCGGGGAGAAGGCCGCGCTGGTGGCGTGGCGCTTGTCGGTATTGTTCCTGACGATCGCGATGGTGCTGGTGTTGATGCAGGGACCGCGGCTGACCCTGATGTCACGGGTTTTCACCTGGCTGCCGGTGCTGCTGCTGCCGCTGCAGTTCGTGCAGTCGTATGGGACAGCGGGGACGATGTCGCTAGGAGCCTTTTCGATGATGGTGCGGCGGCGGCAAAGGCACGCGGAGAAGTATGGCCTGCCTTTCCGGGATGTCCGTTTCAGCTTCGATAACGTGTTTTTCTGCGCGACGCTGCTGGCGTCCTGCCTGGGGGATGGGGCGGACACGCTGTGGTTCTATCCGGCGATGATCCTGCTCGTGGCCTGGGCACTGATTGCGCGCTCGGGCAAGATGTGGCCGGTGGTAGGTCTGGCGATGGTGACCACCCTGACGCTGGCCGCGCTCGCGGGGCTCGGCGGGCAGCGGGGCCTGTCGATTCTTTATGCAAAGGTCGCCTCCTACGGGTCGAGTTCGGGATCGAGTTCGCCGAGCGAACGGAAGACCGGGCTCGGCGATCTGGGCGAGCTCAAGCAATCGCAGGAGATCCGCTGGCGGATCATTCCGGAGAAAGGGGATACGCCGCCCCGTTTGCTGCGGACGTCTTCCTACAACCGGTTCGGCCATTCTGATCCGACGGTTTGGGAGGCGATCCTGCCGAAGGACACCGGCAACGATACCAACGATTTCAAGCCAACGGATTTCGCCCGGGATCCGCGCAAGCCGCCGGACGACCCGGACGCCGGCTACTACGTGTGTCCGCCCAATTTGACGTTCGACGAGGCGCTGGAGGCGATCAAGCCGGAGCTGGCGAGCTTCCAGTTGCGCGGGAAGATGGACTCTTCAGAGACCTACGAGTTGATGCCGCTGCCGGAGAACGCGGCGAGCTTGCACCGTTTCGACACCGTCACGCAGCGCAATTCCTTCGGCACCTTCCGGGCCGATGAGCCGCCCTCCGTCTGCGATGCAAGGGTGCTGTGGGATCCGAAATTCACGACCGAGAGGGCACCTTGGGAGTCGACGGACAAGCGCGGGGATTTTACCCCCGATCTCGAAATCCCGCTGGCAGAGCGGTACGTGATCCGGGACTTTGCGGAGGAAATGGGGCTCCACGAAGCGGGCACGGTGGAGGAGAAGATCGACGCCCTGCGGCATTATTTCGCGCAGAACTTCCGCTATACCCGCTACAACTCGATACCGGACAGACTCCACGAGTGGGTGGACGAGGACAAGGGCGTGGCGCGGTATGTGCAGTATGTGAAGAGCCAGGATCGGCGGGCGACGCTGCTGAGCGTTTTCCTGGAGGACACGAAGGCAGGGCATTGCGAGTTCTTCGCTACCACCGCGGCGTTGCTGTTGCGGGAAGCGGGGGTGCCGACCCGCTACACCTCGGGCTTCGTGGTCGTCGAGCAAGACCCGCGGACGCGCGAGTATGTGGTGCGCGGGACGCATGCCCATGCGTGGTGCCGGGCTTGGGATGAGGAAAACCAGCGCTGGTGGGACGTGGACGTGACGCCATCGAGTTGGATCAGCGCGGAAACGCCGCGGCCCCTGGCCTTCCAGGGCTTGCGCGACCGCTTCCAGATGCTGCGGGAGGACCTGGTGGTGTGGCGGGATCAGCCGGGGCACATGATGATCATCACGCTTGTCCTGTTGGCGCCGGTGGCGATCGGGCTGGCCTTCGTCGGGCGGAAGTTGTGGCGCTCGCGGAAGCGGGTGGAGATGAATCCCAAGCGGGGACCCAGGTCGGGGGCCTTGCAGACGACGCCACTGGCATCCCTGGAGAAGGCGGCGCGGCGGATTCTCGGAGAACGGCCGGCCGGGACGCCGGTGGGATCTTATCTGATGCCGCTGGCGGTGCGCCTGCCCGATCCGGCACTGCTGGGAGAGGCGCTGAAGCTGCACCATCGGCTGCGCTTCGATCCGCAGGAGAAGAATCCGGCTTTGATCGGAGAGCTTCAGTTCCTCGTGGCGGAGATCCGGCGGCAACTGGGTGCCAAGGGCGCCCGGGCGAGCGCGAGGACGTGAGCGATGCGCGGTCCTCTTATGACGGATCGTTGATCGTTACCTAAATCCAGCACTCCGGGTCCGGCTACTATAAGTCCCGTTGTAGGGTAAGATCCCCGGGAATAGGCGACGTTGATTTTTTTCCTGCTGCGGCGAATCCCTGTGATTTCCAGAGGCAGTTTCAAAGTTGTCATACAGGCAATTAAACTCAGTTCTTGCCATGAAAAATGATTATGCTCAGCGTGATAGACACGTGTGATCGCGATGGCGCAGGTCCGCCATCCTATTCCGGCTTTTGCGGATCCGATGGCAGATCTCCCAAGTAATAATCCTGCTCCCTAGCGGCCCACGGAAAAAAAGACCCTATGAGACCTCCATATTCCTCTTCCCGGCTGCGGCGGGGTGCCCGCAGGGCACTGCTCGCCGCCGCGGTTTCCTCCTCCCTGCTGGCGACAGCACATGCCGACTATGCTTCGGAAGTCGCCAGCGAGAACCCGCTGCTCTACTACCGCTTCAACGATAGCGTGGCGACCGACGATCAGCCCCCCGCGTTCAATTCCGGCAGCCTGGGTGCGGCGGGCGACGGCTACTGTATGGATAGCTTCACCCGCGGTGTGGCGGGAGCGATCGCGGGCAATACCGCAATGGCCTTCGTGAATAATGCGACCGTCGACACGGCGGCTTACACGGGTGCGGTGAATATTCCGCTCAACGCGGCGTTGAACCCGTCCCCCACCGGGACGAATCCCTTCACGGTGGAGTGCTGGGTGCTGCCAAGCCGCAATACCTCGACGTTCCTTTCCCCGGTTAATTCGATGAGTTTCACCACCGGGCGCGCCGGGTACCTGCTCTATCAGAGCTCCGCGACTTGGGAACTGCGGATGGGCAACAAGGCAGTTGCGAACAACTTTACGGCGATGACCGGCGGAGCCGTGACCGTGGGCCAGTGGCAGCATCTCGCGTTCACGTATTCCGGCGGCACGAATGGCACCATGACCCTCTATGTGAACGGGGTCCCGGTGAATTCGGTAGTCGTCACCAATGGCTACGAGGCCAACGACAATGCGCCTTTCGCGATCGGCGGGACCTCGGCCCCGGGCCGGACCTTCGATGGCGCGGTGGACGAGGTGGCGTTTTTTCCGACCTCGCTCGCTCCGGCGCGTATTCTCGCGCGTGTCAACGAGCGGACGAACAATCCCGCAGGCTATGCCGCCCATGTCGCTGCGGACAGTCCGGCCGGCTACTGGCGCTTGGACGAGCCGGCCTTCGTGCCGCGCACGCCGCCTGTGGCGGATAACACCGGAACGCTCGGGAACGCTGCGGACGGCACCTATTCCGCAGCGGCGAAGAACGGTAACACCGGCCCGTCACCAGCCAGCGGCTTCGGCGGTTTCAACGCCAACAATTCCGCTTTGGATCTCGGGAAGGCCCTCGGCTTCGTGAGCAGCGGCCAGTCCCTGCTGAACAACCGCAGTTCCTTCACCGTCACGGGCTGGGTGAAGCGCGGCGCGGTGCATTCCGTGCGCGGCGGCTACTTCGGGCAGAACGACGTGCTGGAATTCGGCGATGCCGGTGGCGGGACGCAGATCGAGGCGTGGAACGCCTCCGCCGGGCGAGTGCTGACGGATGCGCCCTATCCGTTTGCGGATAACGAGTGGGGCTTCATTGCCTACCGGGCGAACGGATCGGTGGTAGAGCTTTACCTCAATGGGGTGCTAAACAAAACCACGGTCTGGACAACGGCGAACTACGGGAGTTCCGCCTTCAACTTCAACATCGGTGGCGGCGGGATCTTCGGGGCCACGGGCGATTTCTTCCGCGGCGAGATCGATGAGGTTGCCTTCTTCGACCGGGCGGTGACTCCCGGCCGGATCAAGCAGCTCTACGATGCCGCCAAGGGTAACGTGGCGGTCGGGCTGGTAAGCACGGTTCCGGCGCTGACGCCGAATGCGGAGATCTTCGAGGGCGATCCCTACACGCTGAGTATCGATCCCACCGGCACGCCGCCTTTCACCTACCAGTGGAAGGTGAACAACGTGGACATTCCCTCGTCGAATTCACCGACCTACACGGTGCTGGCGGCGGCGGCCAATACGCCGGTATCGAGCCCCTATATCTACACGGTCACCGTGGCCGGGAACGGCACGGTGACCAGCGACCCGACGGACGTATATGTCACGCCGCGGCTGAAGTGGACCTCGGCCGCGCCGGTGAATCCGGGCATCTGGGAAGTCGGCGGTTCGACCAACTGGAAGACCTACACGGCAGGGGTGGCGGCGAGCTACGACGACGGCTATGCGGTTTACTTCGACGACACCGTCACGGGCGGGGCGCTCGCGACGGTGAACCTGGCGGCCGAGGTCACGCCGCTCGCCGTGGTCTTCGACAACAGTGCGAAAAACTACAGCGTCACGGGCCCGCACGTCCTCACCTCACCCCAGAATCAAGTCCTGTTGAAGAAGGGCACGGGCACGGTCGAATTCTCGAACGATGCGGTGGTGGCGGAACAGGTCCGGATCGAGCAGGGGATCCTGCGGATCGGCAATGGGACCAATGGCAGCTTCTCACCGGAGACGGCGGTCACGGTGGCCGGGGGCCAATTCCAGATCAACCCGGCAGCCGCCTCGACCTATGACAATGCGACCACGGTCAGCAGCGGCTCCATGGCTGTCACGGGCAGCGGGGATCTGGAATTCCTGGCAACCGTCACGGGAGCCGGCAACCAGATCTTCGACCGCAATGGGACGGTGTCGATCAAGGGGAACAACCAGATCGGCGGGGCGATCACAATCAACTCGGGCACGGTCCTCTTCGATGGCAATCAGGAAGCCAACCGTCTTCCGATCAACAAGCTGGTGACGGTGAATCCGGGCGGAACCATGGAGATCCGCGGGGTCAACGCCTTGCCGACCCACCTCAATTCGGTGGATGTGACATTGGACGGGGGTCTCTTGAATGTGATTGCCGGCGGCAGCCCGGTGACCGGAGTGGATGGCTCGAGTCACGGACATTTGAGAAACTTGGGTCTGAACGGCGGCACCGTGATGCTCGGCTACTCGGGTGGCGGCGGCTCTTACAACGGGGAAAGCTTCCAGCTCAACGGTGACATCAGCGCGGGCGGCAGCGCGGTCTCGACAATCGGCTACGGCAGCGGGGCGAACAACGGGAACTCCGGGATCGCCTTCTCCGCTCCTGCGGGCGCGACGACGACCCACACGATCACGGTCGCGGATGCGGTCACGGGACCGGCACCCGACCTGGTCATCTCGGCGGAATTGGAAAATTCGGATGCGCTTGCTGCGGACTCGTTGGCGAGCACGTTGGTGAAGGCGGGCCCCGGCACGCTGCGGCTGGCCGGCAATGTGGCCCATGGCTTTTCCGCCGCCTTCCGCGTGGACGAAGGGACCCTGGAAGCCACCGGGTCGATCTCCGCTCCGCTGACGATTGCGGGTGTGGCAACATTCGCGCCCGGGGACGGGGTGGGCACCTTCAATGCGGGGACCACCACGCTCGGCGGAACCTACCGCTGCGAGATCGACGGTCCCTCGTCGGACAAGCTGGTAGCGAATGGCAACCTGTTCTTCCAAGGGGGAGCGCAGGTTTCCTTCAGCGTCTTGGGCGCGCTGACCTTGCCGGTTTACGAAATCGCGACCTGCAACGGCATCCTCGACGGGCCGGTTCCTACCGGGGTGAACGTGCCGCCGGGATACACGCTGACCACCTCCGCCACCTCGCTGGTATTGCTCCAGAGCAGTGCCCCGACGACGCCGGTGATTACCTTCATCAAGGGGAGCACGGTCGGGGCCTTGGGCGGATCGGACTTCAACAGCTCGAACGGCGGCTTCACCGTGAGCGCTCCGGTCACGCCTCAGACGGACTGGGCCTACACGGCGGGAGCTTGGACGAGCGCCGGCCAGTCGGACGTCAACGGTACCGTGGCGGACAACACCTCGTACCTCATCAGCCCGCCGTACACCCTGACGAAGGATGGAGTGGTCAGCGCCAGCTTCTCGCACCGATATAGCTTCGAGCTCGACTATGATGCCGGGGCGGTGGACGTGCGTTTGAACAGTGGCAACTGGGTGCGGGTGCAAGGGAGCGCCTTCAGCCAGAATGGTTACAACGGCATTGCCGGTTCGGAGGAGCACTCGCTGGCGCAACAGCCGGCCTTCGTGTTCAACTCGCCGGGTCACCCGGCCTTTATCACGAGCACTTGCAAGCTGCTGGCGGGCGAGGCGGGCGATACCGTGGAGCTGCGCTTTGCCGCCGCTTACGACAACAACACCGGCGGTGATCAGGTTCCACCCGGTTGGCAGATCGACAGCGTACAATTCACCGAAGGGGGGACCGGCGGGGCAATGTTGAACTGGGCGCTCGGGACGATGCAGTTCTCCGACAATCTAGAGCCACCGTGGACGGACATCATTGGTCCCGGGCCGGTGCTTGTGGACCTGACGCTGACACCGAAGCGGTTCTTCCGCTTGAAGCCCTGAGAGAGGGTGTGGAATCTGGCGGGCCGGTGGCAGCACCGGCCCGCTTTTTTTGCGGGGGCGTGGGGTCGCAGGCAGGGATCGCTCTCCGCCGGACCTTTGGGAGAAAGGTCCCTGCCTTTGCGTGCGCGGCTACTTCTTAATCTCCTGGGCTTGGCCGATGCCTTTGACTTCGAGCTTGGGAGCGGTGGGGCCGGGTTGCTGCGGGCCTTGGAGTTCCGGGACGCCCGGCTTCGCTTCCGCCGCTTGCTGCGGGGCGGGATCGGCCTGGGTGCGGATCGCTTGGAAGAGGAGATTGTAATTGTGGCGGACGGCGGCGGGGAAACTCACGCGGCCGGGCTCGACGATCTTCTCGCGCAGGAGCTTGGAGGAGAGGTCGGCGGTGAGGTCGGCACCGACCTTGACCGCGCCGCCGATCACCGGGGTCGCGCCGACGACGGTGCCGCCGGTGCGGATCACGTCGCTGGAGATCGTGACGCCTTGAAGGGCGAGGTTGGATTGGGCGGAGACGATCGAGCCGTCCTTGCCGATCGTGATCTCGAGCACGGCGTGGTCGTCGCTGGCGAGCCAGCCGCGGAGGTGGTCGATGCGAAGAGAGGCGAAGACGCCGCCATCCGGGGTCGGGGTGATCTCGGGCTTGTAGGTGCGGTAGCCGGAGCCGGAGAGATCGTAATCACAGGCGGTCTTGCCCTTGGCTGCCCAGCCGCCCAGACTTTTGCCAAAAGCATCGATATCGATGCCAACCCCGGCGTGGAGGCTGGTCACCAGTGAAAGGGCGAGAAGGGTACGGATCATGACAGAAAGCGCGTGCGCGGCGAGAATACATCCGCATGACGCAAAGCTTTAGTGAAAAATTCATGCAAGGCCGATCTGCCCGCTTGCACGGAAGCCCACAAAATCCGAAAGAAACGCAGATTAAGCGGCCGTAACTGCGGCCCCCGCCAAGACCTAGCGGGGAGTGGTGATCTTTGTTTTATAAAACCTGTTTGAACGACGTCATGATTTCCAATCGAGTGTATTTCTTGAACCGGGCCGCCGCCGTGATGGTCTGCGCCGCGGGTGCGGTGGTGGCGGAGCCGCTGGTCCAGCTTCAGAAGGGCGATGATATCGCGATCGTGGGTAGCGGGCTGGCGGACCGCCAGCAGCACCACGCGTGGCTGGAAGCCTTCATCCATCGAGCCTACCCCGATCTGGACCTGACGGTGCGGAATCTGGGCTTCGCGGCGGACGAGGTGGCGGTGAAGCCGCGCTCGGCGGATGTGCCGCCGACCGAGTATTTCCTCGGGATGAAGAAGGGCGACACGACCAAGCCCAACGCGGCGGACGTGATCTACAAGGCGGGCACGGACTTCGGGGCGGATGTGATTTTCGCTTACTGGGGCTTCAACGAGTCCTTCCGCGGGCCGGAAGGGTTGGAGAAATTCAAAGCAGATCTGGGGCAGTACCTCGATGCGCAGAAGGCGGCGAAGTACAACGGCAAGGCGGCACCGAAGCTGGTGCTGTTCTCGCCGATCGCGCAGGAGGACATGAAGAGCCCGGACTTCGGGGACGGCGCGGAGAACAACGCGAACCTGGCGCTCTACACGAAGGCGATGGCGGAAGTGGCGAAGGCCAAGCAGGTGCCCTTCGTGGATCTCTACACGGCGTCGAAGGAGCTTTTCGCGAAGGCGGGCTCGCCGCTGACGATCAACGGGATTCACCTCACGGAAGAGGGTGATAGGCAGCTCGCGCCGGTGCAGTTCCGGGCGATCTTCGGCAAGGAGCCGCCGGCCTTTGAAGATCCGGTGCTGGCCAAGCTGCGCGCGGCGGTGATCGAGAAAAACCTGGAGTGGCACCACCGCTACCGGACGGTCGACCAATACAACATTTTCGGCGATCGCTCGCGGATCGCCTATGAAGGGGTGACGAATGCGAAGATCCTCGGCGAGGAGCTGGCGCAGCGCGACGTGAAGACCGCCAACCGCGACAAGCGGGTGTGGGCGGTGGCCAAGGGCGGCGACCTGAAGGTGGTGGATAACAACCTGCCGCCGGTCAATCTGGTGCCGCCGAACCGCAAGGACGAGGTCCCCTACATGGACCCGGAGGAGGCGATCAAGTACCTGAAGCTGCCGCCGAACTGCAAGGTCGAGCTGGTCGCTTCCGAGAAGACCATCCCGGAGCTGATCAACCCGGTGCAGATGAATTTCGACACCAAGGGACGGCTGTGGATTTCGGCATGGCCGACCTACCCCGAGACCTCGCCGACGACCACGAACTTCGACAAGCTGCTGGTTCTCGATCTCGATCCGAAGACCGGCAAGGTCGCGAAGACGACGGTCTTCGCGGACGGGCTGAATTGCCCGACCGGCTTCCAATTCTACAAGGACGGCGTGCTGGTGATGCAATCGCCGGACCTGTGGTACCTGCGGGACTCGGACGGCGACGGTAAGGCGGACGTGAAGGAGCGGGTGCTGCATGGCCTGGACGCCGCGGACTCGCACCACGAGACGAACTCGATGTGCCTGGAGCCGGGCGGCGCGGTGTATCTCAGCGATGGGGTTTTCCACCGCAGCAACGTGGAGACCTTCAACGGACCGGTGCGGAATAGCGACGGCGCGATCTACCGCTACGAGCCTCTGACCGGAAAGTTCATGCGCCATGCGCCCTATGGCTTCGCGAACCCGCACGGGCGGGTCTTCGACTACTGGGGCAATGACCTGATCACCGACGCGACGGGCAACGACAACTACTTCGGCCCGGCGATGAGCGGGCATCTCGACTCCGGGGCACACCCGGGGATGCAGCGCTTCTGGGACCGGCCTTCGCGGCCCTGCCCGGGCACGGCGATTCTAACCAGCCGGCATTTCCCGGACGATTGGCAGGGGCTGTTCCTGAACACGAACGTGATCAGCATCCAAGGGATCTTCCGCGCGAAGCTTTCGGACGAAGGATCCGCGATCAAGGGCGAGAGCTTGGAGCATCTGATTACGACGGACATCGCGAAGAACCCGAACTTCCGGCCTTCCGGGATCACGGTGGCGCCGGACGGTTCGCTGTATTTCATGGACTGGTCGCAGATGCTGATCGGTCACCTGCAGCACCACCTGCGCGATCCCAACCGGGATCACCAGCACGGGCGGCTTTATCGGATCACCTACGAGGGCCGGCCCTTGCTGACCCCGAAGAAGGTCGATGGCGAGCCGGTGGCGGCGCTGTTAGAGCTTTTGAAGGAGCCGGAGAACGACGTGCGGATGCGCGCGAAGATCGAGCTGGGCAAGCATGACCCGAAGGAAGTGATCCGCGGCGTGAACGATTGGATCAAGGTGCTCGATGCGAAGGATCCAAAGTTCGAGCACAACATGCTGGAGGCGCTATGGGTGCACCAGTGGCACAACGTGGTGGACCTCGATCTCCTGAAGCGGATCCTCAAATCGCCGGAGCCGCGGGCACGCGCGCAGGGCGTGCGGGTGCTGGGCTACTGGCGTGACCGGGTGCCGGATGCGATCGCCCTGCTCAAGGTGGCGGCGGACGACGAGGCGCCGCGGGTGCGTCTTGAAGCGGTGCGGGTGGCGAGTTACTTCCGCCAATGGGAAGCGGCCGATGTGGCGCTGACGGCGCTGAAGCATCCCGCGGACTATTATATCACCTACTGCCTGAAGGAGACCATGCGGCAGCTCACGCCGTGGTGGAAGGATGCGATCTCGCAGGGCAAGGCGCTGGCCGCGGACAATCCGGCGGGGATCGATTACATCATGGGCTCGGTCAGCGGTGCGGATTTGGCCAAGCTGCCGAAATCCCCGGTGACCCTGACGGCGATGCTGACCCGCGGCGACGTGGCGATGGCACAGCGCGGCGAGGCCTTGGCCGAGTTGGCGAAGATGAAGAACGGCGGACCGCTCGACACCCTGCTAGACGTGCTGACCCCGGTTGCGAAGAGCAAGGGCGGCGCGGCGGGCGACTTGTGCCGCCTGATGCTGATGCAGCCTGCAGCCGACCTCAAGGCAGCGCGGGCGAAGATCCAGCCGTTGGCGGGCAAGGGCAATCCGGACATCGTGCGGCAGAGCGCGCTGGCGGCCTTGATCCTGGTGGACGGCAGCATCGATGCCACGTGGACGGATGCCGGGAAATCGCCGGAAGCGATGACGGATTTCCTTGAAGCGCTACCGCTGGTGACGGATCCGGCCCTGCGCGGCACGGCCTTCGACAAGGTCCTGCCGCTGCTGGCCAAGATGCCGGCCCCGATCGCGAGCGCGCTGGAAGCGGGCAAGGGCGGCAAGGCCCGCTACGTGCGGATCGAGCTGCCGCGGCGCGGCACGCTGACGCTGGCGGAGGTGCAGGTTTTCGCGAATGGCGTGAACGTGGCCGGTAGCGGCACGGCCAAGCAATCGAGCACCTCGAACAACGGCGACGCGCAGCGGGCGGTCGATGGCAAGACCGACCCGACCTATGACTCGGGCACCCAGACCCACACCGCCGAGAACGAGAACAATCCGTGGTGGGAGCTTGATCTGAAGTCGGATCAACCGGTCTCCGCGGTCGCGGTGTGGAATCGTGCGGGCTTCGAGGATCGCCTGGACCGCTTCACGGTGACAGTGCTGGATGCGCAGCGGCGGGAGATCTTCAAGAAGGCGGGCAACCCCGCACCGAAGCTGACCAGCCGGATCGAGGTGACCAGTGATCCCGGTGCGGATCTCTACCGGGCCGCGGTGCATGCGCTGGCGAGCACCGGCAAGGAGCCGCAGAAGGTCTTCGCGGGCCTGGTCGAGATGATCAAGAAGGACCAGCAGGTGGTGGCCGCCGCGAAGGGGATCGCCCAATTGCCGCGCACCGCGTGGAGCGCCGATCTGGCGGATCCGGCGGCGGGCGGGCTGGTGAACTGGGCCAAGAAGATCCCGGCCGAAGACCGGACCTCGCAGGACTACATCGAAGTGGTGCAGGTGGCGAATGATCTGGCCGGGCTGATGCCGCCGGCGCGGGCCAGCGTTGCGCGGAAGGTTCTCAAGGACCTGCGCGTGAACGTCTTCGTGGTGAAGGCGGTGCGCGAGCAACTGCGCTACGATACGGCGCGGCTGGTGGTGGAGGCGGGCAAGCCGTTCCAAGTGATCTTCGAGAACCCCGACGCGATGCCGCACAACCTGGTCTTCGTGCAGCCGCAGACCTTGCAGGCGGTGTCGGAGACGGTGCAGGCGAATCCGCCGGACAAGCTGGACGGCCAGGGCCGGGCCTATGTGCCGGACAAGGATTCGCGGGTGATCGCTGCCACGAAGTTGATCGAGGCCGGGCAGAAGACGACGCTGGCTTTGACCGCGCCGGAGAAGGAAGGGGTCTATGAGTATGTCTGCACCTTCCCCGGCCACTGGGCGATCATGCAGGGCAAGCTGGTGGTGACGAAGGATGTGGACGCCTACCTGCAGGCGCACCCGGAAGCCGGGAAGTGATGTTTCAGGAGCGGTGAGGATCGGGGACGAGCTCGTCCCCGGTCTTCATCAATGCCCCTTCAGACCGAAGAGTCTTTCGGTCTGGGCGGCGGCCTTCACCTTGTGGATGTCCTTCACGTAGGTGGCGACGGTGCCGAGGGCGGCGACCAGGGCGGCCCAGTCGTCGCCGTAGCCAGCACCGGGAATGATATCGGGGACCAAGTCCACGGGTAGCACGAGATAGCCGAGAGCACCCATGATCACACCTTTCGCCCAGGCGGGCGTGTCGTTATCCCGCAGGCAGTGGTAGAGGGTGATGGCGGTCAGGACCGTCTTGCGACCGGCGACGAGGGCGCAGCGGGAGAGCTTCCGCCAGAGGCTCGGCGCGGAATACCAGCGCTCGGCACCGCGATAGGGAGCGGGAAGTTGGGGATCCATGTGGGTGGAAGGTTAGAATCGGAAAGTTCCAAGCGCCAACGAAGAGGCTGAAGCCGGCGCAAGTTGCTCCGGCCGGGAATTCCAAGCGCGTCCGCAAGCAGATTACTGGCTGACGGGGCCCATGGTGCCTTGGGCGGGCGGGGCCTGCGGGGTGGACTCGGTCGGCTTGAGCTCGATGCCTTCGGCCGCGGCGAAGTCGGCGAGCGCCATGTCCGCGAGGGCCTTTTGCTCGGCTTCCTGGAGCACGGTGCCGCTCAGGTCGACGCTGTCCTTGGCCACGCGGGCGCGACCGGCGGCTTTGGTGCGCTCGTCCTCGACCATTTCCTCGAGGCGGTTGAGAGTGTCGCCGGAACCGCCGAGCGAGCCGACCATGCCGGCTGCCATTTCGTTGAGTTCGGCCATGGCCTTCTGGACCTTCATGTCATCGATGCCGCGGCGCAGGCTCTCGATCTTGTCGCGGGCGGCCTTCACGGCGACGTCGCGGGCGCGGACGAGTTCCTTGTAGCGGGTTTCGGCCGATTCGAGCTGGGCGGTGAGTTCGGCGTGCTGCTGGTCGGTATTCTTATACCGCAGGGCGACTTCGCCGGCGGCTTCGCGCTGGCCGGCCTGGAGCAGGGCCTTGGTCCGGGCCTTGAGTTCGTTCTCCTCGGTGTTGAGCTTGCGGACCTGGCCCATCAGGCGCTCCACCAGACCGGCATGGGCGGCGAGACCGGCGTTGAATTCGCTGATCTGCTTGCGCAGGTTTTCCTTCTCCACGTCGAGCAGGGCCTCGGGGTTCTTCTTCTCGATCCCTCCGATGAAGAGTCCGAGGAAGCCTTTGATGAGATTGGAGATGCGGCGGAACATGGAATGAAGGCGTTGGTCGCGATGGCACGATGCGCGAAAAAAGGGGGATGGGGCAAGTACAAGCGGGGGGAGAATCGGAATCGGGGGAATCCTGAATTTGAATGGAAAGGCAGGATTGCGCGGGGCGGGCGGATGGCTAGGATCGCTTCCGTGAGCGGAGCGGATGCCTTGATCGAGTTCTTGCGCGGCGAGGAAACACGCGGCGTGAAGACAGTTCACCTCGACGAGGAGGCGAAGGTTCTTCTCCGGGAACTTCACCGGCGTGCAAAAAACCCGGCGAAGGCAGCAGCGGTTCCTATGAGGGAAGAGCCGGCGAGGGCGGTGCTGACGGAGGAAGAGCCCAAGGTGGAGAAGCCCGCGGTTTTCGTGCCGGTGATCGAGGCCCCGGCGGACGGCAGTGCGGCGCAGCGGATCGCGGCGCTGGCGAAACAGGCGGAGAATTGGGAACCGGCGCGGAAGCTGGGCACGCTGCGGGGGACGATGGTCTTTTCAACCGGCAATCCCGAGGCCGACCTGATGCTGGTCGGCGAGGCCCCCGGCTATCAGGAGGAGCAGCAGCGCGAGCCCTTCGTGGGCGCGGCGGGGCAGAAGCTGAACGACATTTTGAAGGCGATGGGGATGGCGCGGGAGTCGGTGTACATTTCGAACATCGTCAAATTCCGCCCGGCGACCGGCGGCCAGACGACGAACAACCGCAAGCCGACCCTGGAGGAGATGGCTTCCTGCATCTCCTTCGTGCGCGCCGAGGTGGAGATCGTGAAGCCGCGCTGCATCGTGGCACTGGGCGCGACGGCGTCCGAGGGCCTGCTGGGCCTGACCGGATCGGTCGGCGCGATGCGCGGGTGCTGGCACGAATTTTCCGGGATCCCGGTGCGCGTGACCTACCACCCGGCCTATCTGCTTCACAACAATTCCGGGGCGCAGGACAAGCGGCGCGTGTGGGAGGACATGCTGGAAGTGATGGAAAAACTGGGCTTGCCGATTTCGGAGAAGCAGCGGGCGTTTTTCCTGCCGAAGGCGTGAGAGGGAAGGAGAGGCCGGATTCCAGATTCCAGATCTGAGATCTGAGATCTGAGATTTGAGATTTGAGATTTCAAAGCCGGGCCCGGGGGATTGGAATCCCCTGCACATGCTCCTCGTCCTCACCACCGGCGGCACCATCGACAAGGTGTATTTCGACGCTTCCTCGGAATATGAAGTAGGGGAACCGACCGTGCCCTACGTTTTCCGGGAGGCGGGAGTGACGCTGGAATGGCGGCTGTTGCCCTTGCTTCGGAAGGATAGCCTGGAGATGGGGGAGGAGGAGCGGGTGGCGATCCGCGCGGCCTGCGAGGCGGCGGAAGAGACGCGGATCCTGATCACGCATGGGACGGACACGATGAGCGTGACCGCGGAAGCCTTGCAGGGGATTCCGGGCAAAACGATCGTTCTGACGGGCGCACTGGCCCCGGCGCGGTTCCGGGTGACGGACGCGGTTTTCAATCTGGGCTTGGCCCTCGGTGCGGTCCAATCGCTGCCGGAAGGCGTGTTTTTGGCGATGAACGGGACCGTCTTCCCGGCCGGGAAGGTCCGGAAGAACCGTGAGGCGGGCAGGTTCGAGGGAGTGTGACGATTCCGGCGCGGAGCCGAGTTCCCGGGATGCTTGCGCGATCTTTTCTTGCCGAAGGGAAAATTGAGGTGGAGCGTCCTGAAATATGCGGAGGGGTGTCCTGATCGGGATTTCCCGTTCGTCGTGCTGTTGAAAGGACGACCATGAGCACGCAAACCATTGAACGATCTGAAAAAGAGGCCGCGGCGCACGCCGTGGTATCCCGTGAGGAATGGCTGGCCGCGCGGAAGGCGCTGCTCGTGGAAGAGAAGAGGCTGACCCGCGAGCGGGACACCTTGAGCGCGAAGCGGCGGGAACTGCCATGGGTGAAGGTCGGGGAGGACTACGTTTTCGAGGGGCCGCAGGGGAAGGTGAAGCTAGCGGATCTCTTCCAAGGGCGGAGCCAGCTGATCGTCCATCACCTGATGTTCACGCCGGGCGATAAGGAAGCCTGTATGGGCTGCTCCTTCCAAGCCGACCACATCGAAGGACCGCTTCAGCACATCAAGCATCACGATGTGATGATCGTGGCGGTGTCGCGCGCACCGTGGAAGGACATCGCGCCCTTCAAGGAGCGGATGGGCTGGGACTTCGATTGGGTTTCCTCCGACGGCACGGATTTCAACCGCGACTACGGCGTGACCTTCACTCCGGAAGAAGTGAAGAGCGGCAAGATCAATTACAACTTCGGCACCTCCGACTATCTCTTCGAGGAGCTTCCCGGCCTGAGCGTCTTCATCAAGGACGAGGCGGGGAACGTCTATCACACCTATTCCACCTACACGCGCGGCCTCGAGATGCTGATCGGTTCCTTCAACTACCTGGACCTCACGCCGCTAGGCAGCAATGAAGAGGGCGATGGCAAGGACTGGGTGCGCTACCACGACCGCTATGCCGAGAGCGGCAAGGCGTCCTGCTGCAAAAACGACTGAACCTTTTCCCTATAAACCTAACAAAATACTGACCATGTCACTCTACGTTGATGGATTCGTGCTGCCGCTGCCCAAGGACAAGATCGAGGTCTACAAGGAGATCGCCGGGAAGGCCTCGAAGGTCTGGAAGGAATACGGTGCCTTGGAGTACCGGGAATGCATCGGCGATGACCTGGAGATCAAGGACGTGCTGAACTTTCCGGCGCTGGCCAATGCAGGGCCGGATGAAACCGTGGTCTTCGCCTTCATCACCTACAAGTCGCGGGAACATCGCGACGAGGTGAACGCGAAGGTCATGGCGGATCCGCGTATGAACGAAATGTGCGGTGCGGAAGGCATGCCCTTCGATTGCAAGAAGATGGCCTATGGCGGATTCAAGACGATCGTCGAAGCCTGAAAGGACTTTTTTCCGGAATTTGCGGAGAGGCTGTCCTGAATCGGGGTGCCGGTCCGTCATTGCGATGAAACCAATCACTCCAACCTATCCACATGAAAATCGAACCATACCTCTGGGGCTTCAACGGCCGTTGTGAAGAAGCCATCGAATTCTACAAGACGACCTTGGGTGCCGAGGTTCAGATGATGATGCGCTTCGGCGAATCTCCCGAAAAGTGCGAGGGCGGCGGGCCGCCGCCACCCGACGACAAGATCATGCACTCCAGCATCAAGATCGGCGACAGTGTGCTGATGTTGTCCGACGGGCAATGCACCGAAGGCACCACGGGTTCCAAATTCAACGGCCTTTCGCTCTCGCTGAATCCCGCCACCGAGGCGGATGCCAATCGGATCTTCAATGCGCTGAAGGAGGGTGGTGAAATCGGCATGCCTCTGGGCAAGACTTTCTGGTCGCCCTGCTTCGGCATGGTGACGGACCGCTTCGGCGTCGCTTGGATGATCAATGTCCTGCCTTGAGCCCCATCTCGTAACCCTAGCCCTTCCCCCGCCATGCTCCGCAAAATCCTCTTAGGTCTCGCCGCCATTCTGCTCATCCTGATTGGCGTGATCGCGATGCAGCCGCCGGACTTCAAGGTCGAGCGTTCGGCCACGGTCAGCGCGCCGCCGGCCACCGTCTTCGGCCAGGTGAATGACTTCCACAAGTGGGAAGCCTGGTCGCCGTGGGAGAAACTCGATCCCGCGCTGAAGAGGACCTTCGAGGGGCCGGAATCGGGGGTCGGAGCGAAGTACGGCTGGGTTGGCAACAGCAAGGTGGGCGAGGGGAAGATGACCATCGAGGACAGCCGTCCGGCGGAACTGGTGAAGATCAAGCTGGAGTTCATCAAGCCGATGGCCGCGACCAGTGACACGGTTTTCACATTCACGCCCGAAGGTCCCGGAACCAAGGTCACTTGGACCATGTCGGGGAAGAACAACTTCATGGCGAAGGCCTTCGGACTGTTCATGAACATGGACAAGATGGTTGGCGGGGACTTCGAGAAGGGCCTCGCGCAAATGAAGGCTGTAGCCGAAGCGCCGGCGAAGCCCTGAGCATCCGGCAATCTAACAACTCGCACTCCAACCCGTCATGCCACTGAAGAATCACTACCCGGTCGGATCCGAGGAAAACCCGCAGCGCGACCCGAAGCAGTACATGTTGTTGTTCCGCCACGGAATGTGGGACGAGGGCCTTTCGCCCGATGAGATCAACAGGATCATGGGCGAGGTCACCGAGTGGTTCGACTCCCTCGTGAAGGGCGGGAAGGTGGTTGCGGGTAACCCGCTGATGGAAGGCGGGAAGTCGGTGATGATCCGCAACGGTGCCGTGACGGTGCTCGATGGCCCGTTCGTGGAGTCGAAGGAGGCGGTGGCCGGTTTCCTGACCCTGCACCTGGAGAGCGAGGAGGAGGCGGTGGCGATTGCCAAGACCTCGCCGCTCTTGAAGCACGGCATGATCACCGAGGTTCGCGAAGTGGCCGGTGAATGCCCGGTCTATATGCGGCTCCGCGAGAGAGCGGAGGCCACTGCCTGACGGCGAATTTCGCGGCATGCGCAGAATGTGGCATAGGCAGCGCCCGAATCGGTGCTAAGTCTCATGACCACATCCCGAACCTGCCCGACTGCCATGGACGATAAGACCAAGGAACTCATCCGCCAGTGCCGCAAGATTGCCGGACGTCACCGCGTCGATGACGGCAAGGACTTCCGCCTCAAGGACACCGACCCCGGTGACACCGGCCATTGGTCCGAGGGGGACAAGGCGCTCGGGGAAGAGGCGCTCGCACAGGGCAAGATCGCCTTGGCCACGATGCAGGAGCGGCTTTACGCACAGGACCGCTGGTCGGTGCTCCTGATTTTCCAAGCGATGGACGCCGCGGGCAAGGACGGCGCGATCAAGCACGTGATGTCCGGCATCAATCCGCAGGGCTGCCAAGTCACGGCCTTCGGCGTGCCGAGCGCGCGCGAGCAGGATCACACCTGGCTATGGCGTTGCATGACCGAGCTGCCGGAACGCGGCCGGATCGGCATCTTCAACCGCTCCTACTACGAGGAAACCCTCGTCGCCCGGGTCCATCCCAAGATCCTCGCCGCGCAGAAGCTCGCGCCCTCTCTGGTCACGGATGAGATCTGGAGCGAGCGTTTCGATGACATCCGCGGATTCGAGAAGCACCTCGCGCGCAATGGCACGCTGGTGCTCAAATTCTTCCTCCACATTTCAAAGGGCGAGCAGCGGCGGCGCTTCCTTTCGCGCCTCGATGAGCCGGAGAAGAACTGGAAGTTCCGCATGGGCGATGTCGACGAGCGCGAACACTGGAAAGACTATCAGGAGGCCTACGAAAAGACGATCCGCAACACCGCGACCAAGGACGCGCCATGGTTCGTCATTCCCGCGGATCACAAGTGGTACACGCGGATTGTCGTCGCCGCCGCGATCGTGGAGGCGCTCGACTCCCTCGACCTACACCTCCCGGAAGTGGATGACGCGCAGAAGGCGGTGCTGGAGGAAGCTCGCAAGCGCCTGACCAAAGCGAAGACGGAAAGCTGACGGCGGCCTGCAAAGGCAGGGACCGCTCTCCGAGCGGTCCGGCGGATGGCGGCTACCCGAAGTGGATCGATCTTGTTACGAGAATTCAAACCGTCCCCCGCCTGACCTTTCGGAGAATGGTCCCCGCCTACTTGATGAAATCCAGCAGCGCTTTCAGGTAGTCATCATACGCCTCGACCTGCGGGGCGTGGCCGATGCCGGGAAGCGCGACCAGCTTCGCACCGGGAATTGCTGCCGCCGCGGCTTTGCCGAGTTCCTGATACTGCCCCAGCGTGGCCGCCACTTCCTTCGGCACGAGGTTCTTGCCGATGGCGGTGCGGTCCCGCTCGCCGATGATGAGCAAGGTCGGCACCTTCAGATCCGGGAATTCGTAGAGCACCGGCTGGGTCATCACCATGTCCGAGGTCATTGCCGTGACCCGCGCCATCGCCGCCTTGTCCGGCCCCTTCAGCCAGCCGGCCTGGATCGCCAGCAGGTCATCGTATTCTTCCTTCCATTTGCCGTCGAAGTAGACGGTGCGCATGTAGTCCTTCACGTCCTGCGGCCCCTTCTTCATCTCCGCCGCGGTTGCGGCGTCGATGCCCTGGTAGGGGACCTTGCGCTTCCAGTCCTCCAGGCCGATCGGATTGACCAGCACCAGTTTGTCCGTGGCGGCGGGGAACATCAGCGCGAATCGTGTCGCCACCATGCCGCCCATCGAGTGCCCGACCACCTCGGCCTTTTCGATCTTCAGATGGTCCAGCAGCGCCTTCGTCTGCGCGGCCAGCATCTGGAAGCTGTACTGGAGATCGGTCGGCTTGCTCGATTTGCCGAAGCCGATCTGGTCCGGGATGACCACGCGGAATCCGCGCGAGGAGAGATCCTTCGCCGTGCGCTCCCAGTAGGAGCCGGAGAAATTCTTGCCGTGAAGCAGCAGCACGGTCTTCCCGTTCGCCGCGTCCCCCGGCTTCACATCCATGTAGGCCATGGTCAGGGCTTGTCCCTGTTCCGTGAGCGGAAGCGCGTTGACTTCGAAGGGGTAGGCGTAGCCGGTCAGTTTCGCGTCCAGGGCGGGAAGCTTGTCCAGCGAGGCGTCCTGGGCGTGAAGGAGAGGAACTCCTGCAGCTAGCATGGCAGCCAGGAAGTGGAAGAGGGGACGATTCGTCATCCCGCAATCTGTTCGGGTTCGGTGCCGATGCAACCGGGAGTCGCTACTCCGGGGCGGGCACGTTCATACCCGGTAATCCGGCCCGGATCTTCTCGGAGAAGGCGGGAGAGTCGCCCGCGGCGAGCGCGGCGGGGTTGATCAAGGACTGCTTCTTCAATTCCGCGAAGGGGAGGCCGCCGCTCACGATGGCCTTGCGCTCGTACATCATCTCGTCGCCCTTGCCGTTGAGCAGAATGCGCCAATCCCAAGGGAGCCTTTCCGCAGCGGGGTGCTGGCTACGAATGGCGGTCGTGCAGTTGGTGGTGATGGCATTGTACCAGCGCGGCTGTTCGCGAAGCTGGTTGAGCGAGGCCAGGTATTCGCGGAAGCGCTCGCGGGCCTTCTCCGGCGCGATCGTTAAGCGGTAGAGGTAGACCTCTTCGCCCTTGCGGTAGTTGGTGCGGACGCGAACGACATCGCGCTCGTCGGCGACGACGTAGATCAGGCCGAACTGGCGGTAGAGCCCGCCGATGGCCGAGTAGCTCTGGCCGGTCTTCTTGCGGGTTTCGATCGAGAAGCAGAGCGGCGGCGCATCGGCGAACTGGAAGCTCACGATCGGATGCGCGATCCACGGAGAGCCCCAGTAGTTGATCGCCATGTCGATGCCGGTGATCTTTGAAATCCGGACCGTGCGCGTCTCCCAGCGCGGTGTGTAGTCGGTCTCGCTACGGTAGTCGCAGTTGCGGACATTGTGCAGCGTGACCTCATCGCCCTTGACCTCCGCCCAGGCGAGCTGCGCGACATCGGGCTGCCAGTCGGCCTCCACCGCCGGCTTCAGGGTGAGCCACCAACCGAGCACGACAGCGAACCACGCGGCGAAGACCGCAAGCTTCATCCGCCAGCGTTTGACGAAGAGCATTGCGGCTGCGATGGCCAGCGCATTCACCACGGCGAAGACGCTGCCCGGGCCGTCATAGTAGAGCGCTCCGCAGGCCCATGCGAAGGCGATGAGGAGAAGGCCGGCCAGCAAGACGCAGCCAAGAATGCGGAGAAACTTCATGGCAGCGAATGCTGGCGGTTGCGGTGGATGCGTCGAGTTTCAATGACCGCCCTGAGCGATCACCAAGGCTTGAGTGTCACCGAACTCGGACGCTGGACGACATGGCCCGGCGGGGTGTTGAGCAGTTCGGCGAATTCCGCGGCCCAGTCGGTGATGTTACCTTCCGCGCCATGATACCAGCTATAGCTGCCCAGATTCACCGGCGCGACCTTGTCGGCCCGGCGGTCCTTGAAGGTCGCGATGACCGTGTTGCTTCCGCCATCGCGGGCGCGGCCTTCGATGGCGATGCTGCCGCGGCCCGCGGCCGAGAGCAGGCCGGCACCCGGAACCACGAAGCCGGCGGCGGTCGCACCCGCATTCCAGTAAGCCTTGGAAGGCACCAGCTCGACCAGTGCCAGTTCGATCACGAGCACGCCCGGGCCGGGGCCGCTGGCGAGCGGGATGTTGTCGCCGGGATAGTGGGCGATGGCTTGCTTGAACTGGCTCCGCATCCGCTGGGCCAGCGCGTCGGTATCCTTGGCCAGGTCGTTCTTCTTTTCGCCCTGCTGTTGCCACCAGCTCTGGCGGGCCATGTAGCGGGTGTCCACGGGCGCGATGTAGACCGAGGAGAAGTGGTCCTTCACCGGCTTGCCCCGGTAGGCGGGAGCGACCCACGCTTGCTGAAGGAACCCCGCACGCGTGCTGACCGGCGCGGTGGATCTGTTGAAGCCGGAATCGGCGGCGGGCTTGGCATCGAACATCTGGCAGCCGGTCAGGCCGGCGGCGCAGAGGACGAACAGATAGGATCGGATGTTCATGGTAGTGCGTGTCAGGGATGTGGGAATGAAGGAAACGATCAGCGGCGCTCACGGCCTCCTCCTCCACCACCACCTCCGCCACGGCTTTGGCGGGCAGCGGGTGCTTGGCGGGTGGAGCGCTCGCGGGAATACGAATCGCGGTTGAGTTGGGACGGCGTGGCCTGGCGGTTGGTGTAACCTCCGCCTTTATTCCCCGGCCGGGTCGTAGGCTGGGCGGGCCGAGGCGCAGCGTCCGGTTTTCTAACAGGCTGCTTCTCCGGCTGGGTCGGGCGAGCCACGCCCTCGGGTTTGTCGGCGGGCCGGGCCGTCGGCGGATTGGGCCGGGTGGCGGTGGCGTCGCCCTTGGATTTGGAGTTGTTGCCCGTTGCGTAGGGCTTGGCTGCCGGCACGTCCGGGGCACCTTGCCAGCCACCGTCACCGCGCTTTTGCCAACCGCCGCCGTCGGCATCCTTCTTGTAGATATTGCCGTCCTTGCCGACATAGACATCGCCCCCTGCGGTCTTCCCCGCGAAGCCGTCCGATCCATACTTGCGGTCCACGCCCACCGCGGCACCGCCGCGCGAGGTCTCGATGCCGGCGACCGTGCCCTTCGCATTCGAGCGATGGCCGCCGCGGATCCACTCGTCATCGCGGACCACCGCGGAACGGCCCCAGGAACCGTAGGGAGTGCTGGCACCCACGCGCCCGGCTGCCGTATTGGTCCAAGGATTGTAGGCGGCCTTCGCGCCTACCGCGCCATTCGGACCGTAAGCATAAGCACCGCGGGCATAGGCACCCGTCGCGGGATTGTAGGCCGCGCCGTAACCCGCCCCGCCGTAGGGACCGTAGCAATGGGCACCCTTGCGATAGTAGCCGCTGCCCGGGTGATAAGCCGCGCCGCAGCCGTAGCCATACCAATAGGGCTTCGGGTAATAGTGGCCGTGCCAGTAGTCGTCATTGTCGGCCAGTTCGTGGCCCAGCCACATGCCGAGGCCGAAGACCACCAGCCCATTCGCGACGTAGGCCCCGGAGTAGCCGGAGGTGGTGCCGACCTGCACGGTATCGGGACTGGACTCGTACACATGGACGTGGGTGACGTTATACTTCGGACTCTCCGGCGGGATGGTGTAGATCGGCGCAGGCACCTTGTCGCAGACCGCCCACGCTCCGGTCGCGGCGGGAGCCTGGAACCAGACGCCCTTCTCGCAGCAGTAGTAGAGCTTGGCGACGAGGAAGACATCGCTGTCGGTGTTGATGGCGAACTCGATACCTTCGGTCCCCGGTACTGGCTTGAACTTCGGCTCGCCTTCATAGGCCACCTGGATCGTCGTATTCGCGCGGGTGACGGTGGCGGTCTGCGGGATCGAGGCCAGGATCACGGCTTCATCGGCCTCAGGCGTGCCCTTGACGGAAACCAGCACGTCCGCCTTCGGATGATCCGCCGGGATCGATGCGAAGTCCTCCGGCAGCTTGCCGGTGGCCGCTGTCCAAGGGCCGTCCAGCGAGGCCGCTCCGAACCAGCGGCCGGCGGTGAGCAGGTAGTAAGTCTTGTCCGCCGTATCGAGGAAGAGGTCGCTCTGGGTATTGGCGACGTACATCAGCGAGGTGCCGGAGATCGGGGCGAGCTGCGGCTTGCCCTCGGTAAGGATGATTTCGGACGGTCTGCTAGAAACGAAGACCTTCGGCGTGGTAGCCGCGCCCGGCAGCACGAAGAGCTTCGACTTCACCTCGCTCCAATTGCCGTCGTCGGGAAGCTGCTTGAAGGAGTCCGGCACGGTGGCGGCGGCGGTCCAGGGACCCTTGGCGAGATCCTTGGTGACCAGCCACTGGTTGCCCGCCAGGAGGTAGTAGTCCGTCCCCGCCATCAGCAGGTCCCAGTTCGTGTTCGTGGCGAACATCAGCGAGGGATCGTCGCCCTTCACCGGCTCCAGTTTCGGCTCGCCGATGAAGACCACCATGACAGCGGGCGAATCGCTGAAGAAGATCGGCGGCGGCTCGAAGCTCACCGGCGTGTCGTCCGTGCTGGCGTCCGCGCGATCCACTGCTGCGGTCACCGCATAGAGCGGCAATTCCATCGCGCTCTCCGGGGTCAGCACCGAGCGGACCAGTGCCTCGGCCTTGGCCGCGGTGGCCGCGTCCATCTCGGGAAAACGGAAGCCGGCAATCGTGCGCTTGCCGACGCTCACGCTGCCGCGGTCGAAGTCGGTCACCGTATCGGCTTCAAAAGCAGCGGCCCCGAAACTCGCTTCCGCCTGTCCCTCCAGCTTCACCCCGATCGCCGCATTCGCCTTGAGATGGCGGAACTCCGACCACTCGAGAATCTGCGGCATGTAGATCGCCACCTCCGCCCCGCCGACCTTGTAGGTGCGGGGCCATGCATCGGGATCGAGGTCGTTGCCATCTGCCGCTGTTAGAGCAGGCGTGGAGAGGCACAATGCCGTGACGGCTGTAATCGCGTGGAATCGCTTCATGACTGCCAGCCAATCAGACAGAATCCGCCCATCTCCGCTATTGGACCTTAGTAGCATGCTCCCGTGCTCTTCTTCCTCATGACTTCTCTGAAATCTCAGATCTCAAATTTCAGATCGGGATCGAGTCCCCTGTCTTTCCTCCCCGGCATGCTACCAAGGTCCAATGGCGGGGCCTCCGGCATTCTGCCACCCTGCGTCCCGCTTGTGACCCATCCATGAAATCCCATTCCATTTCCCTCTGGTTCGCAGGGGCGCTCGTCTTCAGCGGCTGCGTCAGCAAACCCCTGCCGCCTGAAGAAGCCTCCCACCGCTCGGCGGCCGTACACCTCAAGCAAGCGGGAACGAAGACCACGCCCGACGCGCAGCGCGCGGCCCTTTACCTGCGCTCCGCCGCGGAAGCCTATGAATTGCTCGGCTCCTCAAGCTCAAGCGAAGCGGGCCGTGTGATCTACAACAAGGCGGTCACCGATCTCACCGTGCTGCTCCGCAATGCGGATCAGGGCAAGATGTGGAACCGGCCCCTGACACTCGCCGCCGATGGCATCACCTACCGCTTGCGCTTCGCTCCGGGAACGAAAGATGGAGTCTGGAGTCCCCGATACTTCACCGGCTTCAAGCCCGCTGCCGACGTTGACAACGGCACCATTCATTCGAGGAACCATCAGGATGGCATCGGCGGCGCGCTGGTGGGAGTCCATAAGACGGAACCGCTGGAAGCCTTCTCGCCACGCGTGGGAATCGCCGCACCCGTCACCGCCTTCGTGGACTTCAAGGGTCGCGACGCCACCCTCACGCTGATCGATGCGGGCAAGCGGCCAAAGTTCGGCGTGGCGGGAAAGCAGCAAGTGCCGGAGGCCGATTTCTCCGCACCGCTGGCCTACTATCCCCAGAAATCGGAACTCTGGAACGGCCTGATGGGCGCCTTCCGCGTGACGCATTACATGGGACTCACCGGGCTCTACCAATTGGAGCCCTATGACCCGGATCGCATCCCTCTGATCTTCGTGCACGGACTCATCTCCACGCCCCAGATGTGGCGGAACGTGATCAATGAAGTGGAGAAGGATCCCGTCTTGCGCGCGCGCTACCAGTGCCTGGTGTTCGGCTATCCCACCGGCAATCCCCCGGCCTACTCCGGACTCCGCTTGCGTGAGGAGTTGGCGAAATTCGAGCAGCTCCATCCGGAGGCCCGGCCGTATGTGCTGGTCGGCCACAGCATGGGCGGGCTCGTGTCGCGGATGCAGGCGGAGACCTTGGACCGCGAGGCATGGAATGTGATCGGCAAGGACAAGGCGGACAAGTTCTTCGCCCATGTCGAAAAGGGCAGCTTGGTCGAGCGCGCCACCATCTTCAAAGCCAACCCCCGCGTGGGCCGGCTTATCTTCATCTGCACGCCCCATCGTGGCAGCGAGATGGCGCTCGGCCGGATCGGCGAGCTTGGACGCCGCTTGATCTCCCTACCGGTCGATCTGACCGGCACGCTCACCAAATCGATGGCCGATACCATGGACATCGCCACCGGCGCAAAGGGCCGCCTGCCAAATAGTGTCACCGGCTTGTCGCCGTCCAATCCCATGCTCAAGGCGCTCGATTCCCGCCCGATCGAAGCTCCGTACCACACCATCCTCGGCGACCGCGGCAAGGGCGACGGCCCCCTCAGCTCCGATGGCGTGGTCAAGTACTGGAGCTCCCATCTCACCCACGCGAAGTCCGAATGCGTGGTCCCGGGCCCCCACGGTGCCTGCGAGATGCCGCAAACGATCGAGGAGCTGCGCCGCCTCCTCCATCTGCATCTCAAGGAAAGCGGCAAAGGCCGATGAACCACTATCCCTCTCCAACCATGAAATCGAAAACCATCGCATTCCTCCTGGTCGCCGCGGCGGCCTCCGCCCTTCTGCCGGGCTGTGCCAACAATCCGATCACGCAAGCCAACGAGGAGAGCGCCAGCGCCTCGCAGATCTCCCGTGACTCGCGCGCCGCGCTGCGCTCGCTCTACGCCCAGAATCCCCAGGCGAAAGCGCTGGGCAACCGGGCGAAAGGCGTGCTCGTGTTTCCATCGATCACCAAGGGTGGTGTCGTGGTGGCAGCCCAGGCCGGCAATGGCGCGCTGATCTACAACGACGGCCGGATCGGCGGCTACTACCAGACCGCCGCCGCATCCTACGGCCTGCAAGCCGGCGTCCAGAAGTTCGGCTACGCGTTGTTCCTGATGGACGACGAAGCCTTCCGCAACGTCAACCGCAACGAAGGCTGGGAGGTCGGCAGCAGCCCGAGCCTCGTGGTCGTGGACCGCGGCGTGGCGGGCTCCTTGAGCACCACCACCATCGACAAGGGCAGCTACGCCTTCTTCTTCAATCAGCGCGGCCTGATGGGCGGCCTGGGCCTACAGGGTTCCAAGATCACGCGGATCCATCCGCAACAGTAGTCAACCTTCGAGCGCCCGCGACGTCCTTGGAAACACAGGGCGCCGCGGGCGATTTCATTTCGTTGATGCGGGACGTTCACTGGCTGTCCCGCTGCGCGAGCGCATCGTAGGTCGCATTCTTGTAGAGATCCCCTAGGGTCGGGTAGTTGAAGCAGGCGCGGTTGAAAAGCTCCGCACCGGCTTCCGCGAGCAGGGCGACAAGGCCGATGTGCACCAGCTCCGTGGCCTGCTCGCCGATGACGTGGACGCCGAGCAAGCGCATGTCCTCGCGCCGGAAGAGCAGCTTCAAGAAGCCGGTCGGATCACCGATGATTTCGCCCCGCGGGATATCCGCATAACGGGCACGCCCGGCGATGAAGTCCACGCCCTTCTCGCGCAGCGAGGCCTCCGTCTCGCCGGCCATGCTGGCTTCCGGAATCGTGTAGATTCCCGTCGGCAAGATCGTCGCGAGATCGCTCTTGAAGGTCGAGCCGAAGGCGTGGGCAATGGCGACACGCGCCTGCTCGATCCCCGTGGCTGCCAGCGCCGGCGAACCGATCACGTCGCCCGCGGCGTAGATATGCGGGACCTCGCTTTGATAGCGATCGTTCACCGGCACGAGTCCGCGCTTGCCTGCGGTGATACCTGCCGCAGCGAGGTTGAGCGCGGCGGTGTTGCTCTGGCGTCCGGCGCAGATCAGCACCCCGTCGCAAGCCAGCTTCGCCCCGGACGAAAGCGTGAGGATCACATCGCCGGGCTGCGAGGCATCGCAAGCGGTCACCCGTTCCCCCCAATGGAACTGCACCCCGTTCGCCGCCATGGCCTTCGCGAGCGCCGCGGAAATTTCGGCATCGAGGAAGGGCATCAACACCTCGCGGCCATCGATGAGATGCACCTCCACCCCGAGCGCGGCGAAGGTGCCGGCGTATTCGCTGCCGATCACCCCGCCGCCGATGACGACAAACTTCTTCGGCATCACCGTGAGCTTCAGGATCTCGTCGGAGTCGTGGATCCGGTCGTCGTCGAAGGGGAACTCCGGCGGACGCAGCGGCGAGGAGCCGGTGGCGATCAGGATCTTCCCGCCGCGCAGCAGGGTCTCCGTGCCGTCCGTCACCACCCGCAGCGTATGCGGGTCCACGAAGCTGGCCGCCCCGCGGAAACGGGTCACGCCGCGCAGATCGAGCAGCGCCTGCATGCGGGCGCGTTCACCGGCGGTCACAGTCTTTTCATGGCACATGAAATCGCCGACGGTGGCCGCGCGCTGCAGCGAGAGATCCACTCCGAAAAGCCGTCGCGAGCGCCAGCCGCTCAGCATCACTGCCGTCTCGCGCAGCGTCTTGCTAGGTATCGTCCCGGTATTGATGCCCGCGCCGCCGAGGAGCCCGGCCATCTCGACCAGCGCGGCACGCTTGCCGAGAAAGCCCGCCGCAGCCGCGGCACTCGCACCGGCCGGGCCGCCGCCGATGACTACAAGATCGAATTCAGGAACGGGCGTGGGACTCATGGTGAAGGTGGGAAGAGCCAGGTGATGGCTTCATTCAGCAGGGCGCAGTTCTTCGCCGCCGTATAGATCGGATCCGGCTGCGCGCGATGGCGGGCCAGCAGGTGGCAGGCGGCGATGGCCTCGAAGCTGGCATTGAGCGAGCCGAGCATGGGCAGTTGCTCGCCCGTTGTCATATGGATATTTTCCGCGAGACCCACCGGCGGGAAATAGCCGCAGTCCTCGAGCTTCTGTAGCAGCGAGTAAACATCGCCGGGCTTCTCCACCATGCCCGACGACATCAGGATGTAGTGCGGGTGGATGACCTCTTGGCTGGGAAGATCCACGCCGGAGACCAGATAGCCGCGACCACGGCTCGCCTCGCCGGCAGACAGGCCGTAGGCGCGATCAACCGATCCCTTGGCACCCGCGAAATATTGCATCTGTCTCTTAAGAAGAGCCCCACGCGTTTCGGGCCAGATCCTGCCGCTGACGCGGTCCGCTTCCTTGCTGTCGAACTGCGGATAGAACAGGCTCTGGATCTCCGGGATGAAGCCCGTGCCCTGCCAAACCTTGCCGTCCTTGTGCATCAGCGCCGGAGCATCCGCGCCCGCTACCGCTCGCTGCAGCAGCAGGACCAGCGCGGTCTCGCCGCCCCAATCGCGCCACGTTCCAGCCAAGGGACTGCCATCTTCCTTGAGGCCGTGGAAGATGTAGCCCTCGGCATCGCGGAGCTGCTTGAAGTCGAGACGCCGCATGTCGCGAAGCACGGCCTGCAAGGTCCCGGCGTCCCCTAACATCTGCGCCGCGAGCAGCATCGAGTGGTAGTAGATCGCCGTGTCCACCGTGCTATATTCGGTGCCGGGGTGGATGCGGTAGCGGCCATCGATCTGCCGGATGAAGTGCGGTAGCACGCCGAGCGGCGCTTCCAGCCTGGTCACGGCCTCATGCACCCGCCGCAGCACCGTGAGGGCGAATTCCTTGCCCGTGATGCCATGCTCCGCCGCCGCCGCCGTGGCCAGGCAGAACATCCCGGAGGCGGGCACGCAATCGAAGGCACCGGTCTCGATATGCGCGCGGTCCGCCACCAGGCCGCTCTTCATCGAGTAGCAGATGCTGAGTTTCGCGTAGGACTTCAGGAAGACCTCCATGTCGAAGGGCCGCGCCGGCATCTCCACTTCCAGGCCGATCATGTCCACGCTCAACTCGCTGTCGGTGGATGCGATCCAGTTGAGATACTTGGCCCTCCCCAGCCGCGGCAATTCGCGATACGCCTCGATGTCGTCCTGCTTGTTTTCGACCATCCCGCCGTCCGACCAGATCACCTCCTGATTGGCGGTCTTGATCTCGACCTTGATCTTGCCGGTCCCATGGCCGCGCAACTTGATGCCGGTGATCCGCGGTTGGAAAGCATCGGCGATCCATGGCGGGTAGCAGCGCTGGAAGTCCAGCATCGCGTCCGCATCCATGCCGCGCTTGGTCAGGCTGTGCCAGATGCCGGCCCACTGGCCATCGGTGAGCCGCACGTGGATGTGATGCGGCGACCATGCCAGCACCGAGGCATCCGGCCCGAGGAAGCCGTAGTCGGTGCCGATCGCGGTGTAGCTGAGGAATGGATTGATCCGCTGCTCCTTCCCCATGCCCTTCCGCTCCTCGTCCTTCGGATCGATGGTGGTGATGTATTCCTGCACCGGCTGCCACTCGCGCTTGCGCGCAGGTTCCGTAGCGGACAACGGCGCGGCGAGAAAGGCCGGCATGAACATCTTCAGAAGGCGAGGCATGTTGCTGGAAGGTTCGAGGCACACCCCGTCATTGATCCTTCTTCGCTTCGGGATCGTTCTCCTGGAGCCACTTCTCACGCTCCGCGAGGTTCTCTTTCACCGCGTGGATCCGTTCGCGCTCGGCGGCTGCGGAGTGATAGAGACGGATGGTCTTGGCGAAATCCTCGGCAATGTCGCGCCGGGCATTGTTGAAAAGATCCTTCAGGTCGTCGGCCTCGCCTTTTGAGGCACTGGCTTCGGCCGCTGTGGACGGTGCCGTGACCTCCGCGAGCTGCGCTTTGCGCTGGCCGAGAAGCTGGCTGACATGCCCCAGCTCCTGCTCAGAGAGTTCCTTTTCCGCCGCCGTCAATTTGCCACCGGCCAGTCCGGCTTTGAGCGTCCCCTGGCGTTGGCCGAGATCGGCGATGGCCTTCTCCAGCGCCTGCTGGACCTCGCGCCGCTGCTTCTCGGACTCCACCCGGTCGCGGCGGTTCTGCCGCCACTCTTCGCTGATCCGGCTGTTCTCGTAGTAGACGCCGTTGTACTCTGTCCGTACTATCGGTTTCGTTCTTCGAAATGTCCTCGCCCCCGGGCATCGACTTCACCAGCTCCAGGATCCGGGCGACTTGCTTCTCGGCGAGCGCATCGATCGTCGCCATGTCCTTCTTCAGCGCCTCGGAGGGTGCCGAATTGTCACCCGCCAGCTTCTGGACGATCTTCCTCCGCTCCTCCTTGTAGACTTGGAGCATCCGCTTCAGGCCCGCGATGGCTTCTCCCTTCACTTCGGAAACGCGCCGTTTCGAAGACTCGGAGTCCTTGAGGCCCGCAAGCATGTCCACCAGCTCCCCGACTTTCTTGTCGATGGTCGCGCCGTTCTCGCGGATCTCCGCGCCCACCTCGGCGAGTCGCTTCTCCCGCATCGCCAGGTTCTGTTTGATGATGACGACCGACTCGCGCCGGGCATCGAGATCGGGCGGTGGGGCTTCCTGCCCCGCTGCCAGGGTGGCAGCCAGGCAACAAATGATCAGAGTAAGTTTCATGGTATCTGGTTTCGGTTGGATGCGGTTATTATTTCGAAGCGCTGCCCTTGAAATCCCCTCCCAGCGCGAGGTGCAGGTTCACCCGCTCGCGCAGGCGGGACGCGCGGATCTGGGTGAGCTCGACCTTCGCGGCCAGGTTCTCGGCGGCGAGTCGCAGGATCACGAACGTGTCGATCTGCCCCTGGTCGAATTGCATGCGGCCAAGCTTCGTGGCGGAGCCGCTTTGCTCGACCATTTCGGTCAATGCCTCTTCGCGCAGGCGCAGGTAATACTCGTTGGCGAGCGCGTCCTCCACGTCCTCGAAGGCGCGTAGCGCGGCACCGGTGTAGAGGGCGGCCGCCGCCTTCTGCTCGGCGGTGCGGATGTCCTGCGCGGCCTTGAGCTCGCCGCCGAAAAAGATCGGCTGCGTGATGCCTCCGGCCAAGCTCCAGTTCACCGCCCCGAGCGTGCCGACGCCATCGAGATGGGCGCTGCCGATGCCATTCGAGGCACTGAGGGCGAAGCGTGGCAGGCGGGCGGTGCGGGCCTCATTCACCCGGTGGAAGGAGGCGGCGAAACGGCGCTCGGCGGCGATGAGATCCGGCCGCCGTTCGAGGATCTGCGAAGGCAAGCCCGCAGGCACCGCCCGCGGCTGGCGGGGAAAAGTATCGCGCGTCTGCAGCCTGCCCGCCGGATACTGGCTGGTGATCACCTCGATGCCGCGGATCGCTTTCGCGCGCGCGGCCTCCGCCGCATGGATCGTGTCGCGGGCACCGGCCGTCCGCGAGTTGATCTGGGCGAGTTCGAAGTCGCTGGCGTGGCCCTGTTCCTTGCGCAGCCCCGTGAGCTTCAGATACTCGTCGTAAAGCCCGAGCGTCTCCTGCGCATTCGCCGCCTGTTGCGAGGCCTCGATGGTCGAGATATAGGCGCGCGCCACCGAGGCGGCGAGCGATTGGCGGGCATACTGGTAGTCCGCCTCCAGCGCCGCGCTATCCGCTTCCGCCGCCGCCCGCTTCGAGCGGATGCGGCCCCAGACATCGGCCTCCCACGAGGCCCCGAAACCGAGGCCCGCGACCCAGCGCGTGGAAGTATCGTCCTTCGTGTTGGTATCAGCCGAGCCACCGCTGTTGTCCACCCCGGTGCTCCCGAGATCCGGCGGATCGACATCGACGGCGCGGTCGAGGATCTCGCGCCCCTGATGCTCGCCCATGCTCTTGATGCCGGCACGGGGATAGAGCGATGAAGCGGCGACGCGCACCGCGGCACGTGAGGCTTCCACCCGCGCGGCAGCCGCGGCCAGGTCGGGATTCCTGGCCACCGCATACTCGACCAGCCGCGTTAGCTCGGGGTCGTCGAAAGTGTCGATCCAGTTCGGCACCACGGAGCCGCCCTGATGGCCGCCGCCCCAGCTGCCGGGGATCTTCGCACGCGCGCCCGGCGTCAGGATGTCCGCGCCCGATGGCGGGGTCTGCAAGGCGCAGGCCGCAAGGGCGATGCAGGCGGCGCTACCGGTAAAGAGGAGCTTTTTCATCGGGTGGCCTCAGTGGAGCTTCAGGACAAACCAGTCGGTCTTGGTCGAGACCCGCACGAAGATCTTGCGCATGATGTGCAGCGCCGTGCCGTGCTCGGTGTAGATTGCGCCCGCGCCACGCACGCCGGCGGCCAGGAACATCTCGCGGTCCTGCGGTTCGATCAGCAGCCGCACGGCGATGCGTTGTTCCGGCGCACCATAGGCCTGGGTGTTCGGCAGGTTGCCGCTGATCGGCATCTGGCCCTGCGCGGTCGCCCACAGGATCGAGTCGACCTTGCACTTGATGATCTTGCCCGGGTGGGTCTTCAGGAAGATCTCCGCCTCGTTCCCCGGCACCACGTAGCGCAACTCGTTCTGACGATAGAATGCGACCACCCACTGGTCGTTGTCCTCGATGAAGCTCATCACCGGCGCCATCGGTATCTGTGAGGCGCGCACCCCGGGCCGCAGTGCCAGGTTCGCCACGCGGCCATCGGCAGGCGCGTAGTGGACCGTTCCTTCCAAGTCATACTTCGCGCTCGCCAGGTCGGCCTCGGCCTTGGCGATCTTCGCCTTGGCCTGCGCCACCGTATCGATCTCCCCGGCCGCGGTCAGCGCGGAGAGCTTCTGCTTCACCTGGGATTCCGCGGCCTCCGCCCCGGCGATCTCACTCTCCAGGGTCGCGAGTTCGGCCTGCGCGGTCTCAAGGTCGGCCCCGCGGCCCGCGCCGGCACCGGCGAGTTGCCCGAATTGGTCGACACGCTTCTTCGCGAGTGCCATCTGGCTGCCGAGCGCCGCCTTCTTGGCCTGGGCGTTCTTGACCTCAAACTCCAGCCCGCGCTGCCCCGCCTCCGCGGTGACCAGTGCGACCTTCGCCTCCTCCACGGCTGCTTCGGCCACCTTCACGGCGATCTCGAAAGGCACCGGATCGATCTTGAACAGCACCTCCCCCTTCTTGATCGGACGGTTCGGCTCGATCGGCACCTCCGTCACCTGCCCGGTCACCCGCGGGACGATCGGCACGACATAGTTGATCGTCCGCACATCCGATGATGACGGCGTGTAAATGTTCAGCAGCAGGATGATCGTCACCAGGCCGATAATCGGGATGGTCACCACGATCACCTGGCTGACGATGTTCCAAGGCAGCCACTTGAACTTGATGAAGATCAGCCAGACGAAGAACGAATAAATACCGAGAATGATGATGTCCATGCTTAGGCCTTGTCGTCCTCCGGTTTGATTTCGGCTTCCGCTTCGAGCTCGGCCACGCGGGCGCGCAGCTCCTGGATCTCGAGCTCCTCCTTGCTTGGCTTGCCGTGGGAGTCATCCACGTCCGTGCCGTAGGCGAGCTTGTGCAGCACCGGCTTCGAGTAGGCCCACAGCCACGCGATCGGCCACAGCAGCCCGCCGAAGAACAGCGAGAGCAGGCACAGGCACTGGATCGCCTTGGCCTGCGGGTGCTTCCTCTTCTCGGCGATCTTCTCCGGCATGATGTGCAGGATCCAGAAGACCGCGATGCCGACGATCGGCACCAGGATCAGCACGACCCAGGACATCACCTCGGCCGCCTTGTCGAGCGCTTCGCCGTGGAGGAAGGAGGCATGGGCATTCGCCGGGGCGAATCCGGCGGCAGCCGTCGCAAGCCAGGTCCACGCGCGGGGCGTGCGGCGATGCGTGCTGGATGGTGATATCATGTCGGGTGCTTAGGGTGTGGTGGTTCTTGGAATCAAAGGGGGTCCTTCGGAGTAGCCGGTTGGCAGGCCCAGCGCACCGCATCGAGCAGCGCTTGGATGTCCACCGGCTTGCGGAAATAGGCGGCGGCTCCGGCATTGCGGGCAGCGGCGCGGGTTTCGTCGGTATCGTGCGCGGTGAGCAGCACCAGCGGCAGATGGACGCTCGCCGACTCAAGCAGGCCCTTCAGGTCCAGGCCGCTCATCCCGGGCATGGTCATGTCCGCCACGATGCAGCCCCTGTCGTCTTGATGAAGCGCGGCGAGGAACGCTTCGGCGGACTCGAAGGCCTCCGACGGAAGGCCCGCCTGGGTCATCACCCGCACCAAGGCGCGGCGCACGCTCGCGTCGTCGTCGATGATGTAGATGGTTGCTTGCCCCGCAGTCATTGCCAGCATCTACCTTGGCAGAATCCGGCGAAGCTCGCTATTGGACCTTAGTACTATGGAACCCGTTTCGAGCGGGCTATCTTGAGTATAAGGAAGCGGGATCTATCTGGATCCAGGGGCGGGCGAGGTCTCGTCCGAGAGCAGCGCGCTACCGATCCGTTCGAGATCGCGCGTGACGCAAAACATCGAAAACAGGATGCCGAAGAGCAGGCCGGCCCCGCTCCACGAAAAGATCACTTGATCGTATCGCACGAAGAAGACGGCCGAGAAGACCCCGGCCGCGAAGATGAAGTTCAGACGGGAAAGGAAGAGCGAGAGATGGCCGCGGATCACACGTTGAGGAAGGGCTAGCGCGGGCGGGTGAGTGTAGCGCAACCAATAGCAGCTCTGAATCACGGTGATCGCGAGAACCACTCCGCATTTCACGAAGGGTGCCGAGCGGCTGAAGTTTCCGTCGAGCAATTCCCGATAGAAGGGCACTCCCCACCATAGGATCAATCCCGCACCACCGAGCTCGAAGGTCAGCAGGGTCGTGCGCCACCAGGCGCAGGTCCAAGGCCTGTGGATAAACGCGGTCATGCTTCGCTCTGCCGCAACCGGGCCGTGTCACTCAAAACCGGAATACGAGCCCTGGGTCCACTCCGGGGCTTTGGTCGGAGGCGTGGCAATGGGAGAGATGCAACAAGTGGGCGGCTCAGAACTTCATCGCGAAGTTCAGGCCGACGGATTGGCCCTCGAAGCGGTCCTCCGCCGAGAACTCGTAGAAGTAGTGGAAGTTCAGCGCTGCATTCCAGGGCACGTAGGTCAGGCCGAGTTGGCCGCCGACGGCGTGGACCGAGTCCTTCACCGGGAAGGTCGCGGCATCGCTGCCGGAGTCATCGGTGATCTGCCAACTGCTGTAGCCCGCCGGGCCCACTTCCAGCAGGAGCTGCTGGTCCTTGCTAAGAGGCAGGAACTGGCTGACGCCCCAGTTCAAGGTGAGATTCTGGCCAGGCCGGAGGTCGAAGTCGTCCTTCTCGCCATGGACCTCGTAGGTCAGGGCGGTGGAGATCGCCATCCGCTTGTCCGCCCAGGGATACCAGGTGGCTGCCCCTTGGAGCTGGTGGGTCCAGAAGCCGTAACCGATATTGTCCGCTGCCTCGACGGTCAGGGGGCCGATCACCGGAAAGGTCACCGTCTCGGTGTCGTACTTGCCGATCGGCGCATAGAAACCGTAGCCGAGCGTGAAGTCGAAGTGTGGCTGGCTCCAGCCCAGCCACAGCGGCTGCACGAAGAGATCGCCGATGCCGAATTGGGAATCATCCGCCCGACGGCCGGATCCGGTCTGGGTGGTGAGGGAGGCGCCGATGCTGGTGTTGCTAAAGCTTGGAGCGATGTAGGCCCCATACTTGGCACCGAAGATCTCGCAGTCCGAAACCCAGATGAAAGTCGGCGAGATAGCATAGACATCCACGTCCACGTCCACTCCCAGGGTCACTCCCGGTCCCGGGCCGCGGCCGATGTGGACGGAGTTGATCTCGTTGCCGCGGGCGTCGTTGAGTTGGTCGGTGCTGTAGCCGTAGTTGTAGAGCACGCCGTAGAAGCCTGGCTCCGGCATCGCGAAGTCGCGGATGTTCAGCACGCCCGGTGCGAAGTGGCCGATCTCACCGGCGTGCAATGCGGCGAAGCTGAGAGGCAGGGTGATGAAGGTGAATTGGATGAGTCTTCTCATGTCTTTGAATCGATGGGGATGGAGTTTAGACGGTTGGAAACGCGTCGCCTGCGGATCGTCCGGGCGGGCGTTCAGTCATTGTCGATCTTGACGGCATCCTTCTTTTTCCGAAACGGTCCGTCATCGGTGAGGATCACGCCGTTCTGCTTTTCATATTCGGCCCAGTGCGCGAGCAACTCGGCGTGCTTGTCGGGATGCTTTGGGAAGAGGTTGATCGTTTCGCCCGGATCGCTGCGGAGATTGTAGAGTTCCCACTCGCCGCTGCCTCCGGCTCCGGGGATGGTGTTGATCAACTTCCAATCGCCCTGGCGGATCGCCCGGTTGCCGAAGAGTTCCTCCCCGATCCACTCCTTCTCCGTGCGCACGGCGGCCACCGCGCCGCTGAGCAGCGGGACAAGCGATTTACCGGTGGGTGGGGCGATCTTCGGATTTGTCTTCGCGGGATGCTCGATACCCGCCATCGCGATGAAGGTGGCGGGAAGGTCGGTCACGTGAAGCTGCGTGTCGCTGATGCCGCCGGACTTCACCCCGGGCCCCGCGACGATCAAGGGCACGCGGATGCCGCCCTCCGTCACGTAGTGCTTGAACATGCGGAAGGGTCCCGAACCGACCTGGGCCCAAGCTGCTCCATAGTCGCAGAGCGATCCTTTGCGGCCCCAGTTCTCAGGCTTCGTATCCCAATTCTTCTCCAGCCACTCCGCCATCTTGGGATCGACCGATGCCACCAGCGCGGCCAATTCGATGGGTTCGGCACCATTGTCCGGCATGAAGAGCACGAGGGTATTGTCGAGTTTGCCGAGTTTCTTGAGGTGGTCGAGGACGCGCCCGATGTGGAAGTCCATGTTCTCCATCATCGCGGCGTAGATTTCCATTTTCCGCGCGGAGAGCTGCTGTTGCCCGGGGCTCAGCGTGTTCCATGCAGGAATATTCGGCAGACGGGGAAAGCTGGTGGCATCCTTCGCGATGATGCCCATCTCTTTCATCCGGGCGATGCGTGCCGCGCGTACGACCTCGTAGCCTTGGTCGTAGTCCCCCTTGTATTTGTCGCGCCAGTCATCGGGCACGGCGAAGGGACTATGGCAGGCCTGATAGGACAGGTAGGTGAAGAAGGGCTTGGGGTCGTCCTTGTGCTCGTCCAGACAAGTGATGATGAAGTCGCTGAACGCTTGGGTTGAGAAATGGTTGTCGGGCAATTTCTCCAGCGGTTTGCCATTGAGCGAAAAGGTGACCCTCGGATGTGCGGGGTCCGGGTAGCCCATATCGCTCCAGTTGCTGCCGCCGCCCTGCATGAGCGTGAAGTCACGCTCGAAGCCGACCGCTGCCGGCCACGACTGTGGCTCCTCGCCCAGGTGCCATTTGCCGGCCATGTAAGTATGGTAGCCGCCATCGAGCATGACCTTGGAGATGGCGGTCACCCGGTCGTTGAGGTGACCTTCGTAGCCGGGCTGGCCTTTCTGCCTGGAGCCGGTGTGCTCGTGCATGTTGCCGAGCCCCGCGATGTGGTGGTCCACGCCGGTCATCAGCATCGCGCGTGTCGGCGAGCAGGTCGGCCCGGCGCAGAAGCTGGTGGCGCGCAGGCCGCGCTTGGCCAGCGCGTCGAGGTTTGGCGTCCGGATCTCGCTTCCGAAACAGCCGAGGTCCGAGTAACCGATATCGTCACCGACGATCAGCAGGATGTTGGGTTTCTCCGCGGCGCGTACTGCCACGCTAGTGAATACTGCGACGGCCAGCAGAAGCAACTTCATCGGGATAGTGCTAGCCGGGGGTGTGATCAAGGGCGTGGGCACGGAGGCGGGCGTCACTGGGTCGCCTACGTGGCAATCAGGAGTCGGCACCCGGACGGCGGCGAAGTGGAATCGGCCAAGTCTCATGTTGATAGAATGTTGAAGCGATGGAGGGAGCCGGATCGCTCAGCTCTTCGGGAAGAGGAAGGTGAAGCCGAGGCGGAGACCCCATTCGGGACCTTGGTCCGGGGCTTCGACGTAGTAGCGGGCACCGGCGAAGATGCTCACCGGCTGGCCGCCGATCTTCACGAGCTGGCTGACCACGAAATTGACCGGGATCACCCACTGGTTGGCTTGCCAGTCGTAGGTACTCTCCGCATTCAGCGTGAAGGTGGTCGCCTTGGACGTCGTATACGAAACGAAAGGTTGGAGATAGGTCGCATTGACCGCTCCCCGGGAATCGTCGCCGGCAAAGTCCCACAAGTGATTGGCAAGCGCACCGTAGCTCCAGGGTCCGTCCTGCTTCAGGATGACGCCGGTGGGACCCGCTCCCCACTTCTCCGAACCCAGCAGCGAATCGGTGGCGGTGGGAATCAGGAATGCCGGACCGATTCCCCAGATGAAGTGTTTCGGATCCTTGGGGGAAAAGAAGAAGCTTTGGACCAAGTCGCCGAGACCGCTCTCGTCATTAGAACCTCCGGGAGCGATCCCCTCCTGATCGATCACCGGCAGGACCGTGCGGGAGATGAGATTCCAGTTTTCGTTAAGACTGATCGGAATGACCGGCTGGATGTTGGTGGTCCATTTCGTCCCGTCACCCGGCCCGATGCCGAAGTCGTAGTTGCTCTGGACCGGCAGGCTGATGAGGTCGGCGACGGGATTGGATAGCTTCTTGGCAAGGTCCGCATCCTGGGCCCGGGCCCCGGCGGCGAGCCCCAGGCAGAGGACTGCGAATGACGGCAAGTGAATGGAGAATCGCTTCATGATGGTCGGATCGTTTGGAGACTACCCTTGAAGCCACACGCGGGCTTCGACCAAGTGATCGCTATCGAAGAAAGCGATGGGAAAGGGCCGGACACCGCTCGCCGCGAAGGCCATCGCCAGTTCCTCCCACTCGCGCTCCCCGATAACGGCCATCTTGCGGATCAGGGGATCCGCCTCGAGTTGAAAGGACAGATCGCTCCAGTCGCCACCGGTCCAGCCCTCGAAATTCTCGCAGATGCAGAGAATGGATCCACTGCCCCATTCGCGGAGCTGGGCGAGGACTTCCTTCTGATTCGCGGCAAGCTCATCAGGGTTGAGCTTGCCGGTGATTTCCACGGTGATGACGCCATTGATGGCATCCAGAATCTGTACATTCATCGGTAGTCGGTGGGAATGGGGTTCTCGTCTCTTGTCGCCTTCGGCACCGTGTCGGCGGCTCTCCTACTTTTGCTCCACCGTCACCTTCACGATCTTGCCGGTGAAGGTGCTGGGGATGCCCGGCTTGTAGTCGGGCGAGACATTGGTCTCCGCGTCGATGCCGACATCGGCACCCTCGTCGGCGGAGAAGGCGAAGGGTTGCGTCTTCGGAATCTGCGCTTCGGCCACCTTCTTGCCATCGACGCTGAGGATCGACTTGCCCCCGGTGCCGGGCTTTGCGGAATCAGGAATGAATTCGTAGCCGACGACGTGCTTGCCCGGGGCGAGCGCGGTGTCGCCGCCGATATTGGTGCGCTCGATGGCGAACCAGTTGTATTCATGGCGCGGCTTGCCGTCCTTTATGTAAAGGGTCCAGCCGCCGAAGTAACCGGCCTGGGCGAGGATCACGCCCTGGGTCTTGTCATCCTTGATCTCCACCTCGGCCTCGATCGTATGGCGCACCCCCTTCACGTTGATGAAGGCATTCTCCATCATGCCGATCATCCCGGGATAGACGGTCAGGGATTTGCGCCCGTCGAGCAGGTCCGGCCGACCGGCGATGGCCGGGTTGAAGCGCTCGGAGCGGCGGTCGTCGATGGGCAGCACATGGTTGCGCACCGCTTCCTTCATGAAGACCTCCTGGAGTTCCTTGAGCTTCGCGGGATTCTTCTCGGCGAGATTGTCCGCCTCGCTGAAGTCCTCATCCACGTTGTAGAGCTCCCACACATCGTCCTTCAGCGCAGGCATCTTCGCGGCCATGTCCCAAGGGATGGAATGCCGGGTGCAGGCCACCCAGCCCTCGTGATAGATCCCGCGGTTGCCGAACATCTCGAAGTACTGCGTCTTGCGGGTGTCCGCGGCCTTCGGCGCGTCGGCGGAGTAGAGCATTGGGACCCCGTCCATCGGGCGCTGAGTGATCCCGTTGACCGTCTTCGGCTGCGGGATCGTCGCGGCTTCAAGCGCGGTCGGTGCGATGTCGATCACGTGGTGGAACTGGCTGCGGATCTCGCCCTTCGCCTTGATCCCCTTCGGCCAGTGCATGACCATGCCATTGCGCGTCCCGCCGAAGTGGCTGGCCACCTGCTTGGTCCACTGGAAGGGGGTATTCCCCGCCCAGGCCCAGCCGATGGCGAAGTGGGGGAAGGTGGTCGGGTCACCCCAGTTGTCGATGTGCTCCATCATCTGGTCGGCCTTGCCGATGATGCCGTTGAGGGCCATCATCTCGTTATAGGTGCCTTCGGGACCGCCCTCGGCGCTCGAGCCGTTGTCACCCACGATGTAGAAGAACAGCGTGTTATCGAGCTGGCCGATTTTCTCAAGCTGCGTGACCAGCCGCCCGACCTGATCGTCGGTGTGCTCGGCGAAGCCGGCGAAGGTTTCCATCTGCCGCTCGAAGAGCCGCTTCTGATCTGCGCTCATGCCATCCCATCCAGGAATCTCCTTCGGCCGTGCCGTCAGCTTGGTATCCGCGGGAACCACTCCCATCTGCTTTTGCCGCGCGAAGGTCTCCTCGCGCAACTTGTCCCAGCCGCCCGCGAATTGGCCCTTGTACCTTTCGATCCACTCCTTCGGCGCGTGGTGCGGTGCATGCGTCGCACCGGTGGCGAAGTACATGTAGAACGGCTTCTGCGGAGTCAGGGCCTTCTGGGCGCTCATCCAGTTGATCGCCTTGTCCGTCATGTCCACAGTGAAGTGGTAGTTCGGCGTCAGCGGCGGCTCCATGCGCGTCACCCCGTCGAAGATCGCCGGTGCCCATTGGTTGGTCTCGCCGCCGATGAAGCCGTAAAACTTGTCGAAGCCCGAGCCGGTCGGCCAGCGGTCATAGGGTCCGGAGACCGAGACCTCCCATGGCGGCGTCTCGTGATACTTGCCGAAGGCGCCGGTGCTGTAGCCGTTCTGGCGGAGGGTTTCCGCGAGGGTCGTGATCTCCCTTGGCCTCACGCCGGTATTCCCCGGGAAGGCCGTCGCCACCTCCATGATCGCGCCGGCGTTGTTCGGGTGATGGTTGTGCCCGGTGAGCAAGGCGGTGCGCGTCGGGCTGCACAGCGCGGTGGTGTGGAAGCGGTTGTAGCGCAGGCCGCCATTCGCCAGCTTTTCCAGCGTCGGCATCTTGATCGGCCCGCCGAAGGCGCTGCTGTGCCCGAAGCCGATGTCGTCGATCAATACAATCACGACATTGGGTGCGCCCTCCGGAGCCTTCACCTCGAAGCGCGGCGGCGCTTTCGCATCCCGCGCGTCGAGCGTGGTGATCGGATCAAATTTCGGCTCCGCGATCGGCAGCACGGTGCGGTCGATCCCGTCTTGGGCAGCGGCCCCCAGCGTGAACGCCGCCCCGAGCGCGAGGAGTAAATGAGGTTTGGATTTCATGATGTGATTTGGAAATGGGAGGTGAGTGAAGCGGCGGCCGCAATAAGCCGGCGCGGTGGCGGACCCGGAGCCATCGCCAGCATCGAAGCTGCCGGAATTGCGCGAAGTCCGCTATTGGACCTTAGTACCATGCCCCCAAGCTCGCCCCTTGAGCTTCAACCCCCTGCTCCCAAACCGGGCTTTTTTACTAGACCAACGAACTTATACGTGTAAGTAGGGATTAGCAGTCGGACGCCGTTCACGCGTCCCGCTTCACCTCAAACCCCGAAAAAACCATGCATCTCACCACCTTGCATCCCGATCTTCGCAAGAATCTCCGGAACCTCGTCCAAGGCTACGTCGAGCACTGCGAGTTCTCGCCGACCCTGACCGGCCGCATCGACTTCCCCATCTACTACATGGGCTTCAAGTATGGCGCGCCCGTCTTCACCCACACCGGCCCCGGCAAGGTCGCGGACGATCGCCCGGTGGTCGGCATGATCGGCTGGAATACCCCGTCCAGCCAGCTCCCGTCCCAGATCCTTCTGGAGTTCGTGGAGATCCTCACCCAGCACCCGCGCCTCGCGGACAATTCCGTGCTGCGCATGCTCCCGGTGGCCAATCCGGTCGCCTTGGAGCTCGATGAAGACGCCCCCTCCCGCGAGGATTGGGACACCCTCGGCCGCCTCGCCGATCAGTTCAAGGAGCAGGCCGCCGACGGCTGGATCGAGGTCCACGCCGCCGAGGTCGAGGACTTCACCATCGCCGGCGAGATCAGCCCGGCCCTCTACAAGGCGCTCGAAAAATCGAAGATCGTCGCCTCTTTCCGCGAGCGCAACGGGATCAAATTCCCCGGCATCCTGAACCTGAAACCGGTCCGCCCCGACGAACGCTGGCAGGTCCGCCTGCTCGTCCCCACGACCTGGGACGACTCGCGCTCGATCCGCGCCGTGGCCCGCTTCCTGGCCCGCCTAGTTCACCTGCAGGCCCGCATCGCCAGCCGCCAGCGCAAGACCGTCGGTCGCTGAATTGCTGACACCTTCATTTGCCCGGATACTCTACCAATCATTCTACTTTCGATGTCCAACGTGCTTTCGCCCATTGCCGTGGTCGGTGCCGGATTCTGCGGCACCTTCACCGCCATCCACCTTGCGCTGCGCCTGCCGGAGCGCCCCGTCATCCTCTTCGAGGAAAGCGGTGAAGCCGGTCCCGGCCTCGCTTACCGCCGGGATGATCCGCATGGCCTCATGAATATCCCGGCACGCCGGATGAGCGCCTACCAGGACGACCCCGACCACTTCTACAACTACGCCCGTCGTAATTTGGGCGATAGCGTCGGCCCGGACGACTTCCTGCCGCGCCGCGTCTATGGCGACTACATCAAGCACTGTCTCGATGAAGCGCTCAAACAGTGTCCCAATCTACGCGTCGACCACCGCGCCGTCACCGATGTCCAGACCAACAGCGTCAGCAGCGTCGCCGTCCTCACCTTGAAGGACAACAGCGCTTTGATGTGTTCCCGCGTGGTCCTCGCCACCGGCAACCAGGGTTCCGCCTTCTCCGGCTCGATCTGGGCCGAGCACACGCTCCCTGCCCGCAAGGCCTCGACCTTCGAGCAAGTGAAGCCCGGCCAGACCGTCCTCGTGATCGGCACCGGCCTCACCATGATCGATGCCGTCCTCGAACTCGAACGCCAGGGGAATGCCACCGAGATCCACGCCATCTCCCGCAATGGCCTCGTCCCCCGCCCCCACCGCAATGCCTCGCTGGTCCAGCCGCCCGAGCTCGACGAACTGCCCGACTCCGACCTCCAGCGCAGCGTCCGCCTCTTCCGCCAGGCCGTCGCCCGCCACGCCCAGGAAGGCGGCGATTGGCGCGATCTCTTCGCCGCCCTGCGCCCCGCCACCCCATCGCTGTGGCAGGAAATGTCCTCGCAGGACCGCCGCCGCTTCCTCCGCCACATCAGCCCCTTCTGGGAAATCCACCGCCACCAGTGCGCCCCTGAAGCTCACGCCCGGCTCCAGGCGCTGATCGATTCCGGCAAGCTCAACGTCAAGCGCGGCACCATCGTCTCGGTCGAGAACAAGGACGGCCGCCTGCGCCTCGGCCTCGCCCCGCGCAACCGCGCCGCCATCACCCGCTGGCTCGTCGCCGACCACATCATCGACGCCACCGGCCCGGCCCGCGACATCGGCACCGTCCGCCATCCGCTCATCACGAACCTGCTCCGCCGCGGCTTCCTGCAGCCCGACGAGCACCGCCTCGGTGCCCAGGTCCAGGCCGACTACCGCGCCCTCCAGCGCAATGGCTACCCCCTCGAGTGGCTGTACATCACCGGCCCCATGCTCCGCGCCCGCTACTTCGAAGCCACCGCCGTCCCCGAGCTCCGCCTCCACACCGCCGCCCTCGCCGCCCGCCTCGCCGCCGACCTCGAACCGAAGCTAAAGCTCGCCGCCGCCGTGTAAGGGAACGGTCCCAAGTGGAACCGCCCCCAAGGGTACGTAGTCCCGCCTTCAGGCGGACGAACGGTCCCTAACGGCAGTCCCTCCCACACGGAAGAAGCCGCCATCCGTACCACCCTCAATCCCCTCACTCCACCCTCCTCCACACCCTCATCCCCCCAGCTCCTCCGGCGCAAAAGTCCACACCTCCGGCTTCGCGCTCGGCGACATCCCGCCGAAGTCGTTCGACTCCGGCGCGAAGTCGATGCTGCCCGAGGTGAACTGCCGCGGCTCTTCCTCCGCGCGCCATTCCGGCAGATTGGCTTCCTCCACCCAGTCGCCCACCCGGCAATCCTCGCGAGCGATCTGGGCTGTTTCGATATCGGTAGTATCCATAGATCTGTTAGTGTTTCGCGTGAGACTTTCGCCCACCCTTCCGGGCCGGCTCCTTGTTCTCGGTCTTGCCCCTGCCGGAGCCCGACTTCTTCCCGCCGCCCGATGTCTTGTTCACCGTGGCCCAGGCGCGCGACTCGGCTTCCTTCTTGGAAACCCCGCGCTCCTCGTAGCCCTCCTCGATGTGCTCGGCCTGGCGCTTCTGCTTGTCCGTGTAGGCGGACTTATCTCCTCGTGGCATGGCTTTGGTCTCCTTTCTCGATTTGAAGTTCACCCGTTCCTCAGCAAGCCGCGTTCCGCGCCGGGAAAGCCCGTCCCCCCTGGGAAATCCGGCGCACCACACCGCCCTTCACATTGCACCCGGCATTCCCCGCGATGCAGAACGCGCTCACTTCCGCCCCGCCTTGCCAAGATCGCGCATGATCGTCGCCGTCGTCACCACCCGCGCCTTCAGCCGCTCCCGCATGTGCTCGAGCGCCGCCGCGTTTCCCTTGTTCGTCTCCGCCGCCACCCCATCCGCCGCGATCACCAGTTCGTAGTCCCGCATGTAGGCATCGTTCGCCGTGTAGAGCACGCAGATGTCCGTCGCGAAACCTCCCAGAACCAAGGTCCGCGTCCCGAGGAAACCCAGCAGCACATCGAGCGAGGTCGAGTAGAACCCCGAATGCTTCGGCTTCAGCACGAAGTAGTCGTCCCGGTCCGGCGTGAGCAAGCGCGCCACCGGATGCCCCGGGCACTCCGCCGCGCAGCAACGCTCGATCTGCTCGCGGAAGTCGGACTGCCAGCGCCCGAAGTTGTCGTTCACGTAGATCACCGGCATCCCCGCCGCCTTCGCCTTCCGCCGCAGCGCCGCCAGCTTTTCCGCCGCAGGCAGCGCCGGCCTTATCAGCCGCGCCGCCTTCGGAAACTCGAAGTCGTTGATCACATCGATCAAAACCAGCGCGCTGCCGGATGGATCGAAAGCACTCACGACTTCTCCGCGCCCGCCGGGATCGGATCCAGCACCTTCTTCTCATCCTCCTTCGCCGAGTTCGAGATCCGGTAAATCATCCCGCCGCCGTCATCGCTCATCAGCACCGAGCCATCCTTCCACTCCACCAATCCACAGGGCCGCCCGAATTGCCCGCTCTCGTCGCAGAATCCGCTCACGAACTCCTCGAACTCCGCCGGCGCCCCGTCCTTGAAGCGCAGCCGCATCACCGCATACCCGCTCGGCGTTCCCCGGTTCCACGAGCCGTGCAGCGTCACCAGCGCATCCCCGGCGAAGTCCTTCGGGAAGCTCTTCGTGGAAGGGAAAATCAGCGCCATCGGCGCACTGTGCGCCGTCGTCGTCAGCAAGCTCGGCTCACATTCCTTCGCATACTCCTCCCAAGTCATCCCCTCCGTCTCCTCCGGGCTTCTCGCCGGGTTCGCCTTGCCGTCCTCGAAGACGAAGGGCCAGCCGTACTTCTTGCCCTCCTTCAGCTCGTTCAGCTCCTCCTTCTGCGAATCGTCGCCCAGCCAGTCGATCCCGTGATCCATCCCGTAGAGCTTGCCGCTCTCCGGATGCCAGGCAAAGCCGATCGTGTTGCGCAGGCCGCTCGCATGGATCGTCCGCTTGCTGCCATCCGTCGCGATCTCCAGCATCGTCGCACTCTCCTTGTTCGGCTCCGGCGCCGCGTTGCAAGTGCTGCCCACCGAGAGGAAGAGCTTCCCCTCCGGGCTGAAGCCGAGCGTGCGGTTCGGGTGCTGTCCGGCGTCCGGCAGATCGTCGTAGAGCTTCTTCAATTCCCCGAAGCTCCCGTCCTTCCCGATCTCCGCCGAGTAGATCTCCCGCACCGTGCTCACATAGACGGTCCCGTCCTGGATCGCGATCCCGTGGACATGCGGCAGCTTCAGCACCGTCCGCGGCACTTCCGCAGTGCCGTCGCCGTCCTTGTCCTCTAACAGAAGCACGTCCCCCTTCTCGCCGCGGCGCGTCACATAGACCCGCCCGTCCGGCGTCGTCGCCATCATCCGCGGTGCCTCAAGATCCTTCGCGAAGACCGCGAGCGTGAAGCCCTTGCCGATCTTCAACTTCGCCAGCCGCTCCGGCGTCGGGTCGAGTTCCGCCGGACGGTTCACGTGGCCCGTCATCGTAGCGGTCACGGCCTTGTCCGCCCCCGCCAGCGGCGCGAGGGAGCAAGCGAGGAAAAGAGGGAGCGTGGCTTTCATAAGTAGTGGAACCACCGCTTTCGCTCGCAGCGTGCCATGCCAGTGCCGCCCGTCCTGAAAGCTCCGCGGCCCGGATTTTGCGGCTCGACGCTGCCGCTTGCACCGTCCCGTTGCATCTCGCATTCCCTACCCCGATAAAGGAAACCGCCAAACCGCGCCATTTCAACAACGCGCATCCGAGCGACCCCGGCACGCCTCCTGCGATTCCGGTTCCCCGGCAATTCCGCCGTCACAACCTCACATCCCCAATGTCGAAACTCACTTCACTCGAAACCCTGCTCGTGCAGGAAATCAAAGACCTCTACAGCGCCGAGACCCAACTGGTCAAAGCCCTGCCGAAAATGGCCAAGGCCGCCACCGACCCCAACCTCAAGCAAGGCTTCATTAAGCACCTCGAGGAAACCAAGGGCCACGTCGAGCGCCTCGATCAAGTCGCCAAGCTTTTGGAAGTCTCGCCCAAGGGTAAGGTCTGCAAGGCCATGAAAGGCCTCGTGGAAGAGGGCAGCGAAGCCACCGAGGAAACCGGGGAACCCATCCTCCGGGACCTCGCGCTGATCATCGCCGCCCAGAAGGTCGAGCACTACGAGATCTCCGGCTACGGCTCCGCCCGTACCCTGGCCGAGTGGCTGGACCGCGACGACATCGTCGCACTCCTCCAAGCCACCTTGGATGAGGAAGGTGCCACCGACAAGAAACTCACCGAACTCTCCGACCAACTGTGCCCTGCCGCCCAAGAGGCCGGAGCAAACGCGTGACGAGCCCCCCAGGTCCCCGGCGGATTTCGCGCGACCGTCCCGCCTAGCGACGAGTCGAAGCCTTCCGCCGGGGACCATATTTTTCCCCCACCCCGAAAACCTCGCAACAGGAGGGCGGCACGTCCGCTTTCCTGTTGCGGGATGAGGGGCTCCTCCGAGCCACCGTCAACCTTTCCCGCTCTCACCAATCCGATGCCCGCCCACTCCACCGAAGTCGACTTGGGAATCCTCGCCGGCTCGGACACCGAGTTCCGCTGCCTCACCCTCTACTTCATCGTCCTCGACCGCTTCGCCATCGGCACCCCCGACAAGGCCCGCGAGGACGACACCATGTTCGACCCCACCCACCAGGACTGGCACAAGTACCTGGGGCGGCGACCTCCAGGGCCTGCGCGATAAGCTCGGCTACCTCGCCTCCTTCCACATCGGCGGCATCTGGACCACGCCCCTCTTCGAGCAGGTCCGCACCATGGCCTGTGGCGACGAACCGCGCGCCCCCCTCCACGGCTACTGGACCAGCGACTTCAAGCGCATCAATCCGCGCTGGATGAACGACCCCTCCGAGAAGCGCCTCTTCTCCCGCGACGACACGACCTTCGACCACCTGTTAGAAGACATGCGCGGTCGCGACATGAGCTTCATCCTCGATATCGTCTGCAACCACAGCTCCCCGCAGACGGAGGACGGCAAGGGCAAGCTCTACGACGACGGCAAGCTCATCGCCGACTTCGATCACGACGAGGCCCACTGGTATCACCACTACGGCCCCACCCTCGATTGGGACGACGAGTGGCAGGTCCAGAATGGCGAACTCGCCGGCCTCGCCACCTTCAACGAGAACAACATCCTCTTCCGCAACCACATCAAGGAAGCGCTCACGCTCTGGGTGCAGAAGGGTGTGGACGCGCTCCGCATCGATACCGTCAAGCACATGCCCCTCTGGTTCTGGCAGGAGCTGATGGCGGACATGGCGGTCGTGAATCCCAGCCTCTTCCGCTTCGGGGAGTGGATCAATGCCCACCCCGAGAACGAGCGCTCCGTCGAGTTCGCGAACCAGTCCGGGATGAGCATCCTCGACTTCGGCTTCTGCCACGCTGTCCGCGAGGCCCTCGGCAAACACAGCGAGGGCGGCTTCCACGAGCTCCAGAAGATCCTCGATCTCGATGGCAAATACCACGGTGCCACCGAACTGGTCACCTTCTTCGAGAATCACGACATGCCGCGGCTCCAGTCCATCGGGGCCTCGGACCGCGATCTCGAACTCGCCCTCATCCTGCTCATCACCTCGCGCGGCGTGCCCTGCCTCTACTACGGCTGCGAGCAATACCTCCACGATGATACCGATGGCGGCGACGACCCCTACAACCGCCCGATGATGGCGCACTGGGAGCCCACCGAGGCGATCCGCCTGATCGGCATCCTCGCCGGGGAACGCCACGACAACCAAGCCATCCAATGGGGCGGCCAGTGGCCGAAGTTCGTGGACGCGGACTGCTACGTCTTCCTCCGCCGCTACCGCGATTCGCGCTGCCTCGTCTTCATCAACAAGGGCCCGGCCCGCGAGCTGGAAGTCGATAACCTCGAATTCCCCGATGGTGAGCACGCCTGCCTGTTAGACGGCAGCAAGATCGGCATCCGGAACGGCGTCGCCACCATCCAATTCCCGGAACAATCCGCCCACGTCTTCGCCGTCCGTGGTGAAGTGGTGGACTCGAAGGTCATCGTCCGCCTGCAAGTGAATGGCGCTCCCACCCAGCCCGGCGACCGCCTCGCCGTGATCGGCGATTGCCCGGAACTCGGCAATTGGGACCTGCGCGAAGCTTACGAGCTGGAGTGCGTGAACTCGAACACCTGGTTCGGCGAAGTCCCCTTCGATACCAGTGCCGGCCACCCCGTCGGCTACAAATACGTCATCTTCTCCCCCGACGAAAACGCCGGCCCGCAGCGCGAGAACCGCCTCGCCCGCCGCCGCCTGCTCATCCCGGAAGGCTGCGCGAAGTGGCGCGACCGCTGGGAGCAATGATTCACCCATCATGAACATGAACGACCGCCTCGAACGCTACCTCAATGACCACCTCGCCGGTGCCACCGGCGCGCTCGTCATGATCGACGACGTTACCGCCCGCCAGACTGATGCCACCGAAGAGCGCTTCTTTCGCGATCTGAAAAGCGCCGTCGAAGAGGACCGGCGGCTCCTCAAAAGGCTCCTGAAATCCGCTGACCTCAAGGAGAGCAGCGTGCAGAAGATGGCCGGTGGCCTCACCGCCCGCGCCGGTCGCCTCAAGCTGCTGTGGGAAGGCATGGATCCCGGCGAGCTCGGCATCTTCGAAGCGCTCGAAATGCTCGTCCTCGGCATCCAGGGCAAGCGCATCCTCTGGCTCATGCTCGGTGACATCGCCCCGCTCTTCCCCGAGTGGTCGGACGTCGATTTCCCCGCCCTCGAACGCAAGGCCCTCGCCCAGCGCGATGCCGTCGAACAGCGCCGCCGCAGCGCCGGCCGCCTCGCCCTGGCACCCGGAGCGCCCGTCTAGGAACGGTCCCCCAAAGGCCCGCCCCCAAGGACGGCTCTTCCCCTGGGAGCGCGGAGCCACCGGCCCGCAGGATGGTCCCTCGCTGCCCGCTACCTCACGCGCTGTGCATCGACACCGCCGCCCGCCCACGAACGGTCCCCGAAGGCCCGCCCCCAAGGGTACGTAGTCCCGCCTTCAGGCGGACGAAGCCACCCCCGCGGCATGCGACCACCGCGTGCCCCCGGGAGAGGCCACACCCGATCCCCCACCCGGCACACCACCCGCTAAAAGAAACGAACCATGAAAACCAAATCCCAATCCCAATCTCAAGGCACCAAGCCCAACGTCGAAACCGCCACCACCCATCCCGTCGGCACCGGCCTCGGAGCCGCCGCCGGTGCGGCCATGGGCGCTGCTGCCGGCAGCGTCGCCGGACCCATCGGCACCCTCGTCGGAGCTGCGGGCGGAGCCGTCGTCGGTGGCAGCATCGGCGGCGAACTCGCCTCGGCCTACAACCCCGAAGCGGAGGAAGCCCACTGGCGCGAAAAGTATCAGCACGAACCCTACTTCCACCGCGACTTCAGCTTCGACGACTACGCGCCTGCCTACCGCTACGCAGGTGAACGCTACCGCCGCGGTCTGAACTTCGAAGCTGCGGAGAAAGACATGGGCGAGGGCTGGGAAGCCTACCGCGGCAGCTCCCGTCTCGACTGGACCCGAGCCCGCGATGCCGCCCGCGCCGGCTGGGAGCGCCTCGACCAAGCGCCCGCCCTCTTCCCGCCCGCCTGAGGTTCAACAGGTGCAGGCCTGACGCGCCAGCGCCCGGGACCGCGGAGGCTCTGCCCCGCAGAAGCAACCGGGGCAGCACTACCGCTCTCGCGAGGATAGCGGAGAGCGACGTCGCTTGAGCTGCCTGCCTTTCCGTGTCGCGGACAACGGGGGACCATTCTGCGGGCCGGTGGCTCCGCGCTCCCAGCGGCAGAGCCGTCCGTGAAGCACCACCAGCACCCCCTCTTCAGCGCAGCGACACACTCCGATTGATGATTGAAAGATTAGTGATTGATGATTTCCCCCATCACCCCGCCCAAGCCGGCGCTGACGCCTTCTCAAACGCCCGCACCACATCCTCCGCCGGCGAGTTCACCAGGTCCCGCTTCACCTGCAGCGCCAGCGTCGCGATGTCCTCGCCGCTGAGGAAATCCACCACCGCCCCGTGGATCTCCGATGGTGCCGCCAGGCCCCAGCGCGTGACCTTCTCCTGCGCCAGGATCTCGCGGATCGTCTCCGAGATCTTGCGAAAGCAGCGCACCTCCAGCTCCGCCTCCAGCGGCATGCGCTCCGCCGCGGAGGTGCCGATGCTCCCCGTGTTCGGGAAGGCCCCGGCCTGGTCCGTCACGAGTTCGGAAAGCTTGCGATTGCCCTCTTCGAATTCCGCCGTCGCGATCGCCCGCGGACGGTCTTCTTCTTCATAGCGGTAGGCAATCAAACGACCGCGATCGGTCACGATGAGAACGGGTGGAAGTGTTTTCATAGCACCATCTCCTCTTGCAGGTTTCCTGCCATCCCTCCGCCATCATGCCACCGCCCTCCGCCGCCGCCCACCCATTGCAAATCACCACGCCTGCCCCCGTTCCCGGTGCAATCCGCACCCCTCAGCCGTGCCCGGTGGTCCGGCAGTCGCGCAGCGACCGTGGACTGCGCGCAGCCTGCTGCCGCTGTAGGCAGGCAGCCTGCTGCCGTGAAGCACCGGAGAGCTCCGTATCCCGCCCTCCGTCCGCGGCTCGCCACACCCGGTGCTTCGCCTTTGCAGCGTCCCTCGCAGCAGGCTGCGCGCAGTCCACGGCGGCTGCGCCGCGGCTCAGACGCCTCACCTCCCGCTCTCCCTCACCAACTCCGCCGCCTTCTCAATCCGCGCCCCGTAAACCGGATGATTCTCCAGCTCCCGCAGCGGCATCTCCAGCCGGTCGCTCCAAGTCCCCCGCCCATAACTCCCCGGCAGATTGAACCTCAACGGCACCCCCAACAAATCACTGCACATCAGCACCGCCAACCTACCGTTCGTCCGGAACAAGGCCCCCTGCAAATCCCCCAGCAACTCATCATCGAGCGCCTCCGGGAAATGCCCGTTGCTCCCCGCGAATTCCCGCAGCGCCGCCAGCTCCGATGCCTCCGCCCCATCCGGCTCCGCAGCAGCCGCTTCACGCAAGTGCAGATACAAGGAAGCCAGCGGTGCGTTGTCGTGATTCGCATAGGTCACCAGGCTCAGCTCGCGGAATTGATCCGGCGGCACGATCGCACCATCCGTGCCGCGCATCAGTTGCGGGAATCCCAGGTTCGCCAGCTTCAGATCCTCCAGCGCCCGGCTCATGTATTCCGGCATCTCGCCCATGATCTCCGCCACCAGATCCATTTCGCCCGCCGCCTCGATCAGCTGCCCGATGATCTCGCGTCCCTGCAGCTCGTTCATGCTCGCCCCCACCGGATCATCGTCCGACCCGGGCACGAAGCGCGGCAGCAGCCCGCCCGTCTTCACGAGCGCCTCTTCTTCTGTTAGACCCGAGAATTCCACATGCTTCGCCCCGCCCGCCCAAGGGAACATGTAGCCGCGGAAGTAGCCGCGCAGGTGATCGATCCGGCAGCCGTGGAAGAACTCCTTCTCCCACGCGATCCGCCCTCTCAGCCACGCGAATCCCGTCGAGCGGTGATTCTCCCAGCGATACGGCGGCAGCCCCCAGTTCTGGCCCCAGCGCTCCGAGTCTTTCGTCGTGTCGAAGTGCGCCAGAGGCCGCGTCCCCATGCTCCACTCCGTGTCGAAGAGGGAGGGATTCGCCCACACGTCCGCGCTGTTGATCCCCACGCCGAAGGACATCTCTCCCATCACCCGCACCCCGCGCTCGTCCGCATGCGCCCGCACCGCCTTCCATTGGCGATAGGAGATCCACTGGATGAAAGCGAAGCCCGCGCGCAGCGACTCGATGTCCTCGCGCCCCGGATACTGCAGCAGCCACTTCTCCGCCGCCTCGTGGTTGCGGTGCTCCGGCCGCCAGTCCGCCCACTGCGTATTCCCCTCATACTCGCGCACCAGCACCCGGTAGAGCGTGTAGGCCGCCAGCCACTCCGCCTGCGCCTCGCGAAACGCTTGAAACTCCGCCTGCAACTCCCCCGCATCCGTCTCCGCGAATTCGTAGTAAGCGGTTAAGAGGATCTGCGCCTTCAGTGGATTCACCGCCTCCTGCTTCACATTGCCCTCGCGCAACTGGGTCAGCCACGACTCCGGCGCGGACTGCTCCAGCATCGCATGCGTCAGCCCCGGCACCTCCGCCGGCGTCAGTGAAAGCAGCGCCGGCGAATGCGCCCGCGCGCTGATCGGATTGTAAGGACTGTGATCGCCGAAGGTTTCGTGGATCGGCAGGATCTGCAACACGCTGAAACCGTGCTCCGCCGCGAAGTCGATCGCATCCCGCACCGCCGCCGTATCCCCGATCCCGAAGTCGTGTGCGTGCCGCAGCGCATACACCGGCACCAGCAGCCCCGCCCTCTTCCTGTCCAGTATCGTCGCATTCATGGCTCCGCGTCTCCCTTTGCCCATCCCGTGCCAAGCTCCGCAAGGTGGTCCGGAAAAGGAGGTCCGGGAAAAGGAGGTCCGGGAAAAGGTGGTCCGCACAGTCCTCTGTGCGGCGAACGGTCCCCGACTGCCCGCCCCCAAGGGTACGTAGTCCCGCCTTTAGGCGGACGCAGCACCCCTGCAGCCGCTTCTCGCCACTAAGTTCCCATCCGAAATTCCAGATCTCAGATCTCAGATCTCAGATCCGAAATCCGAAATCCGAAATCCGAAATCTCAAATCCAAAATCTCAAATCCGAAATTCCAGATCCTACCGCCTCCCGCCTTCCCACTGATCACTGATCACTCGGCACTCTGTCTTCCCCCTCCCGCTGGCAGTAGAAGCCACCCGCCACATCACGCCATGCTCCACTCATGGCTACCACACCCCACCACAGCCCGCCACGCGCCGCCTACTCCTTCTCGGAAGTGGCCCGCATGATGGGCAAGGAACGCACCTGGATCTACCGCCAGGTCGCCGCTGGCAAGATCCGCGCGGTCACCGGCCTCGGCACGGCGATGATCCCCGCCGCCGAACTCGCCCGCATCCTCACCCCGCAGGGAAATGGAAAGGAGGACGCCCAGTGAGCGATGCTCCCGACCTCTTCCGTCAGGCCCGCGAGACCTACACCGTCCACGAGCTCTGGACCATGCTCCGTCTCCCCGGCGAGCCCCGCACGCACGGCAGCATGCACTCGCCCTTCCGCGAGGAGCGCCATCCCAGCTTCTCCATCTTCGACTCCGGGCGCGCCTGGAAGGACCAGGGCAGCGGCCTCGGCGGGGATGTCGTGGAGTTCGTGAAGCACGCCCTCGGAGCCGACTACCGCGAGGTCCGCGAGTGGTTCCAGGAACGCCTCGGCATCGACCGCATGGACCCGCCATTCCAGCGCCCTGCAGCCCCGCAGGCGCGCAAGGAAATCGAGTGGCCCGGTGAGTTGCTGACCGGCAATGAAGCGACCTGGCAGGCCTTTGCGGCCAAGCGCGGCCTCACTCCGGAGGGCGTCGCCTTCGCCGTCCAGCAGGGCTCGCTGCGCTTCATGAAAGTGGACGGCGCGAAGTGCTTCGTCATCACCGATGCCAAGCACCGCGCCGCCGAGATCCGCCGCATCGATGGCGGCCTCTTCCACGGCCGCAAGGCCTACCCCCTGCGCGGCGTCGACAAGAGCTGGACGCCCGGTCTCGCCATGGCCGCGCACGCTTCCCCGAAGGCCCGCATCCTTCTAACAGAGGGCGCGACCGATCACCTCACCGCGCTCGATCTCTACTCGGACTTCCGCGCCGCGGGCTTCGAGGACGAGTGGATTCCCTGCACCCTGCTCGGTGCCTCCTGCAAGACCCTCGCCCCCGAGGCCATCCCCTTCTTCCGCGGACGCAGCGTGAAGATCATCCCGGATGCCGACGACGCGGGCGACGCGATGGCCGGGCACTGGACCAAGCTCCTCGTCGGGCTCGGCTGCACGGTGGACCACGTGAAGCTGCCGCGCGGCAAGGACCTCACCGACCTCGCCCCCGAAATCAAATCCATCCAGATCTACCTGTGCTCCTCGAAACCGTAACCCACACCCCGCCTTCCTTCCCGATCCTCCGTGCCGATGCGCTGGGCGAATCGGTCGAGCCGGACGACTTCGTGGAAGGGCTTCTAACAGACGGCGGCGCGAGCCTCCTCTACGGCCCCTCGAACGTCGGGAAATCCTTCCTCATCACCGACCTCTGCGCCGCCGTCGCCGCCGGTCGTGCCTGGCGCTACGGGGAGATCGCCATCGAGCAAGGCGCGGTCGTCTACGTCGCCCTGGAAGGTACCCGCGGCCTGAAGAACCGCCTGGAAGCGATGCGCCGCGAAGGCCTGCTTGCCCCCGACGCGCCCTTCTACGTCTGCACCGCCCCGGTCTCCCTGTTAGAGCGTGACCACGCCGCGATGCTGGCCCGCTCGGTCAAGGAAGCCGCCCAGCAATCCGCGCTGCCCTGCCGCCTCGTGGTCCTCGACACCCTCGCACGCGCCATGGCCGGTGGCAATGAGAACGCGGGCGAGGACATGAGCGCCGCCGTCGCCTCCATCGATGCCGTCCGCGCCGCCACCGGGGCGCACGTCTGCATCATCCACCACTGCGGCAAGGACGAGGCCCGCGGCGCTCGCGGCCACTCCAGCCTGCGCGCCGCCGTCGATACCGAGCTCGAGATCTTCCGCCCCTCCGGCGAGCGCATCTCCACCCTCCGCGTCACCAAGCAGCGCGACCTCGAATGCCGCGACCCCATGCCCTTCTCGCTGAAGGTCGTCGAGCTGCGCATGGGCAGACGGGACAAGCCCGTGACCTCCTGCGTCGTGAAGCACGAGGACGAGATGATGGCGGGGCAGCCGGTGAAGAGAGGCGGCTCCAAGTGCACGCCGGAGGAGATGCTCGAATTCCTTCCCGCCGCTACCACACAGGAGTGGCTGGTGAGGGTGAAGGAAGAGACCGGCTTGGCGAAGACCCAGTTCTACGAGAACCGGGCGCTGCTACTGGCGCGCAAGCTCTTCCGCAGGGCGGCGGGCACGAACGAGTTGGTCCGTGAATGATTCCGCTTTTCCGGCATGTCCGGAATTCCTTTCCGGAATCTCCGGAATGTCCCGGGGAGTTTTTCCGGTCCTTCCGGTAGGTATATATACCGGAAGGACCGGAAAAACGGAATCCGCGGAGCAACGCCTTCACCAACGCGTGCCCCACCACGGACGGCTCTAACGCTGGGAGCGCGGAGCCTCTGGCCCGCAGAAGGGACCAGCACGTTGGTAGGCAATCGCGGGGTGGGAGCGGATAGCGCCGCCTCCTTCCTGCGGAGCTTCGCGTGACCACGGCAGCCGGGGACCACTCTGCGGGCCGGGTGGCTCCGCGCTCGTGTGCCCGGCATGGGCATGAACTAGTCAGATGAAACGAAATGACCGGGGTTAGTGACAACAACCGTAGCGAACGACAAGGCGGGTGCCGCGAGGCACTCAGCACGAAAGAAGTCGGTAGCAAAGGCACGACCGTAGGAACACGAACCGGCAGCGAGGCCGCGATGCGGGCGATAAGCGTGCGAGAGAACGCGAAATCCAACCGTCACCGAAAGACGCATCGGGTAGAGCCGGGCGGCACGGGCCGGAAGTTCATGCACCTTACCCGGGGAGATCTCCCGGACGAGAGTCCGGGAGGAGTCAGCAGAGGCCGTAGTAGTGTGGAAGGCCGTGAAAGCGGTTGGAGCGAAGGGCCGAAGGACCAACAGAAGGCGATCAACCGACGGACCAGGAAGGGGGACGCGTGTAGTCCCGCGAAACAGACCGGAGCGGCAACTGCGGCAGCTACCGGGACTGGCGGCGGGTGGAGCCACGGTGGATCCGTGGCGCAAGCCCGCCGCGCGGAGGCGAGCGTCCCGCGCCTGAGGAAGGAGGTGCAAGGAGATGCCTGAAGACCAACCAAGGGAAGCCACGCTGGAAGCAGTGCTGGCAGCGGAAAACCTGCGGGCGGCGTGGCTGGCGGTCAAAGCCAACGACGGCGCGCCCGGGGTGGACGGGATGGACATGGAGCAAAGCGCCCTGCACCTGCGCGGGCATTGGGAAGGGATGCGGGCCAAGCTGCTTGCCGGGGATTACGTCCCCGGGGCGGTGCGGGCCGTGGACATTCCCAAGCCCGGCGGGGGAAAGCGCCGGCTCGGCATACCCAACATTGCGGATCGCCTGATCCAGCAAGCCATCCATCAAGTCTTAAGCCCGGTGTGGGAACCGGGCTTCAGCGACCACAGTTACGGGTTCCGTCCCGGACGCAGCGCCCACGATGCGGTGAGAGCCGCGCAAGCCTTCGTCAAGGAAGGCAAGACGTGGGTGATCGACATCGACCTGAAGGACTTCTTCAACCGGGTCGACCACGACATCCTGATGCACCGCCTGCGGGGCAAGGTCGGGGACAAGCGGCTGAGGGCACTGGTCGGCGCGTATCTGCGCGCTCCCGTGCAGCAGCCCGGAGGCGGCAAGGACAAGCGCTGGAAAGGCGTGCCGCAGGGCGGCCCGCTGAGCCCCTTGCTGGCCAACATCTACCTCGATCCGCTGGACAAGGAACTGGAGAAGCGCGGCGTGAGCTTCGTGCGATACGCCGACGACATCGCCATCCATGCGTCCAGCCAACGCAGCGCGGAGCGCATCTACGGAAGCGTGGTGGCTTGGATCGGAAAGCACCTCAAGCTCGAGGTCAACCGGACCAAGAGCGGGACGGGACCCTGCGGGCAAAGCAGCCTGTTGGGCTTCCGTCTGTTTGAAGATGGCAAGGTGGGCATCGCCCCCAAGACCATCGGCAAGCTCAAGGCGAAGGTGCGCGAACTGTGGGAAGCGCGGCAGAGCCGCACCAGCAAGCAACTGCGCGGGCAATGGCAACGCTACATCCGCGGGTGGTGGAACTACTTCCAACTCGCCGGTTGGCGGCGGGAAGTGGAAGACCTCGGCGGATGGATCAGGCGCCACATGCGCAAATGCTTCTGGCAAAGGTGGAAGACGCCGCGCGGCCGCCTCAACGCGATGAAACGGCTGGGAGTCAAAGGCCGGGCCTTGGGCCAATGCTACAGCGGACGGGGAGCGTGGGCGATGAGCCTCCACCCGGTGATGCAGCAGGCACTCAAGAACCGGACCCTTTACCGGTACGGCTTCATCATCCCCTGGCAAGTCGCCGCACCATCCGCAGCAGGCGGGTGAAAGCGGCCGGGTCCAACCGCCGGATGCGGAAAACCGCACGTCCGGTGGTGTGGAAGGCCCGCGGGGCGCAATCCCCGCGGGCCCATCCGATCCAGGGGAAGAGCCGTCCGTTCTTCCACACGATTCCCGGGGGGTCCCGCATTGACTGTCCCACCCCGTGCGTGAAGATGGGCGCTTCCATGAGCCTCGTCTTCCTCCACACGGCCGATTGGCAGCTCGGCAAGCCCTTCGCGTCCACGCGGGACGAGGCGAAGCGGCACTTGCTGATGCAGGAGCGCATCCATGCGGTGCAGCGGATGGGGGAGGCGGTGAAGGCGTCGGGCGCGGCCTTCGTGGTGGTGGCGGGGGATCTCTTCGATTCCTCGCAGGCCACGAAGCCGACGGTGTCCGCGGCGTGCCAGGCAATCGGGGCGCTGAAGGTGCCGGTCTACGTGATCCCGGGGAACCACGATCACGGCGGACCGGGCAGCGTGTGGGAGCAGGAGTTCTTCCTGCGCGAGAAGAACGAGCTGGCCCCGAATCTACGCCTCCTGCTCAAGCCGGAGCCGCTGGTCACGCAGCACGCCATCCTCTTCCCCGCGCCGCTGCTGAGAAGGCACGAGTCGGGCGATCCGGCGGCGTGGATCCGGGCGGCGCTGGAGGACCCGGCGCTGCCGCAGGGCTTGCCGCGGATCGTGCTGGCGCATGGCACGGTGCAGGGTTTCGGGACGCAGGAGGCGGACGATGAGGACTTGCCGGGCACGGCGAACTTCATCGACCTCGCGCGGCTGCCGGGGGAGGCGCTGGACTACATCGCGCTGGGAGATTGGCACGGCACGAAGCAGATCACGGACAAGGCTTGGTATAGCGGCACGCCGGAGATCGACCGCTTCCCGCGCGGGGAGGGGAACCGGCCCGGATACCTTTTGAAGGTGACGGCGGGGCGTGGTACGATGCCTGTGGTAGAAGAGCTGCGCAGCGGTCGCTTCGAGTGGCGGGAGCTGGCCTTCCGTTTCCCGGATGACGCGAGTCTGGATCTGTTGGTGGAGCGCCTGGACGAGCTGTTAGGCCCGCGGGGCGGGGAGCATCTCTTGCAACTGCGGCTGGACGGCTCGCTGGGCATCGCGGCGGCGGAGCGCTTGAAGAAGATCTTGGAATCGCTGGAGTCGCGCTTGTTGCGCTTGAAGCTTTACGATCGCACGACGGTCGCGCCGACGGAGGAGGAGACGGCGGCGCTGACGAGGCGGGCGGCGGACCCGCTGATCGTGGCGGTGGCCGGGCAGCTCGGGATGCAGGCGCTGGGGGAGGATGAGGACGCGGTCTTGGCGAGGTTGGCACTGAGGGAACTTTACGGGGCGTTGGCGGGAGGTGCGGGGAGGTGAGTGATGGATATGTCAGAAAGTTGCGTAGCGACCGTGGACTGCGGCAGGCTCGTGCCGCTGTCGGCAGGCCGCCTGCTGCCGTGAAGCACGGGAAATCACCGTATTCTGCTCCGTCCGGGGCTCGTCACACCCGGTGCTTCGCCTTTGCAGCGCCCCTCGCAGCAGGCTGCATCGGGACAGCGGCAGCAGGCTGCGCGCAGTCCACGGCGGCGGGGCCGCGGAAGGCACCTTCCGGTGAAGTCCGCCTGAAGGCGGGACTACATACCCTTGGTGGCGGGCGATGTGGGTCGCTGCGCCCGACCGGTGCCCTCGCAGCAGGCTGCATCGGGACAGCGGCAGCAGGCTGCGCGCAGTCCACGGCGGCGGGGCCGCGGAAGGCACCTACTTTCTAACAATCTGCCATGCGCCTGCTCTCCCTTACCGTTCGGAATTACCGCATCCACCGCGAGGTGACGGTGGCCTTTGACCGGGCGCGGACCCTGCTCGGCGGGCCGAACCAGAGTGGCAAGAGCACGCTGGCGGAGGCGGCGCACCGGGTGCTGTTCCTGCGCGCGAAGACGGGCGGGGCGGTGCAGGTGGAGATGGTCTCGAAGCTGCACATGGATCATCCGGAGGTGGCGCTGGATTTCGAGGCGGGCGGCGGGGAGTGGCGGATCGAGAAGCGCTTCGCGGGGACCAAGGGGACGGCGCGCTTGAGCGGGCCGGGCGGGATCGCGCTGAAGGACGATGAGGCGGAGACGAAGCTTTCCGAGCTGCTGCAGAGCGAGCTGGCAGGCGGTCGCGGCGGGGCCAAGCTGGGCTCGCTGTGGGCGCACCTGTGGGTCTGGCAGGGCTGCTCCGGGGATGATCCGGGCGAGCACGCCGGGCGGCACAAGGACACGCTGGTGAGGCGTCTTCAGCAGGATGGCGTGGCCGCTGTGATGCAGTCGGCGATCGACCAGATGGTGCGGGATCGCATCGCCGTGGACTACCTGGCGCTCTACACGCCGGCCAGCGGCAAGCTCAAGGCGACCTCGCCGCCGGAGCTGGCGCGGGCGCAGTGCGAGGCCGCGGAGGCTGCGCTGACCCAAACCACGGAGGCGCTGAAGCGGCTGGAGCGGGCGGTGGACGAGCATGCGAAGGCGGGCCAGCAACTGGCGGATGCGGAGGCGGCGCTGCCGGGTCTTCAGAAGCAGTTGTTAGAGGCGGAGGCGAAGCTTCAGGAAGTGGCGGCGCTGCGCCAGCAGGAGGAGGCGGTGAAGCGGACCTGGGAGGCGGCGAGCGCGGTGTTGAAGGGGATTCTCGATCAGGACACGCGGATCCGGGAGCTTCAGGGCAAGATCGCGGCGGCACGTGAGGCCTTGCAACCAGCGGAAGCGGGCGAGGCGCGTTTGTTCACTGCGGAGCAGGAAGCGGCGAAGCTGGCGCGCGAGGCGGAGCAGGCACTGCGCGACAAGGCCGAGTCGATCCGCAGGACGCGGCAGCTCCACGACTTCGCGGCAGCGGCGGTGGCGGTGTTCGAGAAGGATGCGGCGTGCTCGCTTCTCACAGGACGGACGCGTGAAGCGGCGGCGGTCGAGAAGGAGCGGCAGGATTTGCAGGCACGGCTGGCCAAGTTGCCGGTCTTGACGGCGCAGGATCTGAAGGGTTTGCGGAAGCTGGATCAGGAGGCAGGGCAGGCACGTGCCGCCTTGCAAGCGATGGCGACGGGGATCGAGCTGCTGGCAAGCGATCTAACGGTTACGGTGGATGGCGTGGCACTGCCTGCGGGTGAGGCGCGGATTCTCACGGACACCGCGGAGCTGGTGATCGGCGGCGGCACGCGCTTGCGGATCCAGCCCGGCGGCGGGACTTCGCTGGCCGAGGCGCGGGCCCGGAGCCAGGGGGCGGAGCGGGCCTTCGCGGAAGCGCTGGGACGCCATGCGCTGGCGAATCTGGATGAGGCGATCGCGGCGCAGGAGCAGCGCCAGAGTTTGGAAGGGCAGGCGGCGCAGTTGCTGGCCCGCTGGAAGGCGATGGGCGGGGAGTCGCTGGCCACGGAGTTGGCTGCGGCAAGCTCCGCGGTGGCGGTGGCGAAGGCCGAGTTGGAGCGTCGCCGCACGACCGCGCCGGAGCCTGCGGACCTCGCGGGGGCGCAGCAGCTTCACGCGGCGCAGCGCGAGGAACTGCAGCGTGCGGAGGAGGCGGAGGGCTTGGCGAGACGCGCCGACGAGCAGGCCCGCAAGCGCCGTGATGCCGCTTTGAAGACGCTGGAAGAGCAGCGCGAGAAGCTCGCCCGCGACCGCCAGGCACTGCGCGATCTGGAGATCGCGGTGCAGGTGCAGGAGAAGGATCACGGCAGCCAGGAGGCGCGGGAGAAGGCCCTGTTAGAGGCACGTGGTGCGGAGCGGGAGACGGCGCTGCAACTCGATGCGGTGAAAAAGTCCTTGGCGGGTCTTTCCCCCGATCTGCTCACGGCGGACCGCGACCGCTTCCAGCGCGCGATCAAGGTGCAGGAGGATAACCGCCGCAGCGCGCAGGACGCCCGCCTGTCCGCCGCGACGCTGCTCAAGCTCGACGGCAGCAGCGACCCGCAGGCCGACCTGCTCCACGCGACCGCGAGGCTCGATGCCGCGCGCCGCGACCACGACCACGAGCTGCGCCGTGCGAAGGCGATCGAGAAGCTGCACAAGCTCTTCGCCAGCTCCGGCGAGGCGATCGACCGAAGCCTGGTGCAGCCGCTGGCGGATCGGGTGTCCGGCTACATCCAGTGCCTCTACGGGCCGGGTGCCGAGGTACGGATCGCTCTAACAGACGATGGCGTGGCGGAGCTGGAATTGCTCTGCCCGGGGATGCCGGCGTTCGGCTTCGACACGCTGAGCGGAGGCACGCGCGAGCAGGTGGCGGCGGCGCTGCGCCTGGCGATGGCGGAGATCCTGGCGGCGGATCACGACGGGTGTTTGCCTTTGCTGTTCGACGATGCGTTCGCGTATGCGGACCCGGAGCGGGTGCAGGTCTTGCAGCGGATGCTGGACCTGGCGGCGGCGCGGGGCTTGCAGGTGATCGTGCTGGCTTGCAATCCGGGGGATTATTCGGGCTTGGGAGCGGTGGAGGTGAGGGTGGGGTAGGGAGGGGAATTACTAATTACTAAATTCTAATTTTTAAACGGATGAGTGGCGTTTCGCTGAGAGGGGTGCTGGCGCGGCATTCGTTCCGGGGACTTGCAGGTGAGTTAAGCTGTTCCGGTCCTTCGTCCGCCTGAAGGCGGGACTACGTACCCTTGGTGGCGGGCTACCAGGGACCATGCTCCCGCTCACTCTTGCCACTTCAGGTCCGGGGCCTTGCCCTTCCAGTAGGGCTGTGAGGTATCGAGGATGTCCCGGATGGGGCCGGATGCTTTGGGCACGGAAAGGTAGGCAGCCAAGCGACGGCGCTTTCCATTGCCACCGCATGATGGATCGTGCTGATTGGGTGGCTTCTGCAGGGCGGAGCCTCCGCGGTCCCGGGGGGCAGGCATGGGGCGGAGGGGCAGAGCAGGCTGGCCGTTACCCTTCACGGACGGCTCCGCGCTCCCAGGGGAAGAGCCGTCCTTGTGGCGAAGATCTCCCGCCATTCACGGCGCTTCCTTGAACTCCGCCTGGGCTTTCAGCCATTCTTGGAAGCGGACTTCGGAGTCGACGTGGAGAAGCTCGCGCGGGGCGGCACCGGTGGTGACTTGGAGGGCCATCGGCTTGCCGGCGCGGCGGAATTTGATCGTGACTTTCCGGCCCGCACCGCAGAGCCGGATCCTGCGCCCGAATTCGTCGGTGGGGTCGGGGACGTCGAGGGGGTGGCCGTTGAACTCGGTGATGATGTCGCCCGGGCGGAGGCCGGCGGCGTGGGCGGGCTGGCCTTCCACGGCGGTCATGATCTCGACGGCGCGCTTGGGTTTGCCGTCCTTCCCCGGGTAGGTCATGGAGCGGTGGTGGACGCCGAGGAAGCCGTAGGAATCGAGCATCAGGTCGCGCAGGATTTCCTTGCAGCGAATCCGGATTTCCGGGTCGGGGCTCTTCAGGTAGTGCCGGAGGCAGAGGTCGCGGACGGCGGCGATGTCGGATTTCGCGCGCTGGACCAGCCCGGCGGATCCGGCCTCGCGGGTCTTGAAGTCGTCGCTCGCCAGATTGCCGACCAGGGCGTCGAGATCGCCCGCCGCCGCGGTGGCGCTTCCGGCGAGGATCGCCAGCAGCGCGAGATGCCCGGTGGAGCGGGGGAGCATGCCCCAGGAATAGCCGGGAAATCGGGAGATGCCAAGAGCGGGGGGAGGGGCATTGGAGGGTGCAGTCGAACGCGTTGGCGCCCGGGAGCGCGGAGGCTCTGCCCCGGAGAACGGTCCCCCCGTTGCCCTTGGGCACGGAGAGGCAGGCAGCCAAGCGACGTCGCTTTCCACTACCGCCGCGCGATGGATAAGGCTGCCGGGGTGGCTTCTGCCGGGCGGTGCCCCGCGGTCCCAGGGGGGCCGTCCGTCGGTGGGGACGTCGGGATTGATTGGCTGATCCCTGCCTCACGGCGATTTCGCGCAACAAAAAACAACACGCTCTTGGCGGGCCGCGCTTCGTATCTAGACTGTGGCCATGCCGGAAGACGAAGCCATCCTACCCCACGACGAGTTGTTGCGGGCGGTGGAGGCGGAGGACCCGAGCGCGGTGCTGGCCCTGGCGGAGGATACGCACTACGCGGACCTCGCGAAGGCCTACCAGGAGCTGGATTCGGACAAGCACGCGTTCTTCCTGAAGACCATCGGCCCGGCGCTGGCGTCGGACATGATCGTGGAGCTGCCGGACTCGATGATCGAGGAGGCGCTGGACGTCTTCAGCCCTTCCGAGCTGCGGGTGCTCTTCCGCGAGCTCTCCGACGACGACCGCGTGGACGTGCTGCAGGACGTGGGCGACGAGGCGCGGCTGCGCTTCCTGGGCCTGCTGGGCCCGGAGGATGAGGAGCTGACCCGCTCGCTGCTGAAGTACGATCACGATACGGCGGGCGGCCGCATGACCACCCGGATCGGGCGGGTCTTCGCGAACCAGACGGTGAAGCAGGCGATCGAGATGCTGCGCCGCAGCCAGGAATCGACCGAGACGCTGAGCCGGATCTTCGTGGTGGATGACCGGGGCCGCCTGATCGGCAAGCTGCGCTTCCGCGATCTGGCCTTCAATACTTGGGACACGCCGATCCGCGATATCATGCGGGAGATCGGCCCGGAGCGGGTGCTGGCCACCGCCGACCAGGAAGAAGCGGCGAACATGCTGCTGAAGTACGACCTCATCGCCCTGCCGGTGGTGGATGAATTCGAGCACCTGCTCGGGATCATCACGCACGACGACGCGATGGAGATCATGCAGGAGGAAAGCACGGAGGACATCGAAAAGATCGCGGGTATCGGTGGTGAGCAATCGGAGGAGACGTATCTCAATACGACGATCCTCACGCAGTTCCGCCGCCGTGCCGGTTGGCTGACCGGGCTGGCATTCGTGTCGATTTTATCCGGCTACGTGATGATGCGTTTCGGCTCGATCTTGAGCCAGGTCTTCCTGCTCTCCCTGTTCCTGCCGATGGTGGTGGCGGCGGGCGGGAATACCGGCGGGCAGGCCTCGACGATGGTGATCCGGGCGATGTCGCTGGGCGAGATTGATCCCGGCACGGCGTGGCAGGTGGCGTGGCGGGAGCTGCGCACCGGCTTCTTCCTGGGGCTGCTGCTCGGAAGCTGCATGGCGGTCTTCACGGTGGCGCTGCTGCCGCTCTTCCACATGCCGATGCCGCCGGGCCTGAGTTACTTCAAGGTGGCGCTGACGGTGGCGGTCGCGTTGACCACGCAGGTGACCTCGGCTACGTTTCTGGGCTCGCTGCTGCCGCTCGGCGCGCGCGCCGCGAAGCTCGATCCTGCGGTGGTCTCGGCACCGGCGATCGCGGCGATCGTGGACGTGTCCGGCATGGTGATCTACTTTACGGTCGCGCGAGCGATCCTGGGACTATGAGGAATTTGAAGGACGGCATCCGCGCCCATGTGCGCTTGGACGGATTGAACCGCGTGCACAAGCGCTTCCGCGGCACCGATGCGGACAAGCGCTACGCCACCGAGGTCATGGTCCTGAAGGTGCTCGGAGAGCGCGGCTGCGACTACGTGCCCAAGCTGCTGGAGGAGCACCCGGAGGAGCTTTACTTCGTTTCCACCGGTGTCGGGAAGCCGGCGGACGCGATCAGCAAGGAGCGCTCGGACCAGCTCTTCGCGGAGCTGGAGCGGGACTATGGTGTGAAGCATCTCGATCCCGAACCGAGGAACATCACCTACGACATGCACAAGGGGAGGTTCTGTATTATTGACTTTGAATTGGCGGAGGTGCTGCCGGATCCGAAGGGGTAGGCAGGGGATTTTTCGGGGAAGGTGCGGCGGGGGACGGCCGGAAGCTTCGCAGCCGGATTGGTTTACTTAGGCCGCCATCCGCCGGACCGCTCGGAGAGCGGTCCCTGCCTTTTAGGCCCCGACTGGCAGCGGCGTTCGTGCGAATTCCTTCGGACGTAGTACTTTGCTGGCGGGTTCGGGGATGCGGCTTAGGCACCAGTCGGCGAAGCTATCGGCGATGACATGCACGAGGCTCTCCGGGCTGAAGCGGCTGGGGTCGAGGTGCATCGCGGGCTCGTCGGTCCGGCAGTGGCCGCAGCTTGAGACCATCACGCGGAAGACGCCATTGAGGCCGTGGGTGGCATCGAAGCAGCCCCGGCCGGCGAGTACCGCGCCGCCGAGTTGGGCGACGCTGCGGATCATCGCTTCGTAGTCGCAGCCGTTGTTTACGGGCGGCTCCGTCAGCGCGGCGAGGATCCGCCTGCGCCAGACCGGATGGCCGGCGAGGTGGCGGATGGCTTCGCGGTCGAAGGCCACGATCGCGCCGGTATGGGCGCTTCGTTTTGCATTCAGGCGGTCGCGGATCTCGGCGCCGAGGCGCGAGACATCGCAACTGCAAGTGGTGGCCACGGCAAGCGAGCCTGGCCAACGCGGTTGCCCGATCCAGCTTTCCAGATGGGCTTCATCCAATGGTGGTTCCCCCGGTGTATGCATAGCGGTGCAGAATCATCGCAATCGCCGGGTGATTCCAAGCACGGGATGAAGAAACTTCACTGAATGTGAATAAGTGGTGGTTTGTGGGGCGGGTTTTTGCGGGGTGGGGGAGTACGAGGGGTGTCGTAGGGGGCAGGCTTTGGCTGGCCAAGGGGGAACGGGGATCTGATTTCAAATCTCAAATCTCAAATCTCAAATCTCAAATTTGAGATCTGGGATCTGGGATCTGAAATCTGAGATTTGAGATCGGGGGAGGGATTCTCCACTTTCAGTTGAATGGCATCCTACGAGCGCTTTGAAGACCTGCCCGTGTGGCAGTCGGCGATTCGGCTCGCGGAAGGATGTGAGGACTTCCTTGGTGCGGCGAAGGACCGCATCACCTGGTCAAAGCGCGATCAACTGGATCGTTGCTCGTTATCGGTATCGAACAACATCGCGGAAGGGTTCGAGCGTGGCAGCACGAATGAGCTGCTGGCCTTCCTTTACATCGCCCGCGGCTCGGCGGGTGAGACGCGTTCGATGCTGGCATTTTTCGAGCGCCGCCCGGCTCTGACGGATTTCAAATCTGAAATTTCAAATTTGAAATCGATGGCGGAAAGCTGTTCCCGCCAGCTTCGCGGGTGGGCGGAGTCGCTTCAGAATTCGGACATCAGCGGTCCGCGCCATCTGAATGATCGTTCCCGTGAGGAGTATAGGAAGAAGAAGGACGCGGACGTGAGGAGGAAGATTTTCGACGAAATGGAACGCGGCAGGATGGCCGAGTTGTCCTTGGATCATCCGATGCGCCGGGAGTATGAGCGGAAGCATGGGCCGCTGGGGCCGCCCGGGCCGGGGAACGGAATCTGAGATCTGAGATCTGAAATCTGAAATTTCAAATCTCAGATCTGAAATCCGGCATCTTGAGATCTCAGATCTCAGATCTCAGATCTGAAATCTGAAATCTGAAATCTGAAATCGCCGGAGGCACCTCAGGTCTCCCCGATATCCTCGTTCCACACGCTCGGGTAGGCCTCGATGAACTTGTTCATCAAGTCGATGCACTCCTTGCTCTGCACGACCTCGAGCTGCACGCCGCGGCTCTTCAAGTGTTCTTCCTCGCCCATGAAGGTGAGGTTCTCGCCGATCACCACCTTCGGGATGCCGTAGAGCAGGATCGCGCCGGAGCACATCGGGCAGGGAGAGAGGGTGGTGTAGAGGGTGCACTCGCGGTAGATGTGCGCGGGCAGGCGTCCGGCATTCTGGAGCGCGTCCATTTCCCCGTGCAGCACCGGGTTGCCGAGCTGCATGCGGCGGTTGTGACCGCGGCCGAGGATGATGCCCTGGCGGACGAGAACGCTGCCGATCGGGATGCCGCCTTCGGCAAAACCCGTAGCTGCCTCCGAGATCGCGGCTTGAAGAAAGGGGTCCATGTGCATTAGGATCAGGTCTGCCCGCGCCGCCCGGTTAGCCTCCGGCACGGCGACTGCTGGATCACACTGCCCTCAGCGAATCCCATGCCTAAAGTACGACTTTCTGGAACCGTCCGTGGAACCGATGACCCCGGCCGGGAAGCCCGCGCGCGTCTTTTGTACCTGCTCTTTAGCAAAGGCTGGGATATCTACAATTCCAATGGTGACCAGCGCATCACGCTCTCCAATATCGAGCGCAAGATCATCGAGTCCGAGGCCTTCGTTTTCACCCCCGGGGCGACCTTGGAGGACATGTTCAAGGCGATCTCGATCTTCGTCGGCTACCAGACCCTCGACCGCAATCTCTCGGGCAAGCCGACGGTGATCCTGAACACGGATGCGTCCTGGAACCCCTTCTTCGCCGTCTTGGACCACCTGAACCAGATGGGCACCATCAAGCAGGATCACCGGGATTTCCTGCTGGCGGCCGAGCTGCCGCAGGACGTGCTGGATACCCTTGAAATGGTCCGCATGAAGGGCCTGCCGGATGCGGGCCGCGAGAAGATCGGCGAGAGTTCGGCCATGACCACCTTCGAGGTCCCGGTGCCGGAGGACTACCTCGGGAACGTCTGCGTCTTCTGCTCCGCCACCTTGGAAGATCCGGGCTATCTGGCCGATGGCCGGGCGCTGGGGCGCTACCTCGCGGAGAGCCGGATGGGCTGCGTTTCCGGTGCCGGGCGCTCGGGAATCATGGGCGCGGTGGTCGAAGGCTCGGTCGAGGCCGGCGGCTGGACGGCGGGCTCGAATGTCCCGCACATCATTGAGCTGGAAGGGCTTCCGGATGGGCTTTCGAGTTTCTGGCTGCGGCCGGACATTTACACCCGGATGGAGGTGATGATCGAGAATTCGGACGCCTTCGTGATCTTCCCCGGCGGGGCTGGCACCGTGCAGGAGTTGTTGGCGCTCATGATCTTCAAGCAACAGGGCAACCCCCTGATGGTCGGCAAGCCGGTGGTTCTCTTCAACCGCGCGAATGCCCTCGGAGTCCGCTTCTGGGACCCCCTGATCGGCTTGCTCTCGAACCTGTGCGAGACCGGGGCCTTCGTCGTGGCCGAGTCGCTGGACGACATTTTGCCGGCGATCCGCGAGGGCCTGCCGGTGAAACAGCCCGCGGAAGCCTGATTTCGCGTCACGAAAGTTCGTGGAAAGGGGGATTGCCGCGGTCCGTAAGAAGTGGCACAATTTCAACGGATGAAGAACAATTCAGGGAGCTGCCCCCCCGGTGGATTGCTGCGTCTCGCACGGCGCTGGGGGGCGGTCGTGGTCGCGACCCTGCTCCTTACCCAGTGCGCCACCCAATACACTTTGGTCGCCGACCGGCCCGAGGAATCGCTGCGCCGGGAGACCTTCGGCTACCGCACCTGGCTGAAGGAGGGCGTCCAGCCGGACACCGTCGTGATCGGCCTGCACGGCTTCTGCGGGGCCGCGATCGACTACGAGAATCTGGGCAAGCGCCTGCTCAAGGAGCAGCCGAAGACCGCCGTCTACGCCTATGAGATCCGCGGCCAGGGCAAGGACCCGCTGAAGGAGCGCCGCGGTGACATTGATGACCCGCAGGAATGGTACAATGATCTGCACCGCTTCACCCAGACCGTCCGCGAGAAGCACCCGAAGGCGCGGATCGTCTGGTTCGGCGAGAGCATGGGTGCGCTGATCGCCTCGCACACCTTCAGCCAAGACGTCGCCAATGGCGGGAAAGCGCCCTGCGATGCGCTCGTCCTCTCCTCCCCGGTGGTGAAATTCCGCGACGACTTCCCGCAGTGGAAAAAAGATCTCGTCCAGCAGGTCGCGAATGTCGTCCCGATGGCCCGTCTTTCTTTGGAAACCCTGGCCGGTGGCCAGCAGGTCCAGATGACGCACGACAGCGTGCACTCCGACCAGTCGGAGACGAATGCCTGGCACATCGACAAGCACACGCTGCGCCTGCTGGTGACCCTCGGCCACCTCGTCGACGGCATGCCGGACTGCGCCAAGACCTTCAGCGTGCCGACCCTGGTGCTGCACGGCGACAAGGATTTCTTCACCCGCACGGAGGACGTGAAGGCCTTCTTCGGCAATATCCCCGACAAGAAGACCCGCCAGCTCAAGCTCTACGACGACGCCTACCACCTCTTGATGTACGACAAGCGCAAGGAGCAGGTGATCTCGGACGTCGAGAATTGGATCAGCGGCCTGAAGAAGAAGAGGCGGTAAGCTTTTACCGCCATCGTTTTCCTCGATGATGCCCTTTGCCAAATCGATGGAACGTTTCCGCAGCGGTGGAGGTAGTCCTCATCCGTGAACGAAGAGATCCCCGGCGCGGCGTGGAGCGAAATCCAGCGGATCCGCGAGCGCTTGGCGGCGATGGAGCACCGGCATGCGGAAGAGATCGCGCTGCTGAGGACGAAGCTTGCCGCGCTGGAATCGCAGCTCGGCGCAGCGCCTGAAGCCGCGCCTGAGCCTGCTCCTGTCTTCCCCACTTTCGCTTCCGAGGTTCCCGCGCCTCCACCGGAGCCGGTTCCAGCCGCCGCGCCCGCGCCCGCGCCCGCGCCCCGGCCGGTGCCGATCCCGGCAGTCGTCGTCCCGCCCCCGGTGGAGAAGGGTTCGCTCGAGCTGCGCCTGGGCCGCGTCTGGCTGGTCCGGGTCGGCATCGCGCTGCTCCTGACCGGCCTCGTGCTGCTCGGGAATTTCGCGTATAAGAACTGGATCCGCGATCTGCCCGCGGCGGTCCGGCTGGCGGCCCTCTTCTTCAGCTCCTTCGCCATCTCCGGCGCTGGCGTTTACCTCGGGCGGCGTGAGAACATGCGGCTCTTCGGCGAGGTGGTCCTCGCGGGCGGGCTGGCATTCTTCTACTGGTGCACCTTCGCCGCGCACCATGTGCCGCGCCTGCAGGTCGTGGAATCGCGGGTGGCCGCCGGGGTCATGCTGCTGGGCGCGGCTGGCGCGATCGTCGGCATCGCGCTGCGCCGGGACTCGCAGATCACCGCGCTCATGGGCCTGCTGCTCGCCTCCTACGCCACCGTCCTGCAACCGCTCGGCTGGCTGTCCGCGGCCTCGAATCTCGTGCTCGCCGCGGCTGGCACCGGTTTGCTCACCCGCCGCGGTTGGGGCGGCGCGGGCATCGCCGCGATGGTGGGGATCTACGGCTCCTTCCTGTGGTGGCAGATCGCCGGGGCGGCCGGCATGCGTCCGGACGATCCTGCCGCGCTCTACTTCCTGCCGCCGGTCTGGCTGGTCTTCGCGCTGCCTGGCATCCGCGGCATGGGTGAAAGGTTCGGGGGACTCAGCGAGCGCGCCCGGGCTTGGATGGGCTCCGCGAACAACCTCGCCTTCTTCGGGCTCTTCTCCGCGCTCTGGCTGGAGCAGCGCGGCAGCGTCAGCTACTGGCAGGTCCCCGCCGTCTTCGGTGCCGTCCTCCTGCTGCTCGGCTCGCTCGGTCGCTGGAAGAACTCCGCCGCCGGCGGGCAGCTTGTCCAAGGCCTCGCCGCCTTGACCCTGGCGATGACGATCAAGCTCGAGGGCGACACGCTCGCGCTCGGCTTCGCCACCCAAGCGCTGGTGATGGCGCTCGCCCACCTCCGTTTCGGCGGGAAGACGGAGGCGATCTTTGCCTGCCTCGCCGCAGTGGCCGGTGCCCTCTGGCTCACGGTCAGCCCTGCCTTTGGCCACGAAATGCCCCTCTGGAGTCGCGCTACCTGTGCCTTCCTCATTGCCGCCGCCACCTTCCCGCTGTTCCGCAGTTGTGTCCGCAGGGAACAGGGCACCGTGGCTTGGCAAGTCGCCCGCGCCGCGGCGGGTTTGGTCCTGTCCGCGGGTGCCATGGCAATCCTCTTCGGCTGGAGCATTCATCTTGAAGCGGCCTCGCGCTACCTCGCGGTCCTGGCCATCGGCCTCGCGATGACCGCCTTCACGCTCTTGGCCGACAGGTCCCGCCGTCTTCCGATGATGGCCCTCTGGGCCGCCGTCTTCCAAGCCGCCGGGACCCTCTTCCTGCTGACTGTCCACCAGCCTTCATCCCGACAGGCGCTCCCTGCGCCATGGATGCCGGCTCTGGCGATGGCCGTCTCGATGGCGACCCACTGGCTCTGGGTGCACCGCCTGCCCGCGGGCGTGATCAAGCCCCGCGATCCTGCCAGCCGGGCGGGCGCCTTCCAGTGGCTCACTACGGTAACGGTCGCCCTGGCGCTTTACGCCTGCATCGATGCGTTCGAGCCCGGTATTGTTTCGCGAATGGCCAGCTTCGGCATCGCCGCCCTGATCCTCGCCGCGGTCGGAAGATACCTGCTGTCTTGCCCCTTGATCACCGTGGCCGCCGCGCTGCTCCTGCCCGAGCTGATCCGCTGCCAGTCCGAGTGGAGTCCGCAGCCGTGGATCACGCAGTTTCTTCCCGTGCTCACCGCGGCGGGAATCGCCACGATCGCTGGCTTGCCGCACACGCGCCCCGCATCGCCCGTCGCCCAAGTGCTGGCCCGCATCCTCGGGATGCTCTCCTGGGCCTTGGCCTGGGAAGAACTTTCTCCGCTCCATTGGGGCGATATCATGGCTGCCAGCGCGCTCGCCGTGATGGTCCTCACCCGCCGCAAGTTGAAGGCGACTCCGCCCGAAGCCTGGGCACTCCTCGTCCTCTCCGCGGCCTGGCTCATCAGCTATCTCGGGGAGGCCCCCTGGCACCGGGACAGCTTCCCCTCCGGCCTGCGCGGCTGGCTGGTTCCCGCGACCCTCTTCGCCACTCCCTTCCTCGCGAAGGCCGCCTGGCTCAGCCGTCGCGAGATCCGGCAAGCGTTCCTCGCCCTCGCCTGCGCCGCCCTCGCCGCATGGTCCACCGAGGCCCTGGTGCGCTACGAGGACTGGAAGCCGGTCGCCGTCCTGTGGACCGTCCTCGGCTTCCTCCTCGTCAGCACCGGCCTCTGGCGCAAGCTTGCCATCCTGCGCCACGCTGGCTTCGCGCTGCTGGCGATCGCCCTGTTCAAGCTCTTCATCGTGGACGTCTGGGACTTCGCCACCTTCTTCCGCATCACCGCCTTCCTCGCCCTGGGCGTCGCCCTCGTCGTGCTCGGCTTCTTCTACAACCGCTTCGCCGATGCCTTGAAGAAGCTGTTAGAGGCGGACGAGGCGTAGTCTAACACCTACCCCGCCTTATCCCGCCACCCCTCATCCATCTGCGCCCGCGTGATCCGCGTCACCAGCACCCAGGAGAAGTAGAAAGTCAGCACCGCCACCACCATGAAGACATGGTCCAGCAGCGTCGGGCGCAGCGGAGTCTCCATGCCCTCCACGAAGAAGTAAGCGATCGTCAGCAGAAGACAGCCCACATGCCCCGCCCACCACAGGCCGACGTCCTTCTGCTGCAACCGCGAAGCCCGCGCGATCCCCGCCATCGCTTGGTAAGGCACCACGAAGTTCACCAGCGGGATGAAGTAAGACCCCACCGCCATCGCCGGTGAAACCGTCATCGTCGCCGGATCCAGGATCCGCGCATTGAATGCCGCCCGATACTTCCAGACGAGATAGAGGACCGAGCTGGCCAGTCCGGTCGCTATCATCAACCCGTCCAGAATTCCGATCCCCTCCACGTGATAGGTGTCATGGATATTGCCGGATCCCTCGAAAGGCAGCGGCACCACCATCCGGTAAACGTGATCCGCGAGCTGCAGCATCGTGCTCACCCCGTAGAGCCGCAGGCTGACATTCGCCAGCGGTCTCAGCGGGCGCAGCGCTCCCGTCACGCGATAGGACGGCGCTTCCGCGAGCGGCGGCTGGTAGGGATTGTCCACGCCCGCCATGCCTCACATGGCAAGGCCAGCGGTCAAGCGTGATTCCTCAGGGCCTCACTTCACCGGCTCCTTGTCGAGCTGGAAGGCATCGTGCACCGCACGCGCCGCATCCTCGATCCGGGTCTCGTCGACGGTCACCGCGATCTTGATCTCGGAGGTCGAGATCATGCCGATGTTGATGCCCGCTTCGCCGAGCGCCTTGAACATCGTGGCCGCCACACCGGAGTGCGAGCGCATGCCGATGCCGACCGCGGACAGCTTCGCGATCCCGGCTTCGGTCTCGATCTTCGCATCCGGGCTGATCTCCGCCAGCACTTGCTTTAGCGCGGCTTGCGCCTTGCCGAGATCGTTCGAGTGCATCGTGAAGGAATGCCGCGCGCGGTCATCGTGCGCGATGTTCGAGACGATCATGTCCAGGTTGATCTCCGCCTCACCCAGCGCGCCGAGGATCTTGCCGGACATGCCGGGCACGTCCGGGATGCCGGTGATGGTGACGCGGGCTTGGGAGCGCTCGATCGAGACTCCGCGGATGACGACGTTTTCCATGGCGGGATGTTCTTCGAGCACCAGGGTGCCCGGGTTGTCATTGAGAGAGGAGCGGACTTCGAAGACCACGCCGTATTTCTTGGCGAATTCGACCGAGCGCGATTGCATCACCTTCGAGCCGGACGATGCCATTTCCAGCATTTCGTCATAGGAGATCTCGGGCAGCTTGCGGGCGTTCTTCACGATCCGCGGGTCGCAGGTGTAGACGCCGTCCACATCGGTCAGGATCTGGCAGACATCTGCCTTCAATGCGCCGGCGATGGCGATGGCCGTGAGGTCCGAGCCGCCGCGGCCCAGTGTGTGGATCATGCCCTCCGGCGTGATCCCTTGGAAGCCGGCGACCACCAGGGTCTTGCCCTCGTCCAGCGAGCGCCGCATGAAGTCGGGAGAAATGTCCTGGATCCGCCCGCGGGTGTGGGAGCCGGTGGTGAAGATGCCCGCCTGGCGGCCGGTCACGGACACCGCTTCCAGTCCGGCCTCGTGCAGGGCCATCGTCACCAGCGCGATCGACTGCTGCTCGCCGGTGGCCAGCAGCACATCCATCTCGCGTTCGGATGGATTCTCGCCGAGTTCGAGCGCCATCTTGATCAGCTTGTCCGTCACACCGGACATCGCGGATACCACCGCGACCACCTGGTTGCCCTCGTCACGGGTGCGCTTCACGCGTGCGGCGACGTTGCGCATGCGGTCGATGGAGCCGACGGAAGTGCCGCCGTATTTTTGGACGATAAGGGCCATGGCCGGGAAACGGGGCGGGAGTGAAGGCAAGCCGCCGCCCGATGGCAAGCCCGGGGTAGGGCAGCAGGCGGACACGCCCCGGCGATGAAACCTGCTGCCGCCGAATTAGTTTGGATTTTTTAAAATTTCATATAACCAGCCCGTCAATATTATGAAATATCGCCCCTCCCGCGGCTTGGTTTTCTGTCTGGTCCCGCTCCTGGCCACCGGTGGCACCGCTGCCTGGGCATGGAGCAAGGCCAATGACGTGCCCCTGCAAGCCCGGGCTCATGGCGACTTTTTCGAGCTCTTGAAGCGCAAGAAATCGTCGCTCTCAAATTATGACGCCGCGGAATGGGCCGCGACCGCGAAGTCGATGCGAGCCGAGTCGGTCGCCGCCAAGCAAAAGCTGCTCGCCGAATTCCCCGCGCTGGCGATCGAGAGCAAGCCGGTGCCGGAAGCTGAGAACGGCTTCCTGATGCTTCACAAATTCTCCGGTTTTCCCCCCGGCGCTGGCCCGAAGGTCGGCACCAACCTCACCCGTGTCCTGCATGATCGCACCGAGTGGAATGCGGAGGCCGTGAAGGCCGCCCTGGCCGAGCATCCCGTGGAAGTGGCCCGGGCGGAGGAAATCGCCGCCATGCCGGCCCGCTCATCCTCGGGCATGCCGGACGACTATATCGGCTTCATCGGTGCCCGCACCGGGAAATTCTGTGCGGATGTCCTGCTGCTGAAAGCCCGCCTCGCCGCCGAGGCGAAGGATGAAACCGAGACCCTCCGTCTGGTCGCCGCCACCCGCAATCTCGTCCGCCACTACCGCGAGATCGAGCAGCCCAGCCTCCTTGCCGAGACCGTCGCCATCCTGATCGACCTCAGCGTCACCGAGTGCGCCTTCAAGCATCTGCTTCCGGACCTCGGCCCGGCCGCCGATCTACCGCGCTGGAAGGAAGCGCTGGTCACCCGCGGCTACACCCCCGCGGACTTCGGCCACGTCATGCGTGGCGAGTGGAACATCGCCTCCGAGTTCTACCTGATCCCCATGGTCCTCCAGCAGAAGCCCGCCGATAGCGACAAGCTGTTGAGGACCTACGCCTCCAACTTCGAATCGCTCGTCAAGGCTCTCCCGGGCATGAGCTGGGACGAGTTCGCCGGCGGAGGCTGCGAGTCGCTTCAGGAAGGCTTCTCGCATCTCTCCGACAAGAGCCGCGAGATCGCCGATGACTTCTCCATCGGCTGCAAGGCCTGGACCAAGGGCTATGTCCGCGCTGCCTCGATGCTCGCCATGCACCAGGCAGCCCTCGACCTGATGATCCTTGAAAAGAGCGGCGAGAAACTGGACACCACCGCCGTCGAGAAGATCATCGTCGAGCCGATCAGCGGCACCCGCTTCGCCTTCGACCCCGGAAGCCGCATCCTCACCGCGCCCGAGCGCATGAAGGAATTCGACGTCCGCGAGGTGAAGCTGCCGTGATCGAGGTCCTTCCTGTCTCCACCTCTGTCTCCCGGAGGGAGGTCATCGGATAGCGGGGGTCGAACGTAGCGCTCCCCGGAGTATGCGGCTACTGCCGATGGCGTGAGGACCCACACCATACATTCAAGCGCCTCGATAGATTCTCACTTCTTCCGGCCCGGGGTCCCGGTCAGCGCTGCGGGTGTCTCCTTGGCGATTTGCAACAGCCTCACGGCAGCACCTGAGGGCGAGCGGAGGCCGCGCTCCCAAGCGACGGCGGTGGCCTTTGGCACGTTGAGAAGGTCGGCGAAGACTGCTTGGCTGACGTTGAGGTTGCTGCGGATGGCGGCAATCTCCTCGCCGGTCATGGAGGCGGCACGCGCCGTGAGTCGATGAGTCCGGGCAGTGATTTTCCCAGCGGCGTGATCCGCGCCTTGCTGCATGCTGACGAGGAGATCCTCGAAGCTGAAATCAGGAATCTTGTCTTTTGCGGACATATGCGGATTTTCGGCGATCTGTCGGGTGAAATGAGGAGTTTCGACCAACGTCGAGCGTCACGCTAGCTGCGATACTATGTACCGCACCTTATATCAAGGTGATGCCGTGTCAGAAGCCCCGTCTTGCTCTCCCCGCCGCTCCCATCATGCTCGCCCGCGCATGCCTTTCCCGCCCGGCTTCCTCTTCGGTACGGCGAATGCCGACCACCAGGTGGAGGCGTATGATCCCGCGCGTGAAGACGTCTGGGACCTCTGGGAACGTTGCCAGGGCCTGACCCCGCGCGGCCGGGCCACCGACTTCTGGAACCGCTACGAGGAAGACATCGCCGCCGCCGCCCGCATGGGCTGCAAGCTCTTCCGCTTCTCGATCGCCTGGGCCCGTGTAGAGACCACCGCGGGCAACTTCGATTCCGAGGCCCTTGCCCACTACCGCCGCCTTGCCGAGTGCGTGAAGAGTCACGGCATGCAGGTGATGGTCACGCTCCATCACTTCGTTTGGCCGGTCTGGCTGGAGCGCGATCACGGCGGGATGATCGGCCCGGAATTCCCCGATCTCTTCGCCCGCTACGCCGCACGCGTCGCGGAGGTGCTGGGCGATATCACCGACTGGTGGATCACCTTCAATGAACCCAGCCAGCTCACCTTCGGTTACATCAAGCCCTGGTGGCACAACCGCTACTACATGCCGCCCGGCCTGCCGCGCGGCACCGAGGTCGAGGCGGAAGCCGAAGCGGTGGGTCGCCTGATCCCGAATCTTTTCCGCGCCCATGCCCGTGCCCGCAAGGCGATCCAAGCGCTCCGCCCTGCCGCGAAGGTCGGCGTCAATCCGCTCGTCACCGGCTTCCCGACCTGGCTGCAGATGCTCATGGACTGGGGCGCCTGCCACCGCGGCCTCCACGAAGCCGTCTTCAAATTCACCACCGGCGGCGCGCTGGTCAGCGAGCGTGCGGAGGTCGATCTCGTCATCGGCGGCGTGACCCAGGGCGACCAGACCCGCTTCGAGTTCAGCGATCCCTACCTCCGCACCGGCAAGGCCATCCTGGTGCTCGCCTCCCACGCGGGCTCTGACCTCGCCGCGCTCAAGGAAGTCGCCGTCATCGCCGTCGGCAACCAGCCGGACGGTTGGAAGCGCGACCTGCCGCCGCAGGCTCGCAAGAAGCTCTTCGCGAACTACGATGAAGCTCGTAGCGCGCTCGAAGCCGGCAAGGTCGAGGCCGTCTATGGCGATGCCTTTTTCCTCCTGCCCTTCGAGCTGAAGGGCCGTGAACGCTTCCGCTTCCTCGCCACCGGCCTCAGCGACGAGCACTACGTCGTGGTCGCCCCGCACGGCCACCAGCGCCTGCTGGAGCGGGTCAACCGCGCCGTCGCCGCCTTTCAAGGCGAACTGGCCGGAGCCTGCGACGTGCCGTGGATCTCGCATCCGGAAGTGGTGGCCAAGGAAGTCCAGCGCCCCCTGTCCTTGCACGAGGTCTTCGCCGGTGATGACACCCTTCCGGAAAGCGTCTCCGGCACCCGCGGCATGCGCCGCATCCGCCGCCGCGATAGGATCCGCATCGGCATCCGCAGCGATGCCCCCGGTGTCTCGAATGCCTGCGATGCCGAAGGCCTTGAACTCAAGCTCGCCCGCCTGATCGCCCGCGAGGTCCTCGGCGATGAGACCAAGCTCGAGATCGAGGAACTCGAACCCAGCGGCCGGCTAGAAGTCCTCGAAACCAAGACGAGTTGGCTCAACTGGGCCTGGCGCTTCTGGGGCACCACCAGCCTGATCGCGAACGTGAACTGGTGGTATCTCGGCACCTCCGGCCGCCTGCCGGAAGAACTCTGCCCGGAAGAAGCGGTGGGCGCGCAGGACTTCGTTGGACTCGATTACTACTGGGGCTTGCCCACCTGGCGCCTGCACCGCTTCCGTCTGTTAGAGGAAGCCGCGCTCGGCCGCTTCCTCCGCGCGCCTGTCTGGGCGAAGGGCCTCTTCCACGCATTGCAGCGCTTCCGCCGCTGGTTCCCGGACCAGGAGATCCTCATCGTCGAGAACGGCTGCGTCCCCTCCGCCGATGGCATGAACCGCAGCGAATACATCCGCGCCCACCTTGCCCAGGTCGAGCGCGCGCTGAAGAAGGGCGTGCCCGTGAAGTCCTACACTTATTGGTCGATCACCTCGAACCGGGAGTGGGGCCACCCCTTCGATCCCAATACCGACTTCGGCCTCTACTTCGTCGACCTCGACCGCGACGAGAACCTGCACCGCCGCGAGACCCCCGAAGTCGCCCTGCTCCGCGACTACATCGGCAAGGCGAATACCGAGTGAGAAGCAATCCCTCAACGCCCGCCATCAGTGGTACGTAGTCCCGCCTTCAGGCGGACGAAGCAACGCCAAGGCAAATGCAAACGGGCGATCTCTTGGAATAGGGCATCAAGGGTAGCTTCGTCCGCCTGAAGGCCAATGCCGTTAAGGACTCGCCGGGTTGATCGTGATGCTCTTGAGCAGCGGCAACGAGCTCGGCTGTTTCATCTTCGGCCAGTCCTTGACCGGTTGCCGCAGCGCCCTCTGGCAGCTCCGCGGCTTGCGCCACGGTATCAGCGCCACTTCCGCCAGTTGCTTGAGCGCGCGTGCCACCCAGATCGCCCGCTTCGGCAATTCCATCAGGTCGTTGCCGAGTTCCAGCAGCTTGCACATCGCCGCGGTGTAGTCGCGCACCACCGCGAAGCTGATCCGCGGGACCTCCACGCCCGCCGCTTCCGCCACCGCCGCGCGTTGCAGCGCCAGCACCGCCGCGGCCATCAGCAGCGCGAGCACTTCCTGCGCCGCGGTTTCAGGGGTCTGCGCGTCGAGCAGGTCGCCGCGCCCGTGGAGCTTCACCTTGAGTTCGCGGAAAAACAATTCGTGCTGCCAGCGCGCGGCATAGAGTTCCACCAGTTCCGCGGCGGGATGGAGCGTTTCGTCCATGAGGCTGGTCCAGAGCCGGAGTTGCAGCGGCTTGCCACCGCCCGCCACCGTCACGGTGGCGAGGATCTCGCGCAGCTCCAGGGTGCCCGCGACACGGCGGGTCGCGGGATCGGTCACCTTCACCACGATGCGCCGCGAGCCGTCGGACAGGTGCTCCTTGACGGTGGCCTTGAGGTTGGACTTCACCCGCATCAGGAAGGCTCCGCCACCCTTCTCCAGGGCGGGCTTGAAATGCCACAGCAACGAGGGCGTGCCGTAGAGGCGGTCGCCGAGCAAGAGGCTCTTTTCCGGCAGCTCCCGTTCCTGGAGGATCCGCCGGGCCAGCGTGGCTTCGCCTTCGCCCTGCCAGCCGGGTGCGGCAGCCAGGGGCTGGTACATGCCGAGTTCGACAAGCACCACCGCCAGCATGCGGGCGAAGGCCGGCTGGCCGTTGCCCTTGCCGCAGGGCACCTTGACGGCACGCTCCGCGATGGCAGGGGTGTTGCGCAGGTTGAAGGTGGTGCCGTCGATGGCCAGCAGCCGCAGGCCGCGGTGGAAGGCCCCGGGATGCAAGGCCGGATCGGCCAGGGGACGCAGCGCCAGGTGCAGCGCCTCGTGGAGCAATTCCCAGCCGATGGCTTTGCCGCGCTGGCTCAGTGCGCTGCCGGAGATGCGGATGCCGGTGATTTCTTTCACGTGCGTGGAGAAGCTGCCTGCCGGTGCAAGCTGGTGATAGGTCCGGGTCATCAGCCATTGCCAGGGGCTGAGCTTGGGATCCGGGCCGCCGCGAGGCCCGCGGCGCTCGAAGAGGCTGTCGCAGGCAGGCGGGTCGAGCAAGGCGGCAAAGGCGCGGGGAAAGCTGCCGTGGAAGGGAAAACGGGGATGCGGTGCGTCGTGCATCCGCCCAATCAAAACAAACGTTTCCGTAGTACGAGCCGTAATTTCGCGCGGTGATCTAACAGGTCCTTAACGGCATTGGCCTGAAGGCGGGACTACGTACCACGGGTCGCGGATCCTGCCACAGAGTGCGGAAACTACCTCTCCTCCACCTTGATCCGCACCTCCTGCTTCGCCCCGCTGCGCGTGTCCGTGGCATCAAGACATGCTGCCACCGGCTCCGGTTTCCCCGGTGTGAGCGCGAGGTTTGTCGCGAGGTGCAGTAGCGCCTCCGCGCGATCACCTCACTCCCTAAGCCGCCTGCGGCCGCACCTCGCGCCGGATCGTCTCTCCCTTTTCCCGCTCCGCGCGCCTCAACTCGTAGTCGGTCTGCAGATTCACCCACATTCCCGGAGCCACTCCGAAGTAGCGGCTCAGCCGCAGGTCGTATTCCGGTGTGCAGCGGCGCTTGCCCTGCTTCATCTGGGTGAGATGCGGTGCCGGGATGCCCGTGCGCCGCGCGATCTCTGCCTGCGAGCTGGTCTGTTCTTTCAGGGTCTCGCGCAGTGTCTCGGCGAAGAAGTTCAGAAGCGGGATCAGTTCTGGTTTCCTTTTCATGATCGGTTCAATGGTAGTCGAGGATTCGCACATCGCGGGCATTTCCGCTTTCCCAGCGGAACACTACCCTCCATTGCATGTCGACGCGAATGCTCCAGCAGCCCTTCAGGCTGCCGGACAAGGCCTCCAAATGGTTGGAAGGCGGCAAGCGAAGCTGTTCGATGTCGGTAATCCGGGAGATCTGCACGAGCTTCATCAGGGCGCGCGGTTGGATTTCCATCGGAAATTTCCGGGACCGTTCCTCCCGGAAATTCTGGCGGTCTCCTTGCAGGAGAAACTCTCGATCACGTCGATACGTTACCAAAAATGATAATGACGTCAAGAGGAGTCGGTACCTCCTTTCCGATCCGAATTGCGCTCCGCTCTTCCCTCGGCAGAATGCATCTCATGAAACGCGTGCTCGTGGCCTTCCTCTTCCTTACCGCCGTCCTTCGCGGCGATGACCTCTCCGCAGCCAAGGCCAAGTTCGCGGAGCAGGACAAGGCGCTCAACGCTGCCTATGCCGGGCTCAAAGGTAGCCTCGCGCCCGAACTCTTCGCCGACGTGCAGGAAGACCAGCGTTCTTGGATCGAATACCGCAACTTCATGAGCGAGGGCCAGGCGCGTGACGGTGAGCCCGAGACTTCCGTCGAGCGCTGGAAGATGGCAGCCGGCCTGACCGAAGAGCGCATCTCCTGGCTCCGGGCATGGGCCAAGCTGGAAGGCCGCAAGGGTTGGCCGGGCAGCTACTCGGATGGCCGCGGCGGGGTCCTCGAAGTGGCGGAGAAAGGCGGGAAATTCTGGTTCTCCCTTCGCGTCGTCCGCGGCCCTGGCTTCAACCTCGGCAAGCTCCGGGGGGAGTTCCGCGTGAATGGCAAGACCGGCTGGTTCGAGACCAAGGCCGAGGGCGAGAAGGCACCGACTTGGCTGACCTTCGTGGAGGACAACTTCCACCAAGGCCGGATCAAGGTCTTCCCCGAGAACGCCGGGCACTTCCACGGCATGCGCGCCTACTTCGATGGCAGCTACCTCTGGACCGGCGAGCTGACGGCGGATGAGCAGAAGAAGGTGATTGAAGGCGATCCGGAGGAGTGACGGGCAATCCCTTGACGCCCGCCATCATTGGTACGTAGTCCCGCCTTCAGGCTATGCCTGTAAGGATTCACCGGCAGGTGTCCGGAACGGGAGTCGCGTAGCGACCGTGGACTGCGGCAGCCCGCTGCCGCTGTAGGCAGGCAGCCTGCTGCCGTGAAGCACCTGGGATCTCCGGTTCCCGCTCCGTCCGCGGCTCGTTACACCCGGTGCTTCGCCTTTGCAGCGCCCCTCGCAGCAGGCTGCATCGGGACAGCGGCAGCAGGCTGCGCGCAGTCCACGGCGGCGGGGCCGCGGAAGGCACCTACCGGTGAAGTCCGCCTAAAGGCGGGACTACGTACCACGGGTCGCGGATCTCTACGCAAGGTTCGGAAACCCCTACCTCCCCTCCACCTTGATCCGCACCTCCTGCTTCGCCCCGCTGCGCGTATCCGTCGCTGTCAGAACGTGCTGCCCTAGACTCAAGCGCACCACCGGCTCCGGCTTCCCCGGCGTGAGGGCGAGGGTGCTGCTCGACCACTCCGCGAGCCCGGGCAGATTCGTCGCGAGGTGCAGGAGGCCGCCGTTCGGCAACTCCGGATCGAGCACGTAGGTGCTGCCCTCACGCGGCGCGAGGATGCGCAGGGGCACCGGCGAGGACTGCCCGCTCGCCAGTGCGAAATCCGCCCGCCGCCGGTTGTGCTCCGAGCCGAGCCACTCCGCATAGGTGAGATCGAGCAGCACCTTCCCGCTCTCATCCCGGTCCGAAACCGCAGACGGCAATGGCAAGCGGTCGGACGGCACCAGCATCGCCAGGCCATCGGGCGAACTCTTGCCCGTGAGGCGGTCCACCTTCACCTCCACCAGACCCTCTGGCTGCTGCAACCATACTGCCGCATGCCCGCGGTGCAGCCGCTCCACCGTCCGGTGAAACACCGGGCCGGCACCGGCGACGCCGGAGATGCCTTTCATGGGCGAGTTGTCGAAGTTCCCGGCCCACACGCCGACGGTGAATTCCGCGGTGTAGCCGAGGCACCAGTTGTCGCGGAAGTCGGAGGAGGTGCCGGTCTTCGCCGCACAGCGGAAAGGCAGCTCCAGCGGTCCACCGCGGCCGAAGGACGGTGCGCGCGCATCCGGATCGGAGAGGATGTCGGCGATCAGGTAGGCGGCCTGCCTCTCCATGAGGCGCTTCGCTGGCTCCTGCTCCTTGGTGGGAAAGAGTATCACCGGACGATGCTCGCCGCCGTTGGCGAGGCTCGCATACGCATTCGTCAGATCGAGCAAGCGCACCGGCGCATTGCCCAAGGTGAGGCCCAGACCATAGGCGCGGAAGTCCGGGCCGATGCTGTCGAGGCCGAGCGCGAGCAGCAACTCGTGCAAGGGCCGCGGGCCGCCGATCTCGTTGAGCGCGCGCATCGCCGGGACGTTGAGCGAGCAGGCCAGCGCTTGGCGGACGCTGACCGGGCCGCGGAAGGCGCGGTCGAAATTCTCCGGCGCGTCGAGGCCCTGCTCGGTGCGGAAGCGGGTCGGGATGTCGGCCACGATTGAGCCGGGATGCAGGCCGCCCTTCTCGAAGGCCAGCAGCCAGGTGAAGGGCTTGAGCGCGGAGCCGGGTGAACGCGGGGCCAGCGCGCCGTTGATCTGGCCGCCGTTCGGGTCGCGCCAGTTGCCGGAAGAGACGAGTGCGAGGATCTCGCGTGAGCGGTTGTCGAGCACCACCACCGCGGCGTGCTTGAGGTTCGAGCTGGCGAGCTTGGCCAGTTCCTCCCGCACGATCGTTTCCACGTCGGCCTGCAAGCCGCGGTCGATGCTGCAGCGCGGCTGCTCGCCCGCACCCCAGGTTGCCAGCGTGTCCGGCAACCACGGTGCGACCGGACTGTCGTGCAGCGGGCGTAGGCGCAGGGGCTCGGCAAAGGCGGCGGTGATGCGCGCCGGGTCGTGGGTGTCCAAGGCCGCGAGGCGGCGCAGCACGACTTCGCGGCGGGACAGGGCGCGCTCCGGATACTTCACCGGATTCAGGAAGCTCGGCCGCTGCGGCAGGCCGGCGAGCAGCGCGGACTCCGCCAGCGAGAGGTCGTGCAACGGCTTCTGGAAGTAGAAGCGCGCGGCCTCCGCCGGTCCGCTACGATGGTTGCCGTAGGGCAGGCGGTTGAGGTAGGCGATCAGGATCTGGTCCTTCCCCCAGGTCATCTCGAGCCGCCGCGCCAGCAGTGCCTCACGGACCTTGGTTCCCAGGCTGCGCGGAGCCGGCGGGGAGGCCAGCTTGATCAGCTGCTGTGTGACCGTGGACGCCCCCGAGACCGCGCGGCGGTTGAGCACGGCATCTTTCGCGGCCCGCGCCGTGGCCAGCAGGTCGACCCCGCCGTGCGAGCGGAAGCGCCGGTCCTCCGCCGCCAGCGTGCAGGCCACCAGATCCGCGGGAATCTCGTCGAGCGAGACGGGAGAGCTGCGCGTGAAGTCGGGCAGCACCAGGTGGTGCAGCGGCTCGCCATTGCGGTCGAGCAGCACGGGTGAGGCGGAGGGATTCTCCGCCAGTGAGGCAGGCAGGGTCAGGCAGAAGGGCAGCACGAACCAGCACAGCAGTCCGGCCACCACAGCTAGCCCCGGTAGGAGGACGCGCTTGCGACGGAGTCGGCTGCGGGGTTTCGGGGTCATGCGTAGCTAGGGGCGGGTCCCGCCACGGTGGTACGTAGTCCCGCCTTTAGGCGGACGAAGCGACCTAGGTGGCGCACATCTGGGGGACCGTTCGTCCGCCTGAAGGCGGGACTACGTACCCTTGGACGCGGGCTTGGAGGGATTGTTCCTGAGGATGCTGCCGCACCTTCAGGGGAGTACCTTATGGGGGTAACCTTAATGGGATTACCTTTGCGTGCCGTTCGGGGCACCGGGTGGTGTGCCGTCCGGGGCACCACCCGGTGCCCCGTTCCGGGGGATGGGGGGTGTCCCGGTTTGGGGGATGGGGCCATGAGCGCGGTGCTTAGAAGGCGCGGGAGGCGGAGAGGGCGGTGTTGTCCGGATCATACATCGACTCGACCTTGGCGGGCGGGGCGACGGCCTTGCCCTCCATGGTGCAGCGGGCGAGGTAGCTGACCACCTTCTTGCCGCCGGCCCAACTGCGGTCGTAGAAGAACATCGCGCGGTCGGAGCGGAGTTCGCTGTGCGAGATCGCCCAGTCGTTTTCCGAGGTGCGGCCGGCATTGCCGTTCGCAGCCTGGCTGGCGAAGTCGTTGTTCACGGCTTCGAAGATCGCGGGCAGGCGGTCCTCGATGACGAGGTAGCGCGCATCCCGCGCGGGCATCAGGACTTCCAGGTTCACCCGCACCAGGTCGCCGAGTTTGGCCTCGCCGAGCGGCTCGCTGGTGCCGTCCGCCTTCACGCGCTCGTAGAAGCGGGTGATCTCCATGCCGTTCTTGGCGACCGGGATCTGCGGGATCAGCTCGGGCTTCGAGGACAGCTTCACGCGGACGTGTGCGGACTCGTCGGAGCTGGCGGTGAGCTTCAGGCCGCCGGCCAGCGGGAAGTCCATCGCGATGGCCGGTTCGCCGGACTTGAGGACGATGGTCTTCGGGCCGTCGGCGGTGGCGAGGGTTACGGTCGCGGTTTGGGACTCGTCGTGCTTCTCGGCGTAGGTGGCGAGAGCGAGCAGGGACCAGGCATTCACCCAGGTCGTGTTCCAATGGCCGTAGGGATTGCGGTCGCGGATCAGCTGCTCCAGCGCGGCGGTGGCCTGAGGGGAGTCGGCGTCGATGGCCGACCAAGCGAGCAGCTCGAGCGCCTTGTCAGCCTCCCATGGCATCCACGAGTCATCCTTGCCGCGCATCTTGGTCTTGTCGCGCAGGAAGGCGGCGGGGTCCTTCATGCCGGCGCTTTGGGCGGCCAGGGCGAGCAGGGCGCGGGCGCGCGGGTTGAGGTCCGCCATGCGGTCCTTGAGAGTGTTGATGTAGGCATCGGGATGGCGCTTGGCGATGGCCAGCACCCAGGTCGCGCGCGCGGCGATTTCCAGCTCGTAGGGCGACTCCATCGTGCCGATGCCGCGCAGACCGGTTTCCAGATGATTGCAGAGCGCGGCGACCGCGGCGGGCGGCACCGAAGCACCGGACTTGTCCGCCATGATCAGGCCGAGTCCGGCGTAGGCGGAGGCCCATGGCAGGGTCTCGCGGTTGCCGGGCCAGTAGCTGAAGCCGCCGTCTTCCGACTGCATGCTGAGCAGGCGGTCCACGCCCTTTTGGAGGGCGGCCTTCACCTTCGCCGGTGGATACTTGGCGAAGGATGGCACCGCATCGCGAAGCTGTTCCACGGCGAGCCATGGCATCATCGCGGAGGTGGTCTGCTCGACGCAGCCGTAGGGGTATTGCAGCAGGTAATCGACCGAGCCCGCGGCCTCGCCGAGGAGCGAGCGGGAGAACTCGAGTTCGACCTGGCCGCGGCCGTTGAGGAGCTTCGGATCGAAGTCCTTGAGCAGGTCGAAGTCGCCCTTGGCGAGCTTCACCGACTTCGCCTGGCGGAGCAGAGGCACCGGGTAGGTGACCTGGAAGCGGGCTTCCACCTGGTCGCGGAGCTTGGTGGCGAGCACCGGCGTGAGCTCGGTGCCTTCCAGCGAGACCGGCTCGGCCTTCCAGGTGAAGACGGCTTCACCGGTGTTCCCGAAGTGGACCGGGAAGATCACCGGGGCGGAGCCACCGGGGGACAACGTGATGGTCTTCTCGCTCTCCGCGCCGACAAGCTTGGCGATCGGCTCGGAAGCGGCGGGGCTGGGGTTGAAGGTGATCTTCCAGGTGCCCTTGAACTCGGACGCGTTCTGGACCAGCGCGCGGATGTCCAAGTCATCGCCTTCGTTTGCGAAGCGCGGGGCCTGCGGCTCGATCATCAGCGGCTTGTTCACCACCAGGTCCGCAGTGGCATTACCGAAGCGGGCCTCGCCGTGGTGGACGATCGCCATCACCCGGTAGCGGGTCAGCGAGTCGGGCATGGTGAAGCTGGCGCTGAACTTGCCATTCGCATCCGTGAGCAGCGCGGGCTGCCAGCCGGCGCAGGGGTTGAAGTCCTTGCGCGCCTTCTGGGCGAGGGCCGACATGTCGCCATCGCCACCGCCGATGAAGAAGCCCTTGTTGAAGAAGCTCTGCTCGTCCGGCGATTCGGCAATGAACTTGTCGAGCGTGGTGCCGCAGTTCACGCGCAGCTCGCGCGGGTCGTAGAACCAGGCCATCGGGTCGGGGGTCTCGTAACCCATCACCGCGAGGGTGCCTTCATCCTCGGCGTAGAGGGTGACCTCGGCATTCGCGGCGGGCTTGCCATCGGCCAGCATGACGGTGCCGGTGAGGTCGAGCTTCTGGCCGGGGAGGACGCTGTCCTTCGGCACGTCGAGGTTCACGGCGAGCTTGTCGCGGAGGTTCTCCACCATCAGCTCGCAGTAGCCGAGCCGGAGCTGCGGTTCCTTGAACTGGCGGGAGCTGTCCTGTGCGCCCTTGATCACGAGCACGGAGACGAAGGCGTTCGGCGCATCGCCATCGCCGACCGGGATCTCGAGCACCGGCTTGTCGGCCTTGAGGTCGACCATGAAGGTGCGCAGGACCTTCTCACGCTCGACGGTGACGACGGCGGTGCCTTCGATCGGCGAGAGGACCAGCACGCGGGCGGTATCGCCGGGTTTGTAGAGCTTCTTCTCCGCGACCAGCTTGATGCGGACGCCGTCCTCGTAGGCCCAGGGGTATTCGTCGCCGCCGTAAACGTTGATCGAGGCGACGGTGGCGAAGGGGCGGCCCTGCGCATCCGTGCCGCGGAGTTCCACCTGGTGGAGGCCGGGCTGCTGCGGGGCGAAGAGGAACTCGGTGCCGTTGCCGCCGGCGAGCTTGAGGTCGGTGGTGGAGAGGTCCTCGCGGCGCGCTTCATTGCGGACCGCGCTGCCGCCATTGCCATCGGAGAGGCGGACCTGGTCATTGACCTCGCGGGAGAGCTTGGCCTGCACGGCGAGATCGCCGGCGAAGGATTCGCCCGACGGGGTGACCGCGACGATGGCGAGCGGCAAGCGGTCGCCGACGCGCACCAAGCGGTCGATGCGGGCGATGCCGACGTAGACATCGGCCGGGTGGACCGTGGTTTCGGTGCTCTTGCCGAGGGTCTGGCGATTGGCGTCGGTGACCTCGGTCGAGAGGGTCACCTCGCGGGCCATCGGGAACTCGGTGTCGGGGAGCTTGGCGGTGATGCGGGCGCTGCCGTCTTCCGCGAGCTCGGCCTTGCCGCTCTCGTTGTTCGCGCGGCGCGAGCCGTTGTCATCGTCCCAGCGGTAGCCGAAGTAGTGGTACCAGTAGCCGAAGTCCTGGGTGCGGTGGTCACCGAAGAGGTAGTCGCGGAATTTCTCCGGGTAGAAGTTGGTTTCCTCGATGTGGGTGTAGGTTTCCACGCCGCCCTTTGCGACCGGCTGGCCCTGGTAGTATGAGGCCTTGAGGGACAGGGAGACCTCCTTCGCGCCGGGCGCGGGCTGGTCGAGCGCGTGGGTCAGCTCGAAGGCATTGCGGCGGAATTCCTCGACGCGGAGCGGCAGCTCGAAGCTGGCGGAGGCCTGGAGCTGCGCGCGCTCCGACCAGTCTTCCATGCCTTCCAGCTTGGCAAGTTCCTCGGGGTATTCGAGGCGGATGCGGTGGTGGCCCGTCTTCTCCGCGGGCAGCTCGATATCGGCATCGAAGCCGCCGGCGGCGCTCAGGGTCACCGGGCGGCGGACGATCTCCTTGTTGGTGGGATCGACGACCACCAGCTCGGCGCGGGCGGGCGGCTGGGTGGTGATGGCATTGCCATTCTGGCGGCGGACGATGCCCTTCAGGTGGACGGTTTCACCGGGGCGGTAGAGGGAGCGATCGGTGAAGAGGAGGACCTTGCGGAAGTCCACCGGGGTCTGCTCCCAGGAGTAGCGGACCGGGAAGCGCCAGAGGCCGACGGTGGGCAGCGAGGTATCGTAGGCGATCGAGTAGCGGTCGGCACCGAGGACCGCCTGGAGGTGGCGGGCGGCTTTTTCGCGGGGCAGGCTGGCCATGCCGTCGGCGGCGGTCTTGGAGCGCTGGAGTTCCTTGGCGTCCTCGCCGAAGGTCACCAGCTCGACGCCGGGGAGCGGCTTGCCGGTGAGGCAGGAGAAGGCGAAGACGCGGGCCTCGCCATCGATGACCTTCCAGGCCAGGCCGATGTCGGTGAGCTGGATCAGGGCTTGGGCGACGGGCGCTTTGGCCGCGCCGCTTTCTTCTTCTTCATTCCCGGCAGCGGCGGGAGGGGCTTCTTCGCCCTCCTCTTCCTCGTCTTGATTCGGCGGGCCTGCGCCTTCCTTGGGTGTACCGGCGACTTCGAGGAAGAAGGCTGCGGGGGCTTTCTGCTCGGGCTTCACGGCTTCCGGCTCTTCCGGGAAGCCGAGTTGGAAGGGCTTGGCCTCGCCGGCGAGGACCTTGTTCCAATCGATGACGAGGGGTTGGGTGGTATCGAGGCCGTTCTCCAACGGGATCTCGAAGTCGGCGACGGTCTCGCCGCCCATCAACTCGTAGGGGATCAGGTTGGTCGGGGAGATGGCCTCGCCATTCGGGCCGGTGCCGGTGTAGTGGCGGTAGCCCTGCTGGGCGCGGATCAACTGCGCGGCATCGAGCTTCTTCACGCGGACATGGACCTTGGCGAGGTTCACGGTTTGGACGCGGTACTGGCGCATGCCGGCGGCGAGCTGGCTTTCATCCTGGCTCGGCAGGGCGAGTTCCGCGGCGAGGGCCTTGAAGTGGAGTTGCTTGGTCAGCGGCGCACCGAGGGCGCGGCCATCCTTCGAGGCGATCTCGCCGGCGATGGTGACGGTCCAGGCGTCTTCCCCGGAGAAGTCGCCGAGGAGGTGGATCTGGTCGTTCTGGACCTCGATGCGGAAGTCCTTCGGCTCCGGCTCGACGGTGACCAGGCCGGCGGGGAGATCGATGGGCATCTTGACGTTGAAGTCGGCGACGATGCGGCGCGGTTCATCGGCGATGACGACCGCATTCAGGCTCTCGATGGTGAGAGGATCGACGTTGCCGATGTGGCGGACGGCATCGGCGGGGAACTTGGTCTTGCCCTCGGCGTCCGGCAGGCCGGCGAGCATCGAGAGGCGCCAGTTTTTGCCGACCGGGAGCGGCTGGAGAGGCGAGACGACGAGGCCGTTCGGCAAGGCCAGCTCCGGCTTCAGTTCGCGCTCGGGCGGGGCCTGCTGGCCGCGGCGGGCGAAGCGCTCGCTCCACGAGTAGCCGAGGAAGCCGGGCTGCTTGAGGCGGGCGAAGGTGGCGCGCTCGGTCTTGGCGGCGATGCGCTTGCCGCCCTCGGCCTCGAAGAAGAGGAAGGGCGCGGCCTTGTCCGGGGTGACGTCGCCATTGAAGCGGAGGAAATAGGCGGGGGTTCGCGGGCTCCAGTTTTCCTCGTAGCGCTCTAACAGGGTGGCGTAGTCGACCTGGAAGGGATCGCTGGCGATGCGCGCCAATTCGTTGTTAGGGATCGGCGAGCCATCGACGTGGTTGTGGGCGCCCTTGAGCTTGAAGACGTAGGTCGCGCCGAGGACGGGCGGGGTGACGGGGCGGAACTCGAGGACATTGGTCTCCTTCCAGAAGAGGGTGCCATTCCAGGCGGGCTGGATGTCGAGCCAGGGGTTCTTGGCCTCCTTGCCGACGCGGTCCGGCTCGGCGGCGGCGCGGTCCAGGACGAGTTCAATGGTGCTCTCGGGCGTCAGGGACGTCGTCGAGATGTGGAGACGAGGTGCGGCGGAAGCACCGGTGATGCAGAGGCCCGCCAACAAGACGGCAATGGGGCGCATGGTCGTGAGGATGATGTTACGAGGCGATGGTTTATGGAAAACCGACGCCGCGGGACATGACAGACCATGGCGGGGGGGATTTCAACTTCGGGCTTGTGAAAATGCGGTGAGATGGGCCGAAAGGTGCAAAAGGCGCTGCTTGATGAATGCTTTCCGGGTGTGCGGGGGGAACGAAGCGCCGGTGAAATGGGTTTCTGAGAATAACGAAACGCAGAGGTCGCGGAGGTCGCGGAGAAGGGCGCGAAGTTTTTGGCTGGTGGACGCATAGTGTCGCGCCGCCCGTATTTCAGGCGGAGGGTGAATCGCCCGTGCTTCGTCCTCGGCAAGCCTGCGGATAGAAGAGCGATGACGAGTCTCCGCACTCCAGGGCGGCGGTGCCGCGAGAGCTGGCGGGCTGCCGGGGTGGCTTCGTCCGCCTGAAGGCGGGACTACTTACCCTTGGGGGCGGGCTTTTGGGGGTGCTTCCCGTTGCAGCGCCCCTTGCAGCAGGCTGCATCGGGACAGCGGCAGCAGGCTGCGCGCAGTCCACGGCGGCTGCGCCGCAGGGGGAGCGTTTTAGCGATGCGCTGGCAGTAGAAGAGAAGCGGTGAGGAGCTTCATGATCTTAAGCGAGGCGCAATGGCAGGCGGATCGATTCCAGGGAGTAGAATGCGAGCGGTGGCGGATTTTGTCTGCGCGGTGGCCCGGGAGGTATGGCGCTTACTTCGCGGGGAGGCGCTTGCGGGCGGGGCGGTAGCCGGGGGCTTCGGCGGTGACTTCCCAGGCCCCGCCGGAATCGACGCCGGCGGGTTGGGCGGCGAGAGTGAGCTCTCCTTCCGCGATGCCGCGGGTCTCGGACATGCCGGTGGAGAGGGCGAGGATGGCCTTGAGGATCGATGGGGCCTCGGCATCGGTGACGGCGACCTGCGGGGGCATGGGGATCTCCCCCCAGACGCCGGTGCCGCCGTTCTTGAGCTTGGCCTGGAGGTGGGCGGGTGCATTGGCGTCGCCGCGGTATTTCATGGCGACATCGAGGTAAGCGGGGCCGACGGAGGTTTTCTCGATCTGGTGACAGGCGAAGCACTGCTTCGAGACGACCAGCTTATCGATATCGGTGGGGAGTTGCGGGCCGCCGGCATCGTGGCCGGTGGGCGGGATGTAGCGGGCGCGGACGACGAGTTTCGCGGAATCGGATTGGCCGGTGACCTTGAAGGCGAGGAATTCGCCGAAGGCGGGCTTGGTCTCGGTGAGGGTGGTGAATTCGAGTTCGAGGGCGGGCGCGGCGGCTTCCTCGATGAGCGGGATGCGGGCGATGGCGACGGCACCCTTGGCATCGGTGGCGACGGCGCGGAGTTCGGAGCCGCCGCTGGTGGAGACGGCGAGGACGGGGCCGCTGCCGATCTTGCGCTCGGTGACGCCTTCGGTGAGCCACCAGCCGATGTGCGGGGTATCACCATCGGGATCGCTGGTGGTGGCGGTGAAGGTTTCGCCCTCGCGCTTGGCAGTGACGACCGGCGGCTTGTTGCCATCGGCGGGGAGGATGCGGCGGACGCGGCCATCGGTATTGAAGTACCACTCGGTGCCATATTCGAGCAGCCAGAGGGTGCCATCGGCGGCCATTTCGAGGTCCATGGGGTGCTTGAGATCGTCCATGAGGGGGGTGAGGGAGACGAGCTTCTCCTCCGCGCCGAGCTTGGCCTTCCAAATCTTGTTGCGGATCCAGTCGTAGGTCAGGAGGGTGTGGTCGTCGTCCTTGCCGAGGAGGTTGAACTTCCTACCAGGTTCGTAGTAGAAGACGGGGCCGGCCATGGCATTGCGGCCGCCCTCGCCGATGGTGGGGAACTCCTCGCTCTTGGCGTAGGGATACCAGATGAAGGCGGGATTCGCGGGCGGGAGGTCGGTGAGACCGGTATTGTGGGTGCCGGGGTTTTTCGGTGCGGCGGGGTTCGTCATCGGGCCGATCTTGCCGGTGGCGAAATCGACGATGGCGTAGGGCTTGTTATCCGCGATGACGAAGGGCCAGCCGAAGTTGCCGGCCTTCTTGGCCTGGTTCACCTCATCGTGACCGCGAGGGCCTTTCGGGCCGTCCTTGCTGGCATCCGGGCCGACCTCGCCCCAGTAGAGGACGTTGGTCCTGGCATCGATCGAGATGCGGTAGGGATTGCGGAGGCCCATGGTGTAGATCTCCGGGCGGGTCTTGGCGGTGCCCTTCGGAAAGAGATTGCCGGCGGGGATGTCGTAGCCGGCCTCGGTGGGGCGGATGCGCAGGACCTTGCCGCGGAGGTCATTGGTATTGCCGGCGCTGCGCATGGCGTTGGCATTGTCGTGGCCCTCGCGGTCGTCGATGGGCGCGAAGCCGTCGCTCTCGAAGGGGTTGGTGTTGTCGCCGGTGCTGAGGTAGAGCAGGCCGTCCGGGCCGAAGGCGAGGGAGCCGCCGTGGTGGCAAACGCGGTCGCGGCGGTCGGTCTTGACGTCGAAGAGGATTTTCTCGGAGGCGAGGTCGAGCTTGCCGTCCTTGAGCTCGAAGCGGGAGAGGCGGTTGAGGATCTCCTTGGGGTGGCTGTAGTAGATGAAGAGGCGGCGGTTGGTGGCGAAGGCGGGGTCGAGGGTCAGGCCGAGGATTCCGTCCTCGCGGGCCCAGTTGCTCTCGCGGTCATTGCCGCGGAGGGCGGTGACGGGGAGATCGCCGATTACGAAAAGGCCGCCGGTGGAGGGGCGGAGTCGCAGGACGCGGCCCTCCCGCTCGACGATGTAGACGTCGCCATCCGGGGCGGCGGCGAGCTCGATGGGGTCCTTAAGGACATCGGCGAAAAAGGTGCTTTCGAGTTCCGCGGCGTGGGTGTGGACCTGGGTGGCGGCGGCAAGGGTGAGGAGGGCGGCAGTGCGCATTGGGGGAGCTTACGCGATATGGCAAGCCGGGGTTTCAGATGACGTGGAATGACAGGGAATGGGGGGCGGACTTGGTGGATAGTCCCCCCCGTCCGGGTTAGAAGGATCGAGGCGGGACTTCAACGGGGGCACTCCGGTGAGCGCGGCTGGAAGGGTAGCTTCGTCCGCCTTCAGGCCAATGCCGTTAAGGACCTGTTAGATCACCGCGCGAAATTACGGCTCGTACTACGGAAACGTTTGTTTTGATTGGGCGGATGCACGACGCACCGCATCCCCGTTTTCCCTTCCACGGCAGCTTTCCCCGCGCCTTTGCCGCCTTGCTCGACCCGCCTGCCTGCGACAGCCTCTTCGAGCGCCGCGGGCCTCGCGGCGGCCCGGATCCCAAGCTCAGCCCCTGGCAATGGCTGATGACCCGGACCTATCACCAGCTTGCACCGGCAGGCAGCTTCTCCACGCACGTGAAAGAAATCACCGGCATCCGCATCTCCGGCAGCGCACTGAGCCAGCGCGGCAAAGCCATCGGCTGGGAATTGCTCCACGAGGCGCTGCACCTGGCGCTGCGTCCCCTGGCCGATCCGGCCTTGCATCCCGGGGCCTTCCACCGCGGCCTGCGGCTGCTGGCCATCGACGGCACCACCTTCAACCTGCGCAACACCCCTGCCATCGCGGAGCGTGCCGTCAAGGTGCCCTGCGGCAAGGGCAACGGCCAGCCGGCCTTCGCCCGCATGCTGGCGGTGGTGCTTGTCGAACTCGGCATGTACCAGCCCCTGGCTGCCGCACCCGGCTGGCAGGGCGAAGGCGAAGCCACGCTGGCCCGGCGGATCCTCCAGGAACGGGAGCTGCCGGAAAAGAGCCTCTTGCTCGGCGACCGCCTCTACGGCACGCCCTCGTTGCTGTGGCATTTCAAGCCCGCCCTGGAGAAGGGTGGCGGAGCCTTCCTGATGCGGGTGAAGTCCAACCTCAAGGCCACCGTCAAGGAGCACCTGTCCGACGGCTCGCGGCGCATCGTGGTGAAGGTGACCGATCCCGCGACCCGCCGTGTCGCGGGCACCCTGGAGCTGCGCGAGATCCTCGCCACCGTGACGGTGGCGGGCGGTGGCAAGCCGCTGCAACTCCGGCTCTGGACCAGCCTCATGGACGAAACGCTCCATCCCGCCGCGGAACTGGTGGAACTCTATGCCGCGCGCTGGCAGCACGAATTGTTTTTCCGCGAACTCAAGGTGAAGCTCCACGGGCGCGGCGACCTGCTCGACGCGCAGACCCCTGAAACCGCGGCGCAGGAAGTGCTCGCGCTGCTGATGGCCGCGGCGGTGCTGGCGCTGCAACGCGCGGCGGTGGCGGAAGCGGCGGGCGTGGAGGTCCCGCGGATCAGCTTCGCGGTGGTGCGCGACTACACCGCGGCGATGTGCAAGCTGCTGGAACTCGGCAACGACCTGATGGAATTGCCGAAGCGGGCGATCTGGGTGGCACGCGCGCTCAAGCAACTGGCGGAAGTGGCGCTGATACCGTGGCGCAAGCCGCGGAGCTGCCAGAGGGCGCTGCGGCAACCGGTCAAGGACTGGCCGAAGATGAAACAGCCGAGCTCGTTGCCGCTGCTCAAGAGCATCACGATCAACCCGGCGAGTCCTTAACGGCATTGGCCTGAAGGCGGGACTACGTACCACTGTCGGCGAGCTGCGAGGGATTCTTCGATCCTTACTCCGCCCTGTCCATGTGCGGTTGATTCGAAGTTGCGGTCAGGGGGCGGCTTGGATGAGCACGCGGTAGAAACGCTTGGGTTCGGCGCTGATGTCGTCGACCTGGCGGGTGGCCGGGGTGGTCTCGCCGGCGGTGCTGATCGAAGCGCCGGAGTTCGTCCAGCCATTCAAGCCGCCGGAGACTTGGAGCTGATAGGTCCGGCCCGGAATGGTGGGGAAGGTGATGCGGTAACCGGCGGGGATCTTGGCGAGGCCGAGGCGCGGGAAGGCATTCGGGTCGGCGAGCTGCGGATTCATGCCGGTGAGCCATTCGGTGAGATTGTCGATGCCATCGTTATCGGAATCGCCGGTTGCGCCGTTCGCGGGATTGGCGATGCCACCGGTGTAGGCGACGCTGCCGCTGTCGAGGGGGTTGAGGCCGTGCTGGACTTCCCAGCCGTCAGGGATGCCGTCGTCATCGCTGTCCGGATCGGTGGGCGAGGTCTCGAGCCAGACTTCGCCGGAATCGTGGATGCCGTTCGGCCACTGGCGGGCGAGGGAGGGGTTGGCATTGGCGGCGAGGGAGGAGCCGTCGCCATCGATCCAGCCGTTGGCGTTCGCGTCTTCGACGCCGTCGGGGATGCCGTCGCCGTCGGTATCGGGATTGCCGGGATCGGTGCTGGTGCCGGCGACTTTCAGCGAGCGGTCGCCGGACGAGATGCCGGGAACGTTACCGAGGTTGTCGGTGGTGTTGAAGAAGGGCGGGTCGAGGTCGGTGATGAAGTTCAGGCGACCGTCGGCGTTGGTGTCTGCGGCGGCATTGGTGGCACCGCCGGGGAGGCGCATACCAAGTTCGAGGCCGTCGGGCAGGCCGTCGCCATCGCTGTCCGGCATGCGGGGATGGGAGCGACCGAAGGAGTGGTGATTGAAGACCTCGCCGTTGGTCCATTGTTCGGGGTCGGACTTGTAGCGTACGTCGTCGGTGGCGAAGCCGTCGGGCAGCGGGGTGATGGTGCCTTCGTCGACATCGGCGAGGCCGTCGTCATCGTCGTCCACATCGTTCGGATCATCGGCGACCCATTGGCGGAGGATGACGGTGGCGTTGCGGGTTTCCGTCTTCACTCCCTGCGGTGAGTTCGAGGTGGCGACGAGGCGGAATTGGCCGGGCGCGGTGATGTTCCAGGTGAAGTCCCAGAAGGCGCTGGAGCCCTGGACCTCGGGCTGGATGCCGGCGGTCACGGGATCGAAGTCCACGGGTGCTAGAGTGCCGCTGCCGATGGCGAAGGCGAGGCCGACCGAGGTGGCGGTGGTGTCGGTTTCGATGCGGACATTCGAGGCGAGCGAGTCCGGGCCGGGTCCATCGGGCAGGATGATTTCGACGGGGCGGCCGGAGGTGTCGACCTCCTGCGGCTCGAGGATATTCAGGCGCGGGCCGGTGCCGGCGAGGGCGGCGAGGCGGCGGGTCGCGCTGAGATCGACCAAGGGCTCGGGGCGGTTCTGCAAGATTTCGACACGGTAAAGGAAGCCGGGTCTGCCGTCGTAGAAATTCGGTAGGGAGAAGGCGAGGGCGTGGTATTCGGCGGTCGCGTTGTATTGGATGGTGAGAGCGGCGGCGTCGAGGGTTTGGGCACCGGCGGGCCAGGTGTCATCGGCACCGAAGCGGACGGTGAAGCGGGCCTTCAATTGGGCGTCGGTGAGGCCATCGGCGAGGGCCTTCGAGAAGTGGGTCTTCAAGGTGTAGTTGCTGCCGATCTGTGCGCCATCGTCCTGCGGGAAGGCGACGAACATCCTGCGGTCCGGGCCATCGGTGAGGACGGTGCGGGTGAGGGTGGTGTAGTGGCCCGCGGAGTCGGTGAGGCCGTTGTCGGCGGAGGAGGTGAGTTCCTTGAGGCGGACCTGGATGGTCGCATTGCCCGTGGCGGGGATGTTGACGTAGTTGAAGCGGAACTCGCGGCCGTGGGTCGGATCGAGCGGAGTGATGCCGCCGCTCGGGGTGACTTCAGAAGCGCGGACCCAGGCGGCGTTGCCGCTGTTCGCGCCGGTGGCGGAGTCGTCATTGGTGGGATCGCCGTCGTCGATCTTGTACCAGACCTCGCTGGTGAAGCTATCGCCGCGGACGACCAGGCCGTATTCGCTGCCGCCGAGGGTCGCGCCGTTGGTGGCGGGGAAGACGATCTGCCCGCCGGGAGTCGCGGCATCGTAGTAGAAGGTCTGGGTGAAGGTGTTGTAGAGGGAGGCCTTGCCGCCACGCTTGAGGAAGGGCCGCGCGCGCAGGACGTGGAAGCCTTCGGCGAGGCCGGTCTCGGGTGTGCCGTAGTCGTTGTGCGGGGAATAGACCGCGGTGCCGGGGTTAAAGCCGTTGACCTCGAAGACGGTCATCATTTTCTTCTTCTTCGTCACCGTGTTCGGGCCGGAGGGATAGACGCTGGCCGCGCCGTCCTTGAAGATGCCGATCTTGTATTTGAGCGTCGTGCCATTGGCGGGCTTGGCGATGGTGGCGGCGGACCACCAATCATTGGCGGCCTCGTTGTGGGAGTAGTGCATCTCGACGACCTGGGTCGTGCCGGTGCCGGTACCGCCCGCGCCCTCGGGATTGCTGCCGTCGATGGTGTAGTAGAAGAACATGTTGAAGCCGCTGCCGACGCCGTTCGGCTTGGCCCAGACGGAGATGGTGGAAGCGCCTTCGGTGTATTGCTTCGGCACGACTGCGCCCGGCCAACCGCCTGCGGGCGTGCCGCCGACATCGGCCGCGGGATCGTGATAGAGGAAGGACGCGACCTCGCCGCCCTGGGTGCTGAAATCATTCGCAGCGTCGGGGCCGTTCACGATGGTGGAGGCGCCGCCGATCAGCTTCTGGTAGGTCTCCGCGCCGCCCGAGCCGGTCTGGTTGCGATTGGTATCTTTGGCGGCAAATTTTTCCGCGAACTGGCGGTGCACGAAGGCCGGTTGCTCGTAGCCCATGAAGACGTCCGTCGAGATCGCCGGGGGGCGGTCGCGGAAGAGGGGATCGGTATTGCCGACGGGGCGGGTGCCGTTGAGGTCGATGCCGCCATCGAGACGGAGCAGGATATTCTGCGCGGAACCGTCGGCCCGCACGGTGAAGCGCAGGTCGCTGGCGCTGGTCACGCGGGGGACGGAAATACGATAGGTGTAGTCGTCGTTGTCGGCATCCGGCAGGCCGTAGGGATTGAAGGCGGGATCGCCGTCGGTGCCGTCCTTGCGCTCGACCTCGAAGGTGCCGGCCTTCTCCGTGCCCTGGTAGATGGTGATCGGCGAGCCGCCGGCATTCTTCCAGAGGTCCGACTCCTCCGGTGTGCGCGGTGCGAAGACGAAGTAGCTGCCGGGGTTCACGACCACCGAATTCAGCGCGGAGGCGTAGGTGTAGAAGCCGACCTGGCTGCCGTAGCCGCGGGCATACTGGAAGAGATACTCGTCATTGGTCTCGGTATCGTTCTCCGCGCCGCCGCCGCCTTGGGAGGGGAAGGAGGTGCCGCCGAGGATGGCCTTGCCGGAGGCGTAGTTGTCATTGACCGCGATGAGCATGGTCGCGCCCTTGCGCTCCTTGAGGGCCTGGTTGTTTTCGGTGAATTCGCGGTCGTCGATGCGTTCATAGCTGACGAGATCCGCATCGCTGAAGCGGCCGCGTTGCCAACCGCGGGCGAAGTCGTTGTGGATCTTGAGCAGGTTCGGGATGCGGGCATCGCCCCACTGGCCGAGGAAGGCGGTATTGGCGTGGCGGGGGAAAGCGCCCCCGCTGCCGCCGAGGACCCCGGCGTGGTAATTGCCATCGGTGTAGACGAGGCCGATGCCGCTGCGGGTGAAGTAGAAGGCATGCTGGAGCTCGCGGCGGGAGGCGTAGTCGTTGTCGTGGCTCTGCGCGTGCATCACCGAGACGGACGCCGTGAAGCCGCCGTGGCCCGCTTGATCGTAACCATTGAGGCCGGAGGAGGGATTGCCTAACAGGTTGTTGAAGTTCGACCTGAGGTCGTTGTCGATCAGGCGCATGCCGGCATCGATGTAGCCGCCGTACGCGGGCGGCTGGCCGAGGTGCTCGCCGAAGAGCATCGCATCGTCGCGGCCTTGCTCGGTGTCGAAGACGGTGTCGCGGTGATTGCCCCAGTCGGAGAAGCCGCGGCTGAGATTGAACTGCTGCTGGATCTGTCCGGAGTAGCCGTAGTTCGATGAATCCTTGTCGCCACCATAGGTCGCGCCGAAGAACTCCGCGGGGGTGTGCTTCACGGCATCGAGGCGGAAGCCGTCGCCCTTGGTGCGGTCGATCTGCCAGCGTGCGGCGCGGTTGAGCATGTCCTCGACGCGCTCGGTGTAGAAGGACGCATTGGCCGTGATCAGGGCCGGGGTGATGCCATTGGCGGTGCCGAAGCCGACGTAGCTGCCCTGCCCGGAGGAATGCTTCTGCCCGGTACCGGTGGGGATGTAGCAGTAGTATTCCGGGTTGGCCGGGTGGCGGACGAAGGCAGGCTTGGTGGCGGTGCTGCCTTCGCCGGTGCCGTGGTTGCGATTGGTCGAGCCGGGTTCGGTCGCGATGTCGATCAGGTCGGAGAGGCCGAGGTTCTGGACCTGCCAGGCGTCGTTCCAATCGCGGGTATTGTCCCACTTGCGGAAGAATCCGTCGTTGGTCTTGCGCAGGTGGAAATCCTCCGGGAGGAAGCCGGGATACACGTCCAGCGGGACCGAGGCATTGTAGCCCGGGGTCTCGAAGGCGTTGTGATTCATCACATTGTCGAAATAGACGCGGATCCCGAAGCGGTGGGCGACGCGGACCAGCTCGAGCAATTCCGCCTCCGTGCCGTAGCGGGTGCGGGTGGTCCCGCGCTGATTCTTCGAGCCGAGATCGAAGCGGTCCCAGCAATCGTAGCCGACCGAGGCCCCACCCGAGGCCTTGGTTGGGGGTGGAAGCCAGAGGGAATCGTAGCCCGCCTCCGCGAGTTCCGGCATCTTGCGGGTGAGTTCCGCCCAGCTCGTGTTGAAATACTGGAGCATCGCCTCGCCACGGGCGGCGGGGGTCACGAGCATGAGAAGCGCTCCGGCAAGGCCGGCGAGTCGCGCGGGGAATTTCATCTGGGTTTAGTGAGGACAGAATACCGCAAGTCGCGGCAAATTAAAGACATTCGCGGGAGCGCTGCCCGGTGCGGGGCGGCTCCTGCGGGAAAGGGTTCACCTACAGATGTCCCGGAAGCCGGATCGGTTTAAGCGTTCCGCCGGGGTCCGGTATCCCTTGGCGACCGGCACTTCACGTGGTGCGTGCGGATACCGCCGTCGCTTTGCTGCACGCCTCTCCTGCACCCGGAGCCACTTGGGCCATCCTGCGGGCCGGTGGCTCCGCGCTCCCAGCGGTAGAGCCGTCCGTCTGTGATGGGCTATTCCCCGAGCTGCTTGCGCCAGGTTTCGGCGAGGCCCGGATCGGATTTTTCGAGAGCTTGTAGCATTCCTTCCACGCCGGCCTTGCGGATGCCGGAGGACGGGAGTTGGGCGAGCACGGAGCCCACCGCCTCCGGATTCTCCGCCGTCCAGCGGCCGAATTGCGCGCTCGCTTCAGTGCCCGGCCAACGATTGGAGAGCTGTTCCGCGAAGGCGTCCAGGCTGCCTTGGTTGCCGTGTGCCACGGAGTTGCAAAAGGACTGGAATTCCTGCGGTCCCATCCAGGATTTGCTGCCCACCTTGCTCCACGCCGCGGCGGCCAGGCTTGGATCAAGATTGCCGAGCCGGCCGACGTGGGTCATCCACCCGGCCTTGGCGGCGAATCCCAGCTCCGCATCGCCATCGGGCAGCGCGGCCAGCCAATCGCTGGCCCCTTCCACGCCGTCGGAGTAGACCTTGTCCAGCACCGCGCCGTTCACGCAATCGGCGTATAGCTGCGGGTCGAGTTTGCTATTGGCGAGCCAAGTGGTGGCGGCCACGGGATCGGCATCGAGCCAGCCCACCAGCAGGGGCCGGTAGGCGTTCATGTCGCCCACCAATTCCTTATGGCCGTCGATCCATGCGAGGGCTTTCTCCGGGGCCGTGTGGGCCCAGCCGGTGACCACCTCCACCATGTCGTGGTGAGGCATGTCGAAGGGCTCCCGGGCCGACCAGTAGGCCATTGCGCCGGCGCCATCGATTTGTCCCCAGCGCATGGCGAAGGCTCCGTACTCATTGCCGAAGTAGCGGCCTTCCCGTTCGAGGTGCTTGAATTGCTCGTGGATCGCCAGGGCATCCTCCGGCCTCATCTTTTCCATCAGCAGGCGGAAATCACGCTGGCGGCGGTGAAAGAGGGAATCGTTCAGAGTCAACTCCGCGGCCTTGAGGAAGGCCGGGTTGGGCTGCCCAGCCGGGCCTCCCTGATCCAGCTTCTCCATGAGTTCGACCAAGCGGATGCTCCGCGGATCGCTCACGAGCTTGGTGTCCATGACCCCGTTCAAGGGGCGGGTGCCCGATTTTCGGTTGAAAGATGCCCGGTCCGCCGGAGCCGATTGTTCCGCCTGATCCTTGGATCCGCCGATGTTCCACGCCGTGATCCAGCCTGCGGCGGCCAGGACGAAGCCGGTGATGCAGAGGATGCCAAGGGTCCGCCGGGAGAAGTCGAACATATCCCATAGCTGATAGGGATGACGGCCGGCTCCGTCAACATGGCCGGAACGTGACCCTGTCATCGCACGATGGGAGGGCGCGGCGCGAGCCACGGGAAAGCGCGGTTTTGCGCCGCCGCGAGACTGCGTCCTTTCCCTCCGGGATAGATGGGGTATACTCGCGCGATTCACGATGGGCTCACCAATCGCATTCTCCGTTTTCATCGCCCTGACCGGCCTTGCGGTCTGGGCGCTGGTGATGCTTTTGGGATGGCTGGTCCGCCGCCGCTGGGTGCGCGAATACGAGCAGCTCGGCGAGGCCAGCTCGGAGGAGATGCTGGACGAGCTGGAGAGTGCCTACTCGCCGCGGCAAACGGTGCGGATTCACACGCAGGTGGAGTACCTGCCCTTCGTTTTTGAAAGCATCCGCGTCATCGCGGAGAACGGCTTCGACGACAAGCAGATGCTCTCGCTGCTGAACCGGATCGAGACCCACCGGCCGCACGAGGTCAGGCAGGCGGTGTTCCCCATCGAGGTAGCGGGGAAGAGGAGCGATCTCTACTTGCAATGGTCGCGTGATCCGAGCGATCGGATCGATCTGCGGGTGACAGCCGCCCCGAAGATCGCGCGGGCGCTGAGGGAGCAGAAGAAGAAGATCCCGAAGGCGGTGCTGGCCAAGTAAAACGCGCCTACGGCAATGACGAATTCCGAATTTTCGAATGAGGAATGTCGTGTTTCCGAAGCTTGAGCCGCGAGGATCAGTCTCTTCCGATCCTCAGGAACACACTTCATTCGACATTCGGAAATTCGTCATTCGGCATTGGGTTTCATCGTCCGAATCTCTCCACCGCCATCCGGATCCCCGCCGCCTTGTGCAGGGTCTCCTCGTATTCCTTCACGGGATCGGAGTCGGCGACGATGCCGGCACCGACGTGATAGCTGAGGCTCGGGCCCTCGCGGACGAGGGTCCGGATCGCGATGCTGAACTGGCTTTCGCCATGGTAGCCGAGGTAGCCGATGGCACCGCAGTAGATGCCGCGCGGGGTGGTCTCGAGCTCGCGGATGATCTCCATCGCGCGCTTCTTCGGCGCGCCAGTGATGCTGCCGCCGGGGAAACAGGCTGCCAGTGCTGCGACGTGGTTGAATTCCTCCAAGAGCCTGCCGGTGACGGTGGACACCATGTGATGGACCTGGCCCAGGGTTTCGAGCTGCAGCATCTCCGCGACGTGGACGCTGCCGAATTCGCAGACCTGGCCGAGGTCATTGCGCAGGAGGTCGGTGATCATCACCAGCTCAGCGATTTCCTTCGGGCTGGTCTGGAGTTCGTAGGCGGAGCGGCGGTCTTCGTCGGGATCGGCATGGCGCGGGCGGGTGCCCTTGATCGGGCGGGTCTCGATGCCGCGGGCTGACATGCGCAGGAAGGTTTCCGGCGAGGAGGAGAGGATCTCTGCCCCGGCCAAATTGAGGTAGGCCGCGAGCGGGGCGGGGGAGCACTCGCGCAGGTTTTCGTAGAGGCCGAAGAGACCGCCTTCCGCCACCTCCGCTTGGAATGCCTGGGTGAGATTCACTTGGTAGATGTCGCCCGCCACGATCCAGTCGTGGATCTTCCGGACGCCGTCCAGGAAGGTATCGCGCGGCATCAGCGGGGCGAAGGGCCCGATCTGCGGCCGTTCGGTGGAGGGCGTCCGCATTTCCGCGGAAAGGTTGCCCTGCTCGTGCCAAGCGCCGCTGCGGTGGTCGTGGACCAGCATTTCGGAGAAATCGCCGAAGACGAAGTTCCCCTCGTAGTCGACCCAGCCGCAGAGGCCGCCGAGCGGGAAGCCGCGGTCGGGGGCAGGCGAGGCGGCACCTTTTGCCAAGGCGGCATCGAGTTTCGCGCGATCTTCCGCGGCGTGGATCGAGCCGCTGAGAATGGCCTGGGGGCGGGCGGCGATGACGGATAGCGGCGCGCCGTAGCTGGCGGGCAGATGGCCGGCGGTGTCGAAGAAGACCAGACCGGGAAGATGGCCGAGCGCCGCGGCGACTTCAACGGGCGGCATGCCTTCCAGCCGTCGTCCGGTTTCGCGGATGCCACCCTCGCGCTGCACGCCGGGAGGGATCGGCTCGGAGGCGGCGGATTGCGAGCCTGAAGTTCCGGGTATGGGAGGAGCGGGGCCTGATGCTGTGATTTTTTGAAACCGCGAATGGACGCGAATGGACGCGAATAAAACCGGGGCGGGGCAGGCGGTCGGGATGGTGCCTCATCCCCACGCTGCACGGCGCGAAGGGAGCGGCCCGGCGGAATGGATTCCGACAAGCGCGCATCCTCCCGTCTTGCGTCCTCCGGCGCGATTCCCTAGTTTCCGCCGCATGTCCGGCAAGTCCCGCCATTCCGATCATGTTTTCCGTCTCTCCTGTTGGGGTTTGGGAGTGATCGCCTTCGGCCAATTGCTGGCCGGCGGGATCGCCGTGGCGGTGCGGGTCGAGAAGGCCCGGGAGGTCCGCGTGGAGGAGAAGATCGTCACCAAGATCGTGACGGTGGAGGCCAAGCCCTCTCCGCTGGTCGCGGCTCCGGCAGCGCCGGTGGTGGCCGTCCTGCCGCCGCCGCCGGTTCCAGCACCGCTGCCGCCGGCGCGACCGCTTGCGACGCCGCCGATTGCCGATCCGAACGTCGAACGTCTGGTGCAGGAAGCGCGCAAGGCCCGCCTGGCATCGGACACTGCTTCGGCGCTGGTGAAGCTCGCCGAAGCCCGGGAGATGGCACCATCCGACCCGAACGTGCTCTACGAGACCGGTCTGCTTTTCGAAGAGATGTCCGCCTATGACCCGCGGCTGGTCGATCAGGCGGCGGATGCCTATCAGGCGGTTTTTGCCCTCGGCACGACCGGGGCCGGGGTGCTTTACACGATGGCCGCCGAGAAGCTGCGCGACGGGATCGCGATGCCGGACCAGATGCGCGACGAACTGCGTCTCGGCAACCTGCGGATTTTCCCCGACCGCGAGTTCCAGGACGGCGAGCGCACCGTGGTCACGGTGCCGGTGCAAGCCGCGCCGGGTGCCCAGATCGGCTCGAATGATCTCTCGGTGAACGTGGACTTCTACGACTCCACCGTGATCAACGGGAAGAAGGAGATCGTCCCCTGCACGGTCGCGGCCATTCCGGAGTGGGTGAGCGGCGCCATGGATTTCGTGGGAGGCGAGGAATCGCTGCGCCTGAACTACGTCCTGCCGCCGCAGGACGCCCAGCAGCAGCAGCTTTTCGGCAGGCGCACTTACTACGGGGTGGTGGCCAAGCTCTACTACAAGGGCGAACTCATCGACACCCGGTCGTGGCCGCGCCATCTCTCCGCGCAGGGTCCGATTGGCAGTCATGCCGATCAGCCGCGGGAGGACGACTTCCCGCGCTTCCTCGAGAACGAGGATATCATCGATTCCGCCGATATCCTTCTTCCTCCGAAAATGCCGGACCTGAACTCCCCGGCCGGGGTGCCTCCTCTGCCTCGCTGACCCCATGGATGATCCTCACTCCCGCGCCGGCAGCCTGCTCGGCGACTATCGTCTCGATGCCCTGATTGGCGAAAGCCCGGTGACCCTGACATGGCTGGCGGAACAGGCGGCGATCCGTCGCCCGGTGGTGCTTTTCGAACTGAAGCCGAGCGCCTTCGACCGCCGCGAGCAATTCCTGGCCGATATCCGGGTGAAGGCGGCGGTGGACCATCCCTTGATCGGGTCGGTCTACGAGGCGGTCTCCAATGACCAGCACTGCTACGCCACGCTCGAGCGCCTGCCGGGCACCTCGCTGGAGGCGCGCATGAACGCCCGGCAATCGCTGAAGCCGGCGCAGGTCGCGCAGATCCTGCGGCGGGTCTCGGAGGCGTGCATGACCTTGGAAACGGCGGGCATTTCGACCGCGTCGCTGGGGCCCGACGATATTTTCCTCGATGACCACGGGGTGGTCCGGATTGCCAATCTGGCACGGGCCGGCGACCGCCCGCCGGGGCGCTCTGCCGATGACATCATCACCCTGGGCCGGACCCTGCCGCCGCTGGTGTCGGACGGTCGTTCCGGGGCCTCGCGGATGGTGACCCTCTTGTCATGGATGCGTGGCGAAAACCTCGGCCGCACGATGACCTGGGGAGAGGTCCACGCTTACACGGAGCAGATCGAGCAGCAATTGATCGAGCCGGTGTCGCCCCATGTCTCGGCTCCGCCGACCGCGCGGGCGGTGGGCCGGAAGTCGCCCTTGCCGCTGATCCTGGGGGTGGTGGCGCTGGGATTCGTGGTGGCGATCGGGGTGATGGCCATGAAGTTCGGCAGTGGTGGCAAGGGCTCGTCCCAGCAACTTCCCCCACCGGTGATCGTGCTCGGCGGCGGCCATCCCCTGCCGGATGGCGGGACTGGCAAGCTGAATGCCTTTTCGCTCTCGGCCCACGAAGTCACCGTCGGCGAGTATGCCGATTTCCTGGCAGCCCTCGCCAGCCTGCCTGCCGAGCGCCGGGGAGCCTACGACGACGCCAGCCAACCGGAGGATAAAACCGACCACGAGCCGGAGGCTTGGACCGCGATGTATTCGGCGGCCAAGGCGGGCGGCCAATGGGAAGGCCGCGCCATGACCAAGGACTGCCCGGTGGTGAATGTCGACTGGTGGGATACCGCCGCCTACTGCACTTGGAAGAGCTGCCGCCTGCCTAGCCAGGAAGAGTGGTTCGCCGCGATGCGGCTGAACCTTCCCGACCCCACCGCGCTGCGGCCCGCGGGCTGGGGGCCGGTCCAGCAGGTGCCGCCCACCGACTGCACCCCCTCCGGACTCCATGGCATGGCTGGCTCCGTTTCCGAGTGGACCGGCAGCTTCGCCATCAATCCGGCCAACCCGCTCGGCGAGAAGGGCTGGGTGATCATCGGCGGATCCTTTTTGAAGCCGGCCGGCGGTGCCTTGGCCCGCGAGTGGATGGACAAGCGCGAGACCCGGCGTCCCGATCTGGGCTTCCGGGTGGTCGAGCAGTAAACTTGAAAAGGGAATTGGGTGATTTGAGATTGAGCTATTGGGCCTTGGGTTCCAGCCAATCGTAAACACCCGGTTCCCTTGCTTCCATTCAGGGTAAGGCAGGGCACCGCTTGGCGACGCAGAGATCGCGAGGGCCCTATGCCCGTACAAGGGTAGGCCGCCAAGGTCCCACCCCTGGCGGCCCGAATCATTTTCCGTTAGACGTCCACACCCATGGACAAGGAAGCTGATTTTGTGCTGTTCACCCTTACATGAAAGCCACGCAGAGCGCGGTCTTCATGGTCATAGACTCTTCAGCAATCGGGACGTTCAAAGATTCTGATTATTTTAGGGAAACCCTTTCAAACGGCGGGAAGCCGGACGCTCTGGGGATGCCGGATGCGGTCGCCCGGATCGAGCTTCGCCTTGAGTGCCTGCAAGCGGGCGTAGGTCCCGCTGAAGTAGGCATCCTGCCAATTTTCCAGCCGCGGGTCGGGGTAATTCCGGTAGTGGCGGCGGATGCCGGCGGCGGCCAGGGCTTGGCGAACTGAGGCGTGCCCGGCGGCCAGCTTCGCGGGGATTTTGCCCTTCTCCCAGTATGCCTGCAGCTCGCCGAGGAAGGGGAATCCGCGGTGCGGATAGGCGGACGCCGCTGCCCGGGTGATCGCGCCTCCCAGCGTGTTCACTTGGAAGATCAGGCCGGGGGTCTCGCGGACCGTCGCGCAGATCCCGGCGGCGGCGGATTGGAGATCGGCGAAGCTGCGGTAGAAGCCGGCGGAGACGTTGTCGAAGGGCAGGGGGCCGGGGCGGCCCTCGTAGCGGCCGATCGAGCTCGCAAGCGGCTTGGTGAGGGAGCCCTTCGAGGAGAGGCCGGCTTGGGAAAACGATTTCGTGGCCGCGGCGAAGGCGGGGCCGTCCGCGGATTCCGTCGAGGTGAGGAGGACGGTCGCCTGGCTGCCATTCAGGATCACGGCGGAGAAGCAGGGATCAGGAAGGGTGGCCGCGATCTCGAACCAGCGTTCCAGAAGGCGGGCGAGCCCGGAGGCATCGAGGCCCTTGGCCGTGAACTTGCGGGTGGCCAGGTTCGGCGGCGCGGCTTGGGTCTCGAAGGTGAAAGAGGTGGCGATGCCGAAGTTGCCATTGCCGCCGCCGCGGCAGGCCCAGAGCAGCTCCGGTTCGTCGCGCGAGTCGCGGATCTCGCCATTGCCATTGACCATCCGGACTTGGGTCAAGTGATCGCAGGTCAGCCCGAACTCGCGGGAAAACAGGCCGTAGCCACCGCCGAGGGTGAGGCCGGCTAGACCGACGCCGCCGCAGGACCCGGCGGGCAGCAGGCGTCCGCGCGCGAGCAGCCATGAGTAGCAATCGCGGAGCTTGAGACCGGGCCCGGCGCTGAAGCGGTAGCTGCCCTGCTCCAGGAGCCGGTTGTTCATCCCCGAGAGTTCCACCACCAGTCCGCCCTCGTTCAGGCTGAAGCCGTGGAAGGCATGGCCGCCGCTCTTCACCGCGACCGGTAGGCCGGCGTCCTTGGCATGGCGGACGGCTGCGACCACGTCCGCCTCGGTGCGGCAGCACGCGATGAGTGCGGGCTTGAGGAGAATGCAGGAATTGAAGGGACGGCGGGCGTCCTCGTAGCCCGCGTCCGCCGGTTGCAGGTAGCGGAGCGCCGGCTTTTCCGCGGCCCATGCCGGGAGTGACGCGATTGAGAGGCCCAGAAAGCTGCGGCGGGAAAGAGGCGACACCGCGGCATGCTCCCACGCCCGATGCCAAAGACAAGCTTGCCGGGTTGCGTCGTAGGTGAAGCATCCGCCGGGTGAAGGAAGGGCTGCGGATTTCCGTGATCGGCTGCGGCTCCGCAGGACCGGCGGCGGCGACTTTGTTGCAGCGGCAGGGCCATCGGGTGACGCTTTTCGAACGCGCTCCAGCATGCCGTCCGGTCGGTGCGGGCTTCTTGCTCCAGCCCTCCGGAATGGGGGTGTTGAAAGAACTCGGCATTCTCGAGCAGGTCTTGGCCCGGGGCGCGCGGGTCGAGCGCCTGCACGTGGTGGACCGCGAGGGGGATGACGTGCTGGACCTCCGCTATTCCGAGCTTGGTGAAGGGCTGTTCGGCTTGGGACTGCACCGGCCGGTGCTGTTGCACCACTTGATCCGGACGATGGAGGAGGCGGGCGTGGAGACACAGTGGGGCCGCGAGATCTTAGATGCCCGGCGGGAGGGCGGAAAATGGGAGCTGCGCTTTGCCGATGGAACGGTGGAAGGCGGCTTCGATCTGCTGGTGGCAGCGGACGGCGCGCGCTCGGTGCTGCGCGGCAAGCTCGGCTTCCGCGGGACCGACCGCGGCTATCCGTGGGGCGCACACTGGTTCATCGGCGGGAATCGCGGGGCATTTCCGGAGAGGGAACTGTTCCAGATTGTGCACGGCACCCGGCGCTTGTTGGGATTCCTCGCGACCGGCACGGAACTGGACGGCGGCGAGCCCTTGGTCAGTCTCTTTTGGAGCATCAAACTCGCGGACGATGCTGCGATCCGGGCCCGCCCGCTGGAGGCGTGGAAGCGGGACATCCTCGACGTGTCCCCGAGGGCGCAGCCGCTGCTCGATCAGATCACGGACTGGAGCCAGGTCCTAACAGCCCGCTACGGCGATGTCGGCATGAGCCGCTGGCACGGCGAGGGCGTGGTGCTGCTTGGCGATGCGGGGCATGCGATGAGCCCGCAGCTCGGCCAAGGGGTGAATCTGGCGCTAGCCGATGCCTCTTGCCTCGCGAGATGCGTGGCTGAGTTGCCCCTTCAAGCAGCCTTGGACCGCTACAGCCGGGAGCGGAAGCTGGCCCTGTCCTACTATCGCCTCGCCAGCCGTCAGCTCACCCCGTGGTTTCAATCCGACCACGAATGGCTGACTCCGCTGCGTTCCGTCTTTTTCGGCCTCACCCGGCATCTTGCTCCTGCCAGGAAGTTCATGACGCGGACGATGGCGGGGCTGGTGGGCGAGGGCAGGAAGTGATCCGGACGCCACCGGGGTACAAGGGTAGGCCGCCAAGGTCCCACCCCTGGCGGCCTGAATCATTTCCGTTAGACGTCCACACCCATGGACAAGGAAGCTGATTTTGTGCTGTTCACCCTTACATGAAAACTCACGTCAAACGCGGTCTTCAGGGTCATAGACTCTTCAGTAACCGAGACGTTCAAAGGTTCTGAATTTTTTTCCAACCTCTCAGTGTTGCACGTAAAAAACTCGTCGAAAGGCCCCCTCATTCGTAAACGTCACGCCGGTGACGCACCCGATAGACCCTCACGACGCGGATCGAATCGGCAATCTCGTAGAGAATCCGGTAATCTCCGACCCTCAGTCGCCAATCTGCTTTTGACCGACGAGTTTCTTGGCACCGGCGGGCCGTGGCTCGGTCGCCAAAGTCCGGAGAGATCGAATCACCCGATTGTGAACCTCTTCCGTCAAGCGCCGCAGATCTTTCTCCGCGGCCCGCTCTATAAGGATCTCATACACCGGATTTGCGGCGCTCCGCGAGGTAGCTCTCAAGCGGCCTAAAGGAGAGCGTTTTGGCGCGCGCCTTCTTCAAGCAGGCGGTGTCCTCGGCATCTTCCAGACGTTGGAGCAGGCGCTCGTATTGAGCGATCGGGAGAATCACGGAAACCGGCTTTCCGCCGCGCGTGATAATCTCCGGTTCTTTCTCCGCTTTCTTCATATGCCTACTGTAGCTCGGCTCGGGCTAATTTCGCAACGCGTTTCAGCGCATGAGAAGGGTTCCACCCTCCGCCGGAGTTCCCGGAGAGCATTTCCCGGCGCCCTCCCACAAAGCGGCGCGCCACGTGTACAAGGGTAGGCCGTCAAGGTCCCACCCCTGACGGCCTGAATCATTTTCCGTTAGACGTCCACACCCATGGACAAGGAAGCTGATTTTGTGCTGTTCACCCTTACATGAAAGCCACGCAGAGCGCGGTCTTCAGGGTCATAGACTCTTTAGGAATCCAGACGTTCAAAATCTCTGTCGGATTTGTTGGCGAACTTGATGGAGTTTCAAGAAGGGTCCGGCCTTTACCGCTCCAGCTCCGGAGAAGGGGTGAAAAACGGTAGCAGAGGCGCGTTCATGTTGGTCAGGACGGAGTGAGAGGGAATTGACCCGGGGGCAGACTGATGTAAGATTTACAGCATGACCCGGACGCAGATCCAGCTTCCCGATGAACTCTACCAACGGGCGAAACGATTTGCCGCGCAGCGTGAACTTTCGCTGGCGGAGATGACTCGTCGTGGCTTGGAGCTGTTTCTGGAGCGCTATCCTGAGGACGAAGCGCAGGACAAAACTTGGAAGCTACCTGTCGTAAATGGCGGAGGCATCAAGGTGCCGCTTGACCAGTTGCACGATATCGCGACCGCCGATCAAGGCCGCCCCAAAAAGGCAAAATGATCTCCATAGACACGAACATTCTCCTGCCGGCACTCGAGTCGAAAAACCCTCTTCATCTGAAAGCGGCATCCTTTGTTGAGACGCTGCATGAGCGGGACGATGTGGTGATCTCCGAATTTATCCTTCTGGAGCTGTATGTGCTTCTCCGGAATCCTGCGGTGCTTGCCAAGCCTCTGGATGGGACCGAAGCGGCGCGGGTTTGTGAAGCATTCCGGCGTCACCCCTCCTGGCAACTTGTCGGTTTTCCGCCGGATAGCCGCTTCTTTCACGATGCCCTCTGGCCAGCGCTGCGCGCGAAGCAGTTCGCTCGTCGCCGTGCCTACGATTGGCGGACGGCTCTTACCCTCCTCCGGAGCGGAGTGACCCAATTCGCCACGGTAAACGTGAAGGATTTCGAGGGTTTGGGATTCGCAAAGGTTTGGAATCCGCTGTCGGATTGATGCGGCAAGACAGCAAAGGGTAGCGTGTCATGAACAAAAAAGGCCGCTTCCGGGTAGGAAGCAGCCTTTGAAGGGTGGCAACTGGAGTGTTGCGAATGCTTACGCCTCCAGGATCTGATCCAGCACGTAAGGCAGGATCCCGCCGGCGAGGTAGTAGTCGACTTCTGCCGGGGTATCGAGGCGGACCTTCAGCGGGAACTCGATGCGCGAGTGATCCGGCAGGTGCGCGATCAGCAGGGCGTCCTGCATCGGCTTCAGCTCGCCGCCGATGCCGGTGATGTCGAAGCGGGCTTCGGTGAGGGACTTCACGCGGTCGTAGTCGTCGCTGTGGATGAAGTTCAGCGGCAGCACGCCCATGCCGATCAGGTTCGAGCGGTGGATGCGCTCGAAGGACTTGGTGACCACGGCGGAGACGCCGAGCAGGCGGGTGCCCTTGGCGGCCCAGTCGCGGGAAGAGCCCATGCCGTAGTCCTCGCCGCCGATGATGATCAGCTTGGTGCCGTCGGCCTGATAGGCCATCGAGGCGTCGTAGATGAAGGTCGGCTGCGCGCCGTCCACCGCTTCGATCTTCTGGTCGGGGGCGGAGACTTCGCCGGTGCCGAAGTATTGGGTGTAGCCGCCTTCGATGCCGGGACACATCAGGTTCTTGATCCGGACGTTGGCGAAGGTACCGCGGGTCATCACGCGGTCGTTGCCGCGGCGTGCGCCGTAGGAGTTGAACTCGGCCTTCTCGACGCCGTTTTCGATCAGGTATTTGCCCGCGGGCGAGGTAGCCTTGATCGACCCGGCGGGCGAGATGTGGTCGGTGGTGACCGAGTTGCCGAAGATGCCGAGCGGGCGGGCATTGAGGATGTCACCCACCACCGTCGCGCCGCCGTCGAAGAAGGGCGGGGACTGGATGTAGGTGGAGGACTGATCCCAAGCGTAGGTCGCGCCGGTGCTGCCGGAGATTTCGGCCCACTTCGGATTCGCGGAGTCGAGGTCGCCGTAGAGCTTCTGATAGACGGCGGGCTTCAGCGCGGCGGCGAGCTGGTCCTTGACCTCCTGGTGCGTCGGCCAGAGATCCTTGAGGAAGACCGGATTGCCGCTCTTGTCATTGCCGAGCGGCTCGGTGGTCAGGTCGAGATCGACGCGACCGGCCAGGGCGTAGGCGACCACCAGCGGCGGGCTCATCAGGAAGTTCGCCTTGATCGAACCGTGGACGCGGGCCTCGAAGTTACGGTTGCCGGAGAGCACCGAGGCACAGACCAGACTGCCTTCCTGGATCGCGCCCTCGATGGACGGATGCAGCGGGCCGGAATTGCCGATGCAGGTGGTGCAGCCGTAGCCGACGGTCTGGAAGCCGAGCTGGTCGAGTTCCTTCTGCAGGTTGGTGGCCTCGAAGTAATCGGTGACGACGCGCGAGCCGGGAGCCAGCGAGGTCTTCACGTAAGGAGCCACGGTCAGGCCGAGCGCGTTTGCCTTCTTCGCCACGAGGCCCGCGGCGATCATCACGCTCGGGTTGCTGGTGTTGGTGCAGGAGGTGATGGCGGCGATCAGGATCGAGCCGTGGGCCAGCTCCAAGTCGACGGGGCCGTTCGGGAAGAGATCGGGATCCGGGGAATCGGGAGTCGGCCGGTTCGTCACCATCTCGACTTCATTGCGCGGGCCGCCTTCGAAGGGCTTGTGGTTACCATCGGTGGCAAGCAGCGAGTCCACGGACACGCCGGCCTTCTCGCGCATGGTCAGCTTCACCCGCTTCTCGCGCTGATCCGCGGCGAGGCCGAAGCCGCCCGCCGAAACCGGAGCGGTGAAGAGCGTGTCGAAGCTTTCGCGGAGAGCGGTGACGTCGATCCGGTCCTGCGGGCGCTTCGGGCCGGCGACGGACGGGACGATGGTCGAGAGATCCAGCTCGAGCAGGTCGGTGTATTCGCAATCGCCCTTGTCGGGAATGCCGAAGAGGCCCTGCGCCTTGTAGTAATTCTCCACCGTGGTGCAGAGCTCCTCGGTGCGACCGGTGCCGCGCATGTAGGCGATCGTCTCCTCATCGACCGGGAAGAAGCCCATGGTCGCGCCGTATTCCGGGGCCATGTTGGCGATGGTCGCACGGTCGGGCAGGGAGAGCGCCTTCGCGCCGGGGCCGTGGAATTCCACGAACTTGCCGACCACGCCGTGCTTCCGCAGGACTTGGGTGATGCGCAGGGTCAGGTCGGTGGCGGTCACGCCCTCGGCCAGCTCGCCGTGGAGGTAGACGCCGACGACTTCCGGGACCAGGAAGGTCACCGGCTGGCCGAGCATCCCGGCTTCCGCCTCGATGCCGCCCACGCCCCAGCCGACGACGCCGAGGCCGTTGATCATGGTGGTGTGGGAGTCGGTGCCGACGAGGGTGTCCGGGTAGTAGACGCCATCCTTCGAAAGCACGCCCTTCGCCAGGAACTCAAGGTTCACCTGGTGGACGATGCCGATGCCCGGAGGCACCACGGAGAAAGTGTTGAAGGCCTGCTGGCCCCACTTCAGGAACTCGTAGCGCTCGCGGTTGCGGATGAATTCGATCGCCATGTTGCGATCGAGCGAGAACTGGGAACCGGCGAAATCGACCTGCACCGAGTGGTCCACCACCAGATCGACCGGCACCAGCGGCTCGATTTTCTCCGGCTTGGCCCCGCGCTTGACCGCGGCATCGCGCATGGCGGCCACGTCCACGAGAAGCGGCACGCCGGTGAAGTCCTGGAGGACGATCCGGGCGACGGTGAAGGGAATCTCGTATTCACCCGGGGTCTTGGCGTCGTAGTTCGCCAGATTGGCCACGTCCTTTTCGGTCACCTTCCGGCCGTCCACACAGCGCAGCACCGATTCCAGCACGATCCGGATCGAAACCGGCAGCTTGGCGAGGTTCGGGAAGCCTTGCTCGGCCAGGGCCGGGAGCGAGTAGAATTTGCCGTCGGCTCCGGAGCCGGTTTTGAAGGAACGCAGGGTGTCCATGAGGTAGGATAGAATGGATGGGCACGAAGCGAAGGCGGCAAATTGCCGCTTCGCGCGCGGGAGCTTAGGAGAGGGGGATTAAATGTCAAAACGCTTCCCCGCCCACGGAAAAAGCGGGAAATCGGACGGGATTGCAGGTTGAGCAGCGGCGGTGCCATGTCCTAGGCTTGCGCCATGCAAAGATGGCTGGCGCTGCTCGGGATGACGTGGATTTTGGCTTCCTGCGGCGGCACCGGCATGCCGGCGGACGGAAACATGGCCAGCGGCGGCGATCCGGAGGTGGGCGGGATCTCCGAAGTGCCGAACCCGACCCCCGAGATGGCAGCGAAGAGCAAGACCTCGCTCGACGTGCTGAAGCACGGAAATGCGACCTACATCCTTCAGTGCGGCCAGTGCCACCACTACATGCTGCCGAAGAAGGTGGAGACCGAGGATTGGCAAGAGGTGATGCCGAAAATGATCCGCCACGCCGGCCTCGAGCCGTCGGACGAGAAGGCGGTGCTGGCCTACGTGCTGGCGGTGAAGGCGATGTGAGCCGAGGGGCGCGAGACGCCCCCCCCTCCTTGGGCTAAACCCCCTCCAGCCCCAGGATCTTGATAATCTCATCCGGCACCCCCGGATAGGGTCCGGCGATCGGCACGTTCCCCACATACCCGAGGCTCTTCCACGTCGCCGGGTGCGTGTAGTAGCCGCCGAGGGTTAGCATGCGGAGCTTCTTGAAGAAGCGCGCGCCGTAGGCCAGCTCGGGCGGGGCCTTCGAGGCATCGCAGATGCTGTCGAGGATCGCCGTTTGCTGGTCCGGGGTGACGGCCGCGAAGGGTTTGTCGTGGAGTTTCCAGGTGTGGGTATTGATCCAGGAAACCCCGCCGCGGATCGTATCGTGGTCTTCCCGGTTCTCCGCATAGGGAGCGCCCACCCACTCGTTCAGGAAATCATGGACGCCAATGGCCGAGGCCGCAGGCGAAGACTCATCCGCCGGCATGATCAGATCCACCAATAGGGCCAAGGTCGCGAGTTCGGACGCTTCCAAGGGCAGATCCCAGGGGATCTGCTTGGTGGTGTAGTCCGGATCGCTGAGCGGATTCTTGAAATGGCGGGTCAGCGGCTTCGGCGGCTCGGCACCCACCGGGGCCAGGGAGCCTGCGGCACTGGCAGCAGCCACCAGCTTGAAGATGCTGCGGCGGGAAATGTTGGATTCGTGCATGGCGGCGCTTGGTTAGATGTTGCCCTGCTTGAGCTCGTCCAGCAGGTAGTCGGCGGAGCGCCAGGCCAGTGCCAGCACCGTCAGCGTGAGGTTTTTATCGGGATTCGAGGGCAGGATCGAAGCGTCCATCAGGAACAAATTCTTCACGTCCCAAGTCTGGCCGAAGGAATTGACCACCGAGGTCTTCGCATCGCTGCCCATCATCGCGGTGCCGGCTTCGTGGATGATCTCGCCGGGCTTGTTCAACGCCTCGCGGCCGGGTCGTGGCGTCGCCTTGCCACCCATCGCCGTGATGAGTTCGGCGAAGGTGTTCTGCATGTGGGTCGCCTGGTCGATTTCGTGGTCCGACCACTTCCAGTGGAAGCGCAGGGTCGGAATACCCCATTGGTCGACGCGGGTCGGATCAACCTCGCAGTAGCAGTGCTCGTTCGGGATCATCTCGCCCCGTCCGGCGAAGCCGATGCCCGCGCCGAAGTAGCGGCGGGCCTCCTCCTTGAGCTTCTTGCCGTAAATGCCCGGCGAGGTCCCGTCGAGCATCCCCAGGGAGCCCATGCTCGGCATGTCACGACCGCCGCCCATCTCGATGTGGTAGCCGCGGGCGAAGCCGAGGGTCTCCTGGATCTTGTAGTTCCACCACGGGGTGTAGAGGTGCTCCCCGCCGGCCCCGTCCTCGTTGTAAGGCGGCAGGCTCTCCATCTGCGGGATGTGGCCGCCGAGCGCGGAGCCGACGCTGTCGGTCAGGTTCTTGCCGACCTGACCGCTGCTGTTGGCGAGGCCGTTCGGGAACAGCGCGCTCTTGGAATTGAGCAGGATCCGGGCGGTCTCGCAGGTGCTGGCGCTCAGGACGATCACGCCAGCCTTGGCGATGGAATCGACCCGCGTGAGCTTGTCCACGAAATGGACGCCGGTGGCCTTGCCGGTGGCATCGGTGATCACCTCGCGCACCATCGCGTCGGTGATGATGTCGAGATTCCCGGTCGCAAGGGCCGGCGGCAACAGGACGGTCGTGCTCTGGAAGTTCGCGCGGATCGAGCAGCCGCGGCCGCAGGGCGTGGCCCAGAAGCAGGCCGCGCGGTTCGACATGTCGTCGCCGACGATCTTTTGCGCCTTCGGGTTGTTAGGGAAGAGCTTCGCCGCAATTTCGGCCCCCTTCATCGGCTCGGTCAGCACCGCGCGGTGGATCGGAATGACCGGGATTCCCAAGCCCTTGCCGTATTTCTTGATCACCAGTTCGCAGGCCCGCGGCTTGGGCGGAGGCTGGAGCACGCCGGGCGAGGAATCGGGGGTGTTTTCCATGCCCTCGTTCGAGCCGTGGATGCCGACCATCATCTCGGTCTTGTCGTAATAGGGGGCCAGGTCCTCGTAGGAGATCGGCCAGTCGAAGCCGAGGCCATCGCGGGACTTCGGCTTGAAATCGTAGGGACCGAAACGCAGCGAGATCCGGCCCCAGTGGTTGGTGCGCCCGCCAAGCATGCGCGGCCGCCACCACCAGAATTCCTCGTCGGTGCCCGGCTTGTCGCCGTAGGGCTCGCCCGGGACCTGCCAGCCGCCGCCGACCGTGGCATCGTAGTGGCCGAAAAAGCGGTCCGCTGTGCCCTTGCCGCGCAGCGGCGCCTGGTCCGGCGTGTTGAACATCGGCGTCTCCTTCTGCGGGTCGTAGTTCCGCCCGGCCTCGATCATCAGGACCTTCACGCCGTTCAGGGCTAGAAGCATTCCCATCATCCCGCCTCCCGCGCCGGAGCCTACGATGATGACGTCATATTCGCGCAGGGATTTCCGGTCGGTGAGGATGGCCATGGGTTGAATCGGAAGCTACTGTTGGAGCGGTCGGCATGTTTCAGCACCGGGCGCGCCGGCCGCGACACCTCAAGCGTCGCGGCACCCCGGTTTCTATTTAACGTCCGGCGTCAGCAGCGGGGTTTACTTCGATTCTTCGCTTGAGGGAAGAAATCGGGTTGTCCCCTTTTTCGTGCTGACTGTGAACTTGCCGGATTCAGGAATCCCGCCAGACTCGAAAAGCAATGGTCCGGATTTTCGAGTCTCTCTGCGCTTCGGTCCTGCTTCTCGCGGCGTTACCCTTGTTCGTCTTCGCTTGGGCCGGACTGCGCTTTTCCGGGGTTCGGCCGCTCTTCGTGTTGCGGCAAGATCCGAGGTCTGCCGCGCCTGTTCCGCTTTTGGAATTCAACGCGCGCTCGAGCCCCTTCGGGCTTTTCTTACGAAGATTCTCCGCAGAAAAAGCCGCCTCACCCTTGGGAGTAGTGGCGGGCAAATACCGTCTCGCGGACATGATCGCTTCGATGAAATGGTCTTGAGATCACCCCTTCTTCGGCTTCGGGCGGACTTTTGCCTGCTGGCTCTGACGGTCGATTTCGAAAAGGTCGGTCGCCTTGATCAGATCGCTGAGCCGGCCGTACCCGTGGTTCCGGGAGTCGAAGTCCGGCATGAGCTTGAGAAGATTCGAACCGACCCCGCCGAGCGAGGCCCACTCGTCCTCTTCCCGGGTCACCGCCTCGATCGCCTTGCGGATGCCATTGATCAGCTTCTGGTCCTTCCTCAGCTCGGCCCCGCTTTTCTTCTGGATCGCGGTGCCGCTTCCCTCGCTCCCTGTGCCAGACTCGGAAATCGCGTTGATGACCTCCGTGTAAACGAATTTGTCGCAGGCGGAAACGAAGGGCTTCGGCGTCTTCTTCTCACCGAATCCATACACCGTAAGCCCCTGCTCGCGGATGCGCGCGGCCAGCCGGGTGAAATCACTGTCGCTGGTCACCAGGCAGAAGCCGGCGAAGCGCCCTGTATAAAGCAGGTCCATGGCATCGATGATCATGGCGCTGTCGGTCGAGTTCTTGCCCGTGGTGTAGCCGAATTGCTGGATCGGCTGGATCGAATGCTCGAGCAGGGACTTCTTCCAGCCGCCGAGGTTCGGCGTGGTCCAATCCCCATAGATCCGCTTCACGCTGGCCGTACCGTACGTGGCGACTTCCGCCAGCACCGAGGCGATGACCGACGCGGAGGCATTGTCCGCATCGATCAGGACGGCGAGCGGTTTCAGGGAGTTCTCGGACGATGAATCGGACATCGGGGGATTCATCCCGAATTCCGGCTTGAAGGGCAAACACCATCGAATTCCGGTTTCCGGCGGTGACTCGCGGCCGCTGGCCGGGCTAGAAGCTTGCGCAAGCGTGAGTGAGATCGGGGATTTGGCGGCGTTTGCAGGTTTGATGGCATTGGGGCAGTTTAGCCCGGGGCCGGATATGCTTCTACTGACACGCACCGCTTTGGCGGAGGGAGCGAAGGCAGGGGCCATCATGGCCTTCGGCATCGCGACCGGACTGGTGGTCCACACCTCGATCGCGGTGGGTGGTCTGTCGGTGGCCTTCCAAAAGAGCCCGGTCCTCCACCGCTGGATCTCGTGGTTCGCGGCGGTCTACCTCGGGTGGCTCGCGTGGTGCCTGCTGCGCTCCGCCTTTTCCGCGCCGCAACCGGTGGCCGGGCCGTCGCAGATTCCTGCCGCATCCTTGCGGCGGCATCCCTACGTCCGCGGCCTGCTCTGCAATCTTGTGAATCCGAAGGCGGTCGTCTTCCTCGCCACCACCAGCGCCCCCTTCCTCGGCGGGCCGCGCCCGGCGTGGTGGCCCTTCGCCATGATCGGCTTGGTGGTCATCCAGGGCGGAGTCCTGTGGGCGCTCTGGGCGCGGCTTTTGCAATGGGCCCCGCTGCGCGGCCGCTACGAGCGCTCGGCCCGCTGGATCGATGGCATCTTCGGCCTCGCCCTGATCGCCCTCGCGCTCAAGCTGCTGCTTTGGGAATGAAAAAAGCCCCGTCCGCTCTTGCGGACGAGGCCTTGGAAAACGAAAGCCGCTTTACTCGAATTGCGCCGCCTTGTGCTGCGTGAAGTAGCCGTCGCCGACGTACATGTTGCCACCGTAGTCCGGCAGCGGGCCGGCGTCGGGAGCCAGCTTGATCTTACCCAAGGTCGAATCCTCGGGCTGGCTGGAGGCGATGTTCACCTGGGTGCCGACCTTCACCAACTGATAGAACTTGGGCGCCAGGTTCTCGTGCATGCGGATGCAGCCGTGGGTGCAGGGCGTGTGCTTCACCCAGCCGGTGTGGAAGCCGTAGTTGGCCTTGAATTCGCACCAGTAAGGCATCGGCGTGCCCTTGAAGGACCAGCCGCCGGGCTTGCTGGAGAGCATGGTCTTCTTCACCTGGTTGCCGGAGTAGGCGTAGCCGTGGGTGTTGGCGCGGTGCTTGTGCTCCTTCTTGAAGATCGTGAAGGTCCCCGATGGAGTGCGCGAACCCGGGGCACCCACGGAAACCGGCATGACCAGCAGCGGGCTGCCGTTTTCCATGACGTAGACCATTTGCGTCGAAAGCGAGACCTTGACCTTCACCGCGGAAGGGTTGGAAGGCTTCTTGGCCGGGCGGTCGTAGGCGTGGTAGGCCGCCAGCGAGCCGGAGCCCGAGCTGCTGGTGGTTTGACAGGAAGAAAGCAGACCGGCCGCAAGTGCGGCCCCGGCGAGCAGGATGGGTCGGATGAGTTTCATGATGGCAACGTGGCCGCTACCATCCCCGGATCTCCGCCGAGTTCAAGTCTCCAAACCCGCGGCTTTTCAGCGGCTCTTTTCCCAGGAGCTGACCCGGCCGTTGCGGAATAGCACCCGTGCCCGCAGGTAGGGCGCGTAAACCACCTCCTGACCGTAACCGTAGCTCGGATAGTAGCCATACGGGCCGCCGTAAGGGCCGAAGCGCCCGCTGCCCCAGCCGAAGGCTCCGAAGTAGCCGTAGGCATTGCCACTAACCGGAGTCGTGGACGTGTAGTCCCAGCGCAGGGTGCGGGCACCGGTCTCGCTGCCCTCATACTCCCGGGTGGCGCGGCCCCAGGCCAGATAGACGGCCTCGGTGCCCATGCCCTTGTCGATCTGCCCTTGGCTTACCAACTGCTTTTCCTTGCCGGAGAGTCCCTCATACACGGCCGGCTGCGCGGCGATTCGCGAAGCCGGGGTGGAAGGGGCGCAGGAGGCAAGAAACGCGGCGGAAAGAGCGGCGAGCGGTAGCAGCCAATTCATGAATCCAGCGATACACCCGGAGTCGTCCCGCTGCAAACCCCGGCCATCGCGAAATTACGGCGCAAACTCGCTTGCCAAGCGAGAATCGGTGAACGCAATCTCCCTCCGCAACTTCCCTCGCCATGTCTGACCTGCTCGAAGACGACGATCTTACCGCCGCTCTCAAAAAATGCCCCGAGTGGGAGCATGAGAAAAAAGCCATCACCCGCACCGTCGAGTTCGAGGAGTTCATGGAGGCGATCGATTTCGTCAATGACCTCGCCGAGATCGCTGATGAAGCGCAGCACCATCCGGACATCCGCATCCGCTACACCAAGGTGACCCTCGTCCTGACCACCCACGATGCGGGCGGCGTGACGGAAGCGGACATCGAACTCGCGCAGCGGATCGACAATCTGGTGGACTGATTTTCCGAGCCTCCCAGCTCTTTGCGAAGGCCCGCTCATGGCGGGCTTTTTCAATCAATAGGCCACCCGTTCCGGGAGCGCCAGGTACTCGCCTAGCAGCGCTTTTGCCTCCGCCGCCGCGAGCTCCTCGCACGGCATTTCCCTTTCGGCGGGCGGCAGGGTGAACTGACGGTAAAATTCGCGGTCGTCGAAGCCGATCGCGGCGGCGTCCGTGATACTGAAGCCGTAGTAGATCCTCCCGATCCGCGCCCAGTGGATCGCGCCCAGGCACATCGGGCACGGCTCGCCGGTGGTGTGGATTTCACAGCCTGCCAGGCTGAAGCTTCCAAGCCGCGCGCAGGCCTCGCGGATCGCCACGATTTCCCCGTGGGCGGTAGGGTCATTCGTGCCGACCACCCGGTTGTAACCCTCGCCGATGATCTCGCCATTCTTCACCACCACCGCGCCGAAAGGACCGCCGGCACCGGAGTTCATGCCCAGCCGGGCAAGCTCGATGGCGCGGTGCATGAATCGGGAATCGGCAGGCATGGCGTGCTCTCTAGCGGATCGCGTGCCGGACCGGAAGCCCGCTTCGCGGTAGGGAATGCCTCCGCCTGCCTCAGCAAGGCAGGGACCTTTCTCCGAAAGGTCCGGCGGCGGACGGCTTGAAGCCCCGCTACGATGCCGGTTCGGATTGGAGCGCCGCCATAAGCCGGACCGCTCTCCGAGCGGTCCCTGACTTAAGACCGCCTCTAAGCGCCGTTTTCACAATGCCTCCCTTGCCAGCATCCACGGGCTCCGCTAGCAGATGATAACAGATGGAATCCCGCGCCTATCTTTTGCCGGTTCTCGCAGGCTTGGGCCTTGCCACCGGTTTTGGCGTCAGCCGTCTCGGCGGAGGCCCCGGGACCTCCATGGCAAATCCGGCGGAAGCGGCATCGCCCATGCCAGCCAAAGGCGGCGCTGCCAGTGGCAAAGACCCGGCGGATCCGAAGCTGACCCTGGTGAAGCCCGGGCCCCTGCCGAAATCCACCGATACCGTGGAGAGCTTGTTGCAGCTCGAACGCGGCCCCCTCTACGCCCGCCTGGGCCTGTGGTTGCTGGATGCTTCCGAGGAAGAGATGACCGCCTTTTGGGAGGGCTACTACCAGCGCGAGGACCCGAACGACACCATCAAGGACCTGCTCTTCACCCAGTGGGGGAAGAAGAACGCCGCCGGCATGCTGGAGATGGCGAGACGCACCGGCTGCGAGATCCCGGCCATGTGGTCGTGGTCGATGAGCGATCCCCAGGGGATGCTCGCCTACATCGAGGGCAAGCCCGAGCGGATGCGGAACTTCGGCCTGCGTGGCCTCGCCTACTTCCACCCGGAACTCGCCCGCCAGATGCTGGAGCAGGACCCGAAACTGCTGAATACCTTCGAGATGGAGCAGCTCGCGGAGAGACTCTCCGGCGGCGATCCCAAGGCGGAGATGGAGTTCATGACCAAGTACCGGAACGACGAGTACTACGCCAGGCAAGGGTTGAAGAAATGGGCGGCGCAGGATCCCCACCGCGCCTTTGAATGGCTGACCGAGCACCCCGGCGAGGAGTATACCCGCAAGGAGTTCTTCGATACGGTGAAGAAGGAGCATCCGGACGTCCTCCCGGAACTGGCGGCCACGCTTCCCTCCGGTGCCATGCGGCGCGAGATCGAGGCGGCGGCGTTCGCGCATCTGGCGGAGACCGATCCGGAGAAGGCCGCGGAGGAAGCGCGGAAGATCGGGGTCCCGCGCCTCGCCGCGGAACGTCTCTCCCTGCTCGGCCAGTCTTTGGCTGCAGAAGATCCGGCGCGGGCTTTTGAGATCCTTGGCGAGATCTTCGAGAAATGTCCCGACGCCGCCAATCGTCCGGCTTGGGTCAGGTATCCCGACGGCAGCGGCGGCGGCAGCAATGGCGTAACGGGTGTGTCCCGGTTCCTCGCGGCCTTGGCCGCGCATGACCCCCGGCAGACGATGCAAGCGGTGCTGGATCTGGAGATGCAGGACACCTCGCCAAGTGCTCCGACGCCCTACCATAGCTACCCTGCCTCACGACAGGTCGCTGGCTATTGGGCCCAGGGCGATCTGGAAGGCTTCTCCGCATGGTGTGAATCGCAGCACGAGCCCGGTCTGCGCGATATGGGTGCCAGCATGATCGTGGACCAGTTCCAGCGGCAGAATGATTTCACCAGCGCGGCCGGATGGGTCGCGCGGATCTCCGATGCGAACCGGCAACAGAACGCTTTGAGCAATCTCGTGAGTGGTTGGGCCAGTCAGGACCGCGAGGCTGCGCGCCGCTGGGTCGACCAAGCGGAGATCTCGGACCAAGCCCGCGAGTCCCTGTCACCGTACTTCCCCGAAACTCAGGAATGAAAGCGCCGCGCTCCCTGAAGCTTCCTGCGTCGGTCTTCGCGCTGTGTGCCATCGCCGGTTGGCTGGCCGGGCGGATGAATCCCGCGCACGATCAGGTCGATGGAAACCTTGCCGCCGGGTCCAAAGCGGCGAAGACCGTCCGCGGTAAATCCAAGTCCTCCGTGCCTTCCGAGGTGCTCGCCATGCTCGCGCCGGTCCGCACCGCGCAGACCACCGGCGAGCGCCTGAGGGCCACCATCCAACTCGCCGGGGACATCCCCGTGGCGGATATCGAAAAGTGGCTGAGCGCCCGCTGGTTCGATGGGTCGGAGGACATGCAGGAAAGCCTCTTCACCCGCACCTTGCTCTCGCGCTGGCAGGAGGAGGATCCGGCCGGGATGCTTGCCTTCTGCTTGCGCAAGGAGATACGGATCGCCTACGAGTTCGCAGGCGATTGGGCGCGGCGCGATCCTGTCGCCGCGCTCGCCTGCATCGGGCAGGAGAAGGACCCGCAGACCCGCAGCAGGATGCTTGCATACATGGGGAATCCGCTGGCAAAGGCGGATCCCCAGGCCGTCGCCGCGCGCATCGGCGATCTTTTCGCGGCTGTTGGGCCGGAGCAGGCCAATCAAGTCTCAGGCATGATCCGCGCGCTGGCGTCGTCGTCGCCGGAGTTGTTGAAAGCCGAGGCTTTGAAGTGGCCCAAGCTGCTCCAGGATGCCGCGAGAAACGGCCTCGCGGGTGCCTCGCTGAAGAAGGACCTCGTGCGCGGACTCGCCGAACTCGGCCGTCAGGAAGACGGCAAACGCGTCTTCATGGAAGTCGCGGGTGACGACAGCGAGTTGATGAAAAGCATAGGCCGCGATCTCGGCTCCTTGCCTCCCGGGTGGCTGGGTGACCTGGTTTCCCGGGGGGGTGGTGCCAGCTACTATCTGGTCCAGGACGATCCGGGGAAATGGCTGGATTCAGATCTGGCAGCGATCGGCCTCAACGAGAACCAAGCCCGGCAGCTCCGCAACTCGGCGCTCAGCCAGCTCGCATCGAAGGATCCGGAGAAGTTGAAGTCGCTCCTCGCGGGGCAAGAGTTGGGAAAGCAGGAGCGCAGCGGTGCCATTCAGTATCTGGTGGCACGCCTCGACAAGGATCAGGCGGAGGCATGGATGGCTGGCCTCAGCGACGAGGGCGATCGCGATGCCGCCAAGGCTGCTTTCGCTTTCAGATCGCAGGATGACGGGAATTCCATCACGCCCGCCGGCCTCTTGAGCGATTTGGCGGAGACGGGCAGGGATCTCAGCTGGGCGGAGTCGAGCGTCACCGGGAGATGGGGCCGCGAGCAGATGCAGGTTCTGAATGACGGATTCGATGCCTTGCCCGCTGACAAGAAGGCGCTGATCGCGGGCAAGTTCATCACGAACAATCAACGCGGCATCCCCATGGAGTTCAAAGCCAAGGCGCTGGACTATCTGCTGGCGAATCCCCCCGCGGCTTCAAGCGGGGAACCGCCTCGGGAACAAAACGGTGGTCAGAGGCGCGATCCTCTCGCCGTGGCCGCCTGCGACATTGCCGTCATCTGGGTGGAAAAAGATTCCACCGCCGCCGCGGACTGGGTCACCGGCCTGCCCTCGGGAAACGAGCGCCTCTGGGCCGCCAAGAACCTGGCCGCCCGCTGGGCTGAATACGAGCCGTCCGCTGCCAGCCGCTGGATCGCCGCCCTGCCCGCAGGCGAACGCAGCGAGGTGGAGAAATTCATGAAGGAGGGCCGCTAACCGCGATTCCGAATGGCCTTCTTGCCACACCACGCCAGCCCCGCTAGCAGATCATAACCGATGAAAACCCGCCATTATCTCTGGCTTGCCGTGGCCGGGCTAGGCTTCGCCACCGGCTTGGCGATCCCGCGGCTCCAGCGCGCCCCTGAAACGCCGGCGGTGGTGCAAGATGCTCCAACAAAAGCCCCCCGTAGCGGTGGCGGTAGAGGCAGCGTTCCAGCGGTATCGCTTCCTCCCGCCATCAGCCCGGACAAGCTGCCGGTCTCCACGGACAGCATGGAGACCCTGCTCGCGCTTGAGGGTCCGGAACTCTACACCCGCCTCGGGCTCTGGCTGCTCGATGCCTCGGAAGAACAGATGGCCGCCTACTGGGACGCCTACCACAAGAAGGGCGAGACCAACATGTGGATCAAGGACCTGATCTTCACCCAATGGGCGAAGAAGAACCCGCGCAGCCTGATCGAAACCGCCAAGCGTGACGGCGAGGAAGGCCCGGCCTGGTGGGCATGGTCGATGAGCGATCCGGATGCCGCGCTGGCCGCGGTGCAGGGCCAGGGCGAGACCATGCGCAATTTCCTCCTGCGCGGTCTCTCCAACTTCCATCCGGAGAAGGCGCTCAAGATGTTAGAGGCCGATCCCGGCCTCGCCAAAACCTTCGAAATGAACGAGCTGGCCGAGCATGTCGGCAGGAAGGACCCGCGCGCCGGGGTCGAATTCCTGATCAAATACGGCAACGAATACAGCATCGGCAAGATGCTGAAGCGCTGGGCCTCGAAAGATCCCCATGAAGCCTTCCACTGGTTAAGCGAACGCGGCAAGGACGAGACGATGCGCAAGGCCTTCTTCGACACCGTGGCGCAGGAGCACCCGGAAGCCTTCGGGGAACTCGCCGCCGGCCTGCCTGCCGGAGCCATGAAGCGCGAGTTGGAGGCTTCTGCCTTCGCGCATCTGGTCGAGTCCGATCCTGAGAAAGCGCTGGAGCAGGCGAAGAAAATCGAACTGCCGCTGCTGGCTGCGGAACGCCTCGCCCAGGTCGGCAAGGGCTTGGTGGATGAGCATCCCGAGCAGGCCTTGGAAACGCTCGCTGAACTGTTGAAGAAATGTCCCGATGCCGCTTACCGGATGAAGTGGACCCACTATCCGCAGGGCGGCGGGGGAGGCGGCGACGGCGTGCCGCAGGTCCGCGAGTTCCTCTCGCAACTCGCGGCATGGAATCCTGAACAAACGATGCAGGCCGTGCTGGAGGCGGAGAAGGATGGTCCCGCGGATAAAAGCCGCATGTACGGCGGCTATGGCCTGGGCTCCGATCAGGTCGCCAATGTTTGGATCGCGCAGGATTTACAGGGCTATTCCGCATGGTGGGAAGCCCGGCCGGATCAAAGCGCCCGTGACAAGGGTGCCGGGAATGCCGCAGGAATCCTGCTGAGCCAGCAGAACTATTCCGCAGCGATCGAGTGGAGCATGAAGATTTCCAACCCGAACCTCCAGCAGAACTCCCTTGGTAATACCGTCGCCAACTGGATGCAGCGCGACCGGGAGGCGGCCACGCAATGGCTTGCCGCGGCCGAGCTCTCGGAGGAGCAGCACAAGGCCCTCGAACCCTACATCCCCAAGCAAACGGAAGAATGAAGACGGCCCTGATTTCCGCGGCGATCTTTGCAAGCTGCCTGTCCGCCGGCTGGCTGGCGGGTCAGGCGAAGAAACCCGCGCCCGCCGGCGCGGCTGAAGCGGCGGCAGACGTCAAGGCTGCCAAAAGCCGGCGCGCCCCGCCTAAATCCAGCGTGCCGCTTGAGGTCACCGAGCGCCTCGCCCGGATCCGCATGGCCAAGACTCCGGAGGAGCGGATGCGGGCGATCATCCACCTCGCGCAGACCATTCCCCTGGGCGACATCGAGACCTGGTACGATTCCGAGTGGATCAATGAGGGCTCGGAGGACATGCAGACCTACCTCTTCTACCGGACCCTCCGCGCCCGCTGGCTGGCCTCGGATCCGGAAGGCTTGGTCAGCTACGCCATGCGCAAGGATAGCGATCGCTTCTACGAGATCTCCCAGGATTGGGCGGGTAAGGATCCGGCCGCGGCCCTCGCCTATCTGGACAAGCTCAAGGATCCGGCCAAGCGCGCGCGCGTGGCTTCGGCCATCGGCACCGCGCTGGCCAAGGCCGATCCGCAACTCGTGCTCTCCCGCATCCCGGAGCTCCAGAAATCCCTCTCGCCGGAGAACTCCTCCACGGTCTCCGAAATGATCCGCGAATTGGCCAAGTCCTCGCCGGAGCTCTTGAAGGCACAATCTGCGAACTGGCCGGATTCCCTGCGCGATGCCGTCGCCCAAGGTCTCGCGAGCGCTTCGCTCAAGCGCAACCTCGCATCGGGGATCGCCGAACTCAGCCGGACGCAGGACGGCAAACGTTTCTTCAAGGAGGCGCTGCAGAACAATTCCGAGTTGATGAAGGAGATCGCCAAGGATCCCGGGATGCTCCCTCCGGGCTGGCTCGGTGCCGCGCTGGAGGGCGCGGGGGGCTACTATCTGGTTCAGGGCGATCCGCAGAAATGGCTCTCGATGGATTTAAGCGGGCTGGCTCTCACCAGCCAGCAGACCCAGCAGATCCGGTCCCAGGCGATCAGCACGCTCGGTTCGAAGAACGTGGACCGCCTGATGGAACTGTTCGGCTCCGGGGATTTGGACGAGTCCCAGCGTCGCTCCGCCATCTATGCGCTCGGCCAGAATTTACCCGCTGACAAGAAGGCCGCCTGGTTGGCCAGCCTGACCGATCAGAACGAGATCGACATGGCCAAGCAGGCGGTCGCATCCCGCAGCAGCCGGGCGGAGGGCAAGACCGCCACCCCCTCCACCCTGCTGGCCGACTTGGGAGAGGGGGAAACAGCGATGACATGGCAGCAAACCCGAGCCGCCATTTCCTGGGACCGCGAGCAGATGAAGTCTTTGGTCAGCGAATTCGCCGCCCTGCCGGGCGAGCAAAAGTCGGTCGTCGCGAAGAAGCTGGTCGAGAGCAACTACAGTGACCTCCCCGTGGACTTCCGGGCCCAGGCGATCGGATATCTCATCGCGAATCCGGAGCCCAAGCCGGAGAACGGCACCCCTCAGGAAGGGAATCGCCAGCTCACCCAGAAGGCCTCCGATCTCGCCTCGCGCTGGGCCGAGGAAGATCCGGCTGCCGCCAGCAAGTGGGTCGCTTCCCTGCCCGCGGGCGATGAGCGGCTGTGGGCGGCCAAGAACCTCGCGGCACGCTGGTCGGACTACGAACCGGCTGCCGCGGAACGCTGGCTCGCCGCGCTGCCCTCCGCCGAGCGCAAGCAGGTGCAGGAGTTTCTGGAGAGCGGTCAGGCCAAGCACTGAGCCGGAAATTTGCGTGGCCATACCGGTCACATCGCCGATGATTCCGCGCATGACCCTCCGCCTCCTCACCGCCGGTGCCGCGATCCTCGCTTTTGCCTCCTGCGCCGGACCAACGGTCACCAGCGGCTCCGGCAATAGCTTGCGTCACGATGAGTGGGGCCACCGCCCGGGTCCGCAGGGCTTCGGCACCGTGATCCTCGATGCCGGACACGGCGGCAAGGATTCGGGAGCGGCGGCCCACGGCCTGCGCGAGAAGGATCTGGCCCTCGATACGGCCAAGCGCGTGCAACGCCACCTGCGCGGCAAGGTCCGCACCGTGCTGATGCGCGACGACGATGAGTTCATCGACCTCGATGTCCGCGCCGCGCGGGCCAGCGGCAAGGACGGCACGATCCTCGTCAGCCTTCATTACAACTCCAGCGGCTCGGGCATCCGCGGCCCGGAGACCTACTACTGGCGGGTCGATAGCCACGGCCTCGCCACCCGCATCCAGCGCAAGATGGAGGCTGTCTCGCCCGCGGAATCCGGCAACCGCGGCTTGGTCCGCCGCCGCCTCCGCCTGACCCGGAACGCGGACATCCCGAGCGTGCTGGTGGAGATCGGCTACCTCTCGAATGCCTCCGAAGCAAAGCTCTGCGGCGATCCGGCCTACCGCGAACGGATGGCCGCCGCCGTCGCGCAGGCGATCCTCGAGCAGCAAGCCCGCGGCGATGCCGGAACAGGCCCGCTGCCGAAGCCGATCAACGCCCCTCCCAGCCGCCCGACGGACGCCCCCGGGTCGTAGCCCCGAGCGGCACAGGGGTGGTGCCCCGAACGGCACACCACCCGTAGCCCCGAACGGCACGCAAAGGTTATCCCTCTTAAGGGTACCCCCTTAGGATGTACATTCCCATGGGAAGGAAGCAGGCAGTAGCGGTGGAATGCGGGTAATCCACTACAAGCGATGACGTGCAGAGATTTGCACAGATGCCGCGAGGACTAAACCTACCCGGTCGGGGTGACGTGCGTTCGATGCGCCCTTAGACCTCCCTCTGCCCCAGGCGTGCCTCTCCGTCTCCCGCCCATGAAAAAGAACCATCGTTTCGTTAGAAGTTCCCTCGTCCTTCTTGCCGCCGCCCTCCCCGTCCACTCCGCCGACCTGTTCTGGGATGGCACGGATCTAACAGCCGATGCCGATGGCGGTGCAGGCGTGTGGGACACCAGCGCGACCAACTGGGACAGCCTCGCCACGGCCGGGGTCGATACCGCCTGGACCAGCGCGCAGTCCGCCATCTTCGGCGGGGCCGCGGGGACCGTTTCGGTCGCGGCAAGCGGGATCACGGCTGCCGGCATCACCTTCAATACCACCGGCTACACGGTGCAGGATAACACGCTCTCGCTTGGTAGCGGGGCGATCAACACGGCACCGGGAGTGGAGGCTACGATCGGCTCCACCATCAATGGCAGCCTGACCAAGACCGGCGCGGGCACGCTGGTGCTGACCGGCACGAACAGCTTCGCCGGGAACACGGTGATCAGCGCCGGCACCCTGAAGGTGGGCGCGGGTTCGCCCACGGCCTTCCGCTACTTCCGCTTCGCGGTCACCCGGAACACCGCCGGAAGCACCACTTCCTACAACCAGATCAGCGAGCTGCACTACTACAAGGCAGGCGTCTGGACCGCCGCCACCACCGGGTCTTCCACGGGCGGTGCGACCAGCGGTGAAGGCTGGTGGATGAATGCCAATGACAATCTGGGCCAGGCCGGAGCCCATACGAAGTTCGGCATCACCGGCACCCCTTACTTCCTCAGCTACGACTTCGGGACGCCGAAGGATTTCGACTCCTACAACTGGGCGACTGCCAACGACGACCATCCGAACCGCAACCCGTCGCGATGGCAGGTCCAGGGCAGCACGGACGGCACGAACTTCACGGTGCTGGACGACCGCTCCAATGCCAACCAAGCCGGCCCGACCCCCATCCACACCTGGTCCGGCACCGCGACCCCGTATGTGGCGGTGGCGAATGCCACGCCGAACCTGGGCTCCGCCAATGCCTACCCGATCCCCTATGCGACGCGCACGCCGATGCCAACGAACTCGGCGGTGCAGATCGCGGCGGGTGCGACCTTCGACCTGAACGGCCGCAACCAGCTGGTCGGCTCGCTGGGAGATTCCGCGGGCGGCGGCGGCACGGTCACGAACAGCGCGGCCACTCCGGTGACGCTGCAACTCGGTTCAGTGACTTCCACGAACTTCAGCGGCGTGATCACGGACGCCGGAGCGGCGAATGCGATCACCCTGGTGAAGGTCGGCTCTCTCACCCAAACGCTCTCCGGCAGCGCCAGCAACACTTACAGCGGTGCTACCACCCTGGGTGGCAGCGGCAAGCTGCTGCTTGCCAAGACCGGCGGTGCGCTTGCCATCCCCGGCAACGTCAACATCTCGTCGAGCCTCTTCGGCGGGAATGCCGCGGGCATCGTCCTGGGCGGCAATGAGCAGATTGCCGATGCGGCCACCATCACCTGGACTGCCACCGGCTTTGGAGGCGGGGGGCAGGCCGATGCCTTCTTCCGCCTGAACGGCTTCACCGAAACCGTGAGTGGCCTGGTGTCTCCCAACAACGGCTTGCCGGTGATTGAAAACCGCGGCTCCGGGGACACCGGGAATTTCGGCGTTGGCAAAGTCATCGTCAACGTGACGGGTGCCAATAGCTACTCGTACAGCGGCCAGGTGCGGGACCTCGATGGTAACGCCGGCGGCTCGGGCGGGAAAGTCGCCATCACCAAGACCGGCACCGGCACCCAGATCCTGACCGGCACCATGACCGGTGCGACCGGCCCGGGCGAAGTGAATGACGGGATCCTGCGCGTGAACGGTACCTGGGGCGCGGCGACCGTGACCGTGACCGGCACCGGCCGTTTCGAAGGCACCGGCACCACCAATGGTGCACTCAGCGTGGTTTCCGGCGGCGTCTTCGCCCCGGGAGTCGCCAGTGCCGGCAACTTCAACGTCCCCGGCGGCGCGATTGTCGGCAGCGGCGGTACGCTGGCACTTGCCGGCACCGCGAGCGTGACCGGCCCAGTGACGGTCGCCTCCGGCGGCTCTCTTACCGGCGTCGGCTCGGTGAACGGCGTTTTCAATGTCCAGGCGGGCGGCACGTTCACTCCGGGCGGCACCGGCATCGCCACCGTGAATTCCAACAACGTGGTCACGCTGGCGGGCAACACCGTCATCGAGATCAACAAGACCGGCGCGGTCCTGACGACCGACAAGATCAAGGGCTTCACCAAGGTCAACTACGGCGGCACGCTCACCATTGTGCCGAGCGGGGACGCGCTGGTGGCGAATGATACCTTCCAGATCTTCGAGCCCGGCGTCGGCGGCACCTTCGCCGGTTCCTTCGGCTCGGTTGCAGGCCTGCCGGTTCTGGCCCCGGGTCTCCAGTGGGAACTCACCGGGCTGGCGTCCACCGGCAGCATCCGCGTGACCGACAAGGCGGTGGCACCGGCCTTTAGCCCGGCTGGCGGCAACTACACCGGCGCGCAGTCGGTGACCATCACCGCGGACAGCGGCTCGACCATTTACTACACGCTGGACGGTTCGACGCCGACCACCGCCTCCCTGACCGGGACGAGCCCGATCACGGGGATCGTGGTTCCGACGGACTCGGTGATGACGTTGAAGGCCTACGCCACCGGCGGCGGCTTCGCCGATAGCGACGTGATCACCGCGGTCTACCGCACGGTCACCACGCCGAAGTGGGTGGTGGACGCGAACGGCCTGTGGTCCGCCGGTGCCAACTGGGACAACGAGGTCAATGCCAACGGCGACATTTCCGTGGCGGACTTCACCCTGCCACAGACGGCCAACCGCACGGTCACGCTCGATCTGAACCGGACGGTCGCGGGGCTGAGCTTCGGGAATGCCGGGGCCTTCACCTGGACGCTCGATGCCTCGAACAGCAGCACGCTAACCCTGGCTGCCGCCTCTGGCACGCCGACGATTCAGACACAGAACGTGGATACCACGATCAGCCTGCCGCTGGCCGGCACGCAGGGTCTGGCCAAGACCGGTCCGGGCACCTTGTTCCTCACGGGCACGAGCACCTACACCGGCACCACCGCCATCAATGGCGGCGTGCTGGCAGCAGCCAGCCTGGCCTCGAACGGCAGCAACTCGGCGATCGGTGCGGGCACGACGCTGAGCATCGACGGCGGCACGCTCCGTTTCACGAATACCGCCGTGAACGTCGGCCTGAACGTCTTCAACAAGGCGATCACGCTCGGCGCGGCTGGTGGCACCTTGGATGGCATGACCGGCGGCAACTGGTTCATCAGCGGCGCGATCTCCGGTCCCGGTTCGCTGACCAAGACCGGTGCGCGGCAGATGATCATCCAAGCCAGCAACACCTTTGATGGCGACTTCTTCGTCAATCAGGAGGAGGTCCAGTTCCGGACGCTCGATGCGCTCGGCAGCACGGTCGGGAAGACGGTCGTGTCCGCCACCAACAACTCCCGCGTCTCAGCAGGTGGAGCGGTGGTAGGCACGGTGAACGAGAACTTCGAGCTCAACGGCCTCGGCAACGGCAATGGCGCGCTGCAGGCGAACGACGGCGGCACCAACGTGACCTACGCGGGCAACATCACGCTCGCGACGGACAGCGGCATCGGCGGTGGTGTCAACTTCGCCATGAGCGGGGCAATCAGCGGCCCCGGCGGACTGATCAAGGTGACGAACAACACCGTGACCCTGTCCGGCGCGGCCAGCAATACCTACGCGGGCACGACCACGCTTGGCGCGGTTTGCAGGCTGGTGCTGGCCAAGACGGGCGGCGCGATTGCCATCCCGGGCAACGTCAACTTGTCCTCCACCGCTTGGAACGGTAACAACGCCGGTCTGATTCTGGCCGGCAACGAGCAGATTGCGGACAGCTCCGTGATCACCTGGACCCCGACCGCGTATCCGACCGGAGCGATGGCGGAATCCTTCCTGCGCCTGAATGGTTTCTCCGAAACGGTGGGCGGCCTGGTGCTGGCCACTGGATCCGGCACGATCGAGAACCGCGGCCTCAGCGACGCCGGGACCTACGGCACCGGCACGGTGATCATCAATACCACGGGCAGCAACAGCTACACCTTCAACGGCGGCATCCGGAACTTCGATGGCGGCACGAACGGCGGTCTGGTGGCGATCACCAAGACCGGCACCGGCACCCAGGTGCTCGGCGGCGGGCTGAGCTACTCGGGTCCGACCACGGTCAACGGCGGCACGCTGCAGCTCAACTCGACCAACGTGCCATCGCCGGTCACGGTGAATACGTCCGGCACGCTCAAGGGCACCGGCTCGATCACCGCCGCGCTGACGGTGAATGCCGGGGGCAAGGTGGCACCGGGTGCAGTCGTCGGAACCTTCGCGGCCGGTAACACGGTCATCGCCGGCAGCTACGCCGCCGAGGTCGATGGTGCGACCGCCGACCGCCTGGCGGTGACCGGCAGTCTGGACATCACCGGTGCGACGCTGGACTTCACGGTCCTGAATGCACCGACCGCGCCGAGCTACATCCTGGCCAGCTACACCACGACCCTGACGGGGACCTTCACGGTCACCGGCCTGCCAAGCGGCTACTCCGTGGTTTCCGACAGCACCGCCAAGCAGATCAAGCTCATCGTGACGCCTCCGGGCTTCGCGGGCTACGCTGCGACGAAGGGTCTGAGCGGCGTCCCGACCGATGACTTCGATAAGGACGGCCTTCAGGACGCGGTGGAATACGTGCTCGGCAGCTCGCCGACCGTCTCCGGCGGCACGGGTCCAGCGTTCGACGTCACGGGTGGCAACATGGTCTTCACCTTCACCCGCGACCATGCCTCGCTCACGCCGGATGTGGCAGTGGCGGTGGAGGTTGGCACCCTGCTGAGCGGCTGGCCGGACGTCTATGACGTGGGCGTGGATACAGCCTCTTCCGACGCCGGGATCACGGTGACGGACAACGGCACCACCGACACGGTCACGCTGACCCTGCCGGCCGTCGATGCCGCCAAGTTCGCCCGCTTGCAGGTGACGGTGACCCCGGCACCCTGAGGGAGTCGCGCTTGAGTAAATTCAAGATCCCGAGCCGCTGCCGGTCACCCGGCGGTCGCTCGGGATCGTTGTTTCCACGGGGGACGCCAGTCAGGGGAAACGGCTCTTCGTCAGGTTTGCTGATGGAGAGCCTTTTTTCGTCCGCCCTTTCCTCCTGTTCAAAATTGAAAGGCCAGGAACGTGGCAAGATCAGCAGGCACCACGAATCAAACGAATCCTACGAATGGAGGCGAAGGATCAAAGCGGGAGCGGGCATTTGGATTTTTTGAACAGGAGGAAGGCAGGCCGGGGGGGGCGGGATCTCAGATCTCAGATTTGAGATCTGAGATTTGAGATCTGAGATCCCAAATCCCAACGGGCGATCTTCGGTCCGTGAAATCCGAAAAATCCGTGGTTACTTCTGCCGCCGCGGGAGCGTGGCGTTATGTCTCGGATCTGGCCCGTAAGGGCGGTGCGACTCTTTTGTTGCGACGAGAATCGCGGTTTTCGCAGTGGTAGTGAAGCGGGCTTTGTGATAGGATTCGGGGAGGTGGGAGCGTGATGAAGGGGGGCGGTTGGAAGCTTCGTTTGGAGGGAAGGGTAGGGGTAGATTTGCCGAGAACTCGGATGGCGATCCGACGCGGGGATCGCATTGGGAAAGCGGCGATGCCCGCCGCACCAAAGCGGCTGCGCCGCAAAAGGGGGCATCTATCGAAATGGGAGGATTTCCTTCGAGGCGTAAGCAAGCCTGACGATTGCGGCTAACGGTGGATAAGCTGCAATGACTTGTGTTGGCTATAAGTGCTTGGAAGCATGTGGAATCCAGACGAGGGAGATATGTCAAAAGTGAAGCGCCTGTGTCGGTTCCGACAATTTGTTGATTCGGGAAATTGATGCGCGGCATTTCCCGAGAGCGATCGGTTCCGATCCGAGGGTCTGGAAGCCTTATGCCATAAGGATTTGAGGAGCTTTGGGAGCGTTGGGATTTCTAACAGCCAGCGCAAGAGAACACCTGCCCTCCTGATTGATTTCAAAAACAAAATATCAATTTTCCTTTCAATCTAACCTCAGGCTTGTGTATCCGACCTACATGTATCCCGACCTCCTTCGTGGTACCAGGCTCTGCGTCGCTGCGATGGCCCTTGGTACTTTGTTCACCCAAGCGCGGGCGGAAATCGGTCATCAACGGGTACAAGAGATTGCTCTAACAGCAGGTTGGAACGCGGTCTTCCTGGCGGTGGAGCCCGCCGATTCCACGCCTGAAAAGGTCTTTGCCGGGCTGCCCATCGATACGGTCGCGACCTTGTTCGAAAACCCGGTGTCCAACCAGTTCGTCACGGATCCATCGGTGGACTTGTTGAAGTCGCAGGGCTGGGGAGTCTGGTATGCGCCGGGGAAGCCGGAAGCTTTCCTGAAGTCGCTCGACGGCATCCTCGGCAATCGCGCCTACCTGATCCACGCGAAGTCGGCCTGCAGTTGGAAGGCCGCCGGCGATGCGATCATGCCATCGGTCCAATGGCGGCCCGATGCCTATAACTTCGTGGGTTTCGAGGTGCGTGCGCAGGGCGGCCCGACCTTCGGTGAATTCTTCGCGGGGTCGAAGGCGCATGTCGCCCAGACCATCTACCGCCTGGCGGAGGGGCGCTGGAAGAAGGTGCTGCAGCCATCCGCCGAGACGATGCGCGCCGGCGAGGCCTTCTGGATCTACTCGAAGGGTGCTTCCGCTTTCCAAGGGCCGCTCGGGATCGAGACGGCCTCGCGCAGCGGGTTGCTGCTGGGCCGGGGCGCGGATCAGATGATCTTCCGCAATACCTGTCCGCATCCGCTTTCGCCGACGATCGAGCAGGTGGCCGGCAACGATACCGCGCTGCCGCTGTCCTTCCTGATCAAGACCTACGGGAATGCCGAGCAACCCATCGCCACGACGCCCGTGCGGATGCCCGCCGGCGCGTGGGAGCAGGCGCTGCCTCCACTGGAGGCCGGTGCGGCCTTCGCGGTGCCGATGGAGTGCCGCAGCTCCGAGATGCTCAAGCCGAAGCAAGGTTCTCTCCTGAAGGTCACCACCGATCTCGGCACCGAAGCCTGGGTGCCCGTCAACGGATTCCGTGACAACACGGGCAACTGATCTCCGCTCGCGCCTACCGCCCTCCTCATGAAGCCGAAGTTTTTTCGACCCTTCCCCGTGCTTGCCTGCGCCCTGGTGGCGTCAGCGAGTCCGGTCTTCTCGCAGTCCAGCCCCTACCGCGGCTTGTGGGTGGGCGAGGTGTCCCTCGGCGCCGTCAACGAGGTAAGTGTCCCTCTGGACGCCAACAACGTGCCGCGCGCCCCGGATCCGAACGTGCCGACACCGACTTCCGATGCGGCGAACCTGCGCCTGATCCTGCACGTCGATGCGGCGGGCAGGACGAGCTTGCTGAAGCAGGTGGCCGTCCTTTCGCGGAAGGCCGGGATCCAGAAGAGTGAGAGCGACATGTCGCTGGTGACGGACGAGCGGCTGTACGGCTCCTTTCCGCCCCAGGCGGCGACGCGGGTCTCGAGCGTGGTCTTCGACTTCGGGGATGCGAAGGCATCCGCGGCGGTGGATCAGATCGCGGACAAGGCGGCAAGCGCCGCTGCCACTGCCGCCGGCCAGAGCGGTGCGACGCAAGCGACCGTGGCTGCTGCCGCCCAAGCTGCAGCTGCGCCGGTCGTGACGCAGGCCGATGCTGCCGCCGCCTTCAATACCTTTCTCCAGACCAGCCTTGATGCGGTCAAGGTCCGCGCGATCGCGAACGGCGGCTCCACGGTTGCGGCCCGCGCTGCCGCCAATGCCCTCCGTGATGGCTCTTTCTACGCCGATACGCGAGGCGTTGAGATGCTCGATGCGATCGAAGCCGCGCTTGCGGGACTGCCTGCGGGAGCGACCCAGGCGCAGAAGGAACAGCTCGCGCTCAATACCGCGGCGGCCTTCGCCGAGGCTTCGCCCGCCTACGACGGCTTCCTCGCCGGCGAACTCTTCGGCGACATGATTTCCGCTGCGGCCACCGCAGCGGCCACGGCGGCGGATGCGATCGCGCCGAAGCCGGTCAGCGCCTTCCAGACCTCGGAAAGCGGCGCTTCCACAGCCGCCGTTTCCACGGCCCACGGACTGGTGACCGGCGATGAGGTGGCCGTGTTCGGTGCCGCCGTCTCCGCTTACAACGGCATCCACAAGATTGTCCGCATCGACAACGATCGCTTCCGCATCGCGGTGGGCTTCCGTGCCGGCGGTGCGATCGGTGCCTACTCGGCCTTCACGGCGATCCCGCCCTTGATCGTCGAATCGCCTGCGCATGGCCTGAAGACCGGCGACCGGATCACGCTGCGCGATTCGCTAGCTGCCTACAATGGCAAGCACCTCGTTACCTCGATCGATGCCAACCACTTCAGCATCGAGCTGCCCTTCGAGTCCGATCCGGCTTCGCGCGGCATGTGGTCGATGCGCTCCGGGGAGATCACCGCCTATGTCGGCACCGGCGATGGCTCGGCAGGGGTGAAGATCTCCGCTCCGAATCACGGACTCAACAACGGCACCAACATCGAGATCCGCGGCTCCGGGCAAGCGGCTTACAACGGTGTGAAAACGATCACGCGGATCGATGCCGATTCGTTTTCGATCCCGATGGCTTTTGCCGGGGATCCCGCGGTGAAGGGGACTTGGGAGATTCCCGTGCCGATCGCCGGCTTCGCGCCACCGGCCGTCCAGCCGGTCCTGATCGCGGCACCCGCCCATGGTCTTGCCGATGGCGACCGCATCCTGATCTCCGGCTCGGGCAAGGCCGCCTACAATGGCGAGCAGGTCGTCACGGTGGTCAACGCGGGTGCTTTCACGATCCCGCTGCCCTTTGACACTGCCACCGGCAATCCCGCGGTGAAGGGTTCATGGCTGGCGGCCAGCGGCGGGCAATGGCGGAAGACCGCCGCAATCCGCGCCGCGCTCGATCAGGTGGCAAAGGTAGCGCAAGCCCGCACCGCCGCGCTGGGAGTGAAGATCACGCCTTACAGCGACACCCGTGCTCCGGATGCCGTCGAGCAGATCCTCAACGCGATCGTCCGCGCGACCGCCACCGAGGAGGCACCGCTGGCGACGTCTGCCGCGAAGGCTGCTGCGGATTTTCTGGCTTCGGCATTGCCGCGCTACACGGGGCCTTCCTCGGCTCCTTCGATCGACTACTCAAGCTTCGTCCATTCGCAGGAGTTCACCGGCAGCGTGGCGACCGCTTCGGCTGCGGCTGCGGCTGCGGCTGCCGCGCTGAAGGAAAAGGGCAACCTGTTGGCCACCCCGGCATCGATCCGGGACAAGGCCCTGCAGGCTGCTCTGGAAGTGCTGGCCCCGGCGCAGGCGGCTGCTTCCCGGGCGCTGCTGCCCGCGCTGCGGATGAGCGGCGACTTCGGTCCCGAGGGATCGGGCCTGGCCACGCAAATCGTGCTGCCTGCCAATCATCCGACCAATCCCTTCCGCCACCGCCGCCATCCGGATCACACCCGGGGCTTCGATATCCGCCGCGTGGTGAAGCTTTCGTTCCTTCCCGCGGAAGAGCAGCTCTCCGCCGCCGCCTACGGCGTGGATCGTATTTCAGGTGTCTACGACGAGGAGATCTTCGGTCTCCACAAGTCGCTCGGTCCGAACAAGGACATCGGCCTGAAAGTCCGCGGCAGCTTCCAACTCAACCGCGTCAGCCAGATCGACACGCTCAACGGCCACTGATCTCCCGGATCCCACTCCTGCTTCCTCTCCCATGAATTTTCTTCCGAGCCTCCGTGCTTTGGCAGCCGGCGCCCTGTTCGCCCTGGGCCTTGCACCCGCCGCCGTGGCGGACGTGTCCGATCTGCTTTTCACCGTCCGCATCGACGGCGATACGAACACGCCGACGATCCACGTCACCAACAACTCGCCGACGCTCGAGATCACGCGCTTCGAGTTCACGATCGGCAACACGAGCAAGAACTTCGACGGGACGACGCTGAGTGTAAGCCCGCCTCCCGGGGGGAGCGCCGTGCAAACCTCCCCGTTTTCGGCTGGAACCACCAACCTCCGCAATGACGTCCTGGTAGTTCATCTCTCCGGCTTCGGGCCGGGCAAGACTTTCTCCGCGCAGGTCGATGTCGACCAGGATGCGGCTCCGGTGGACACGGTGGAGAATTTCAACAATGTCTTCTTCAACAACGGCGGAGCACCGAACTCCCGGGCGACGGTCTTCGCCGGTTCGGCGAGCGCCTCGCGGACCCTTCCCGACAATCCGACCACGCTCACTTTCCGCGGTCCCGGCCGGATGCTTCACGTGGTAAGCCAGGCCGAAGCGCAGGGCGAATTCGTCAAGGGCATCGTGATCAAGCGCGATGGGGTGGTGGTCGCGAACGACATCGATTCCGTGAACCTGGAAGTCGCCCACGGCGACCGCATCCAGATCAGCGCGCCGCAGCAGGTCTACAGGGACATCAATTCGCAGTATCTCTCCGGTAGCGGTGCGATCGATCCGGATGTGATCAACAACGAAGCGGAGGAGCGCTTCGTGGCGATCGGGATGTCGGTGAACAACATCGCCCAGACGGCGGACCCGACGAACTACGATTTCGAGATCACCGGCGATACCGACGTGCAACTTCGCTGGCAGCACTACTACGCTTTCACGATCCGCCAGGACTTCAGCAAAACACGGAGTCAGGAGATCATCGCCGGGAAACCGTGGGCGGGTCCGCTGGCCTCGGATGCCGCCGGCAGTCCGAGCCCGCCGGTGAGCAAGCAATGGGTTCTCCGCGGCAGCCAGCCGGTCGTGCAGATCGACGGGCAGTCGATTGATTCCTTCAGCCATCCCGGCCTGGACCTGCGCTACGTGGTCAAGGGCTACCGAGCCTACGGACCACCGAACAGCCTCAAGACCAAGGCACAGAACGACGCACGGCTCGGGATCGGCGGCGTGGACATCCGGAAATCGCAGGAGGGCACGATCGTGTCCTACGCCGCATCCGGCGGAGCCACCTTGCTGGTCAACGGGAAGGTCGAGAGGAACCCGGACGGCACCACCACCACCACGCCTCTGGCGCACGGGCTGGTGAGCGGCAACGTGATCGAGATCGCGGGTAGCGGGTACGCACCGTACAATGGGACCCACGCGATTACTTGGGTCAGCAATAATTCCTTCACGATTCCCGTGGCCTCGCCTGCCATCGGGGGAGATCCGGTCGCCAAGGGGCTCTGGAAGAATATCACTTACGTCCAGAATTTCAGCTTCGCGACCGTCGAGCCACGCCAGCAGGTCAAGCCGAACTTCAGCATGTATGGCCCGGGTGGGATCGAATACATTTGGCAGATCCAGTACGGCGTGCGGCTGAATTCTGACGATCCGGTGCGTGCGGCGCTTGCGAAGGTTTTCGAGGTTACTCCATCAGGAACCGTTGACCGCACGGTGCAGGATGGCGTCTCGTGGTTCGATCCGGGCGCGCATATCAAGGTGGTATCGGCGGCTGCGGAACCCGGCGCGAACGGCCTCGCGCTGACGGGCTGGGTCAATGGCGACGGTTACTATTTCTCAGGCCAGGGCGAGATCGATTCTTCGACCGGCCTGCCGACCAGCGGCGGGCCGGCGCTCGTCAATGGCGGTGCCGTGGCAGCCTGGAGTCCCGATACGCCGGCCGGCTCGCGCGGCTACGATATCCCGAATTTGCAGCGTCCGGTCCGCACGCTCTGGCGTTATGGAGCCGGGTCCATCGTCGTGAATGTCGTCATCGGCAAGCATGTCTTCGAAGACTATCCGCAGTATGCCACGATGTTTGTCCGCGAGCCGGACCCGATCATCAATGCGGTGCCTGATCCCTCGGTGGTGGTGGCGGGCGGGCCGACTCCCGGCCCGGCCCTGATGGCCGAATGGGATCCTGTCAGCGGTCGCCTTTTCCCGACGATTCCAGGCCGCTTCACCGTCCCGTGGAAGCCCGGCACCGAATCGAGCAATGCCGTGGAAGTCCGGGTCGTCTCGACCTTGCCCTTCGATGCCGAACGCCAGATCCGCGGCCACTATCCTCACATCCATGGCACCCCTGCGGTCGCCCTCGATCCGGATCCGGACGACGACTTCAGCTTCAAGTCGATCAAGTACACCACCGCCGGAGCGACCACGGATGCGAACGGCCTCTTCATCACCGAGCGGCCGGGGATGTCGGTCCTCTTGTTCTCGCAGATCCAGAGCGGCGGCCGCGGTCAGCCGCGCGAATTCCTGCAGGTGCGCGTGGTTGATACCCGCGCCTGGGATACCAATCTTGCGGCGGTGCCGAAGCCGGTTCCTGTCGGGGCGAAGATCCTGGATTCAAGCGTCGATTTCGCCAAGCTCGGCACCGGCTTCCTTCTCGATCTGGCAGGGAAGGCACGCTACAATCCGTTTGTCTACGATGCCGGGAAGCTGGAGGGCTTGGCCGCCCGCGACATTTACGACATGGCGCAATTGCGCGCCGACAGCTCGTCGCTGGTGGTGCTGAACAAGGGTGCCTTGCCCGGCCCGGTGATCCCGGTCAACGAGCATCCCGGCGTCCAGGACAGCGAGCTGCCGATCGTGGTGTGGTATGATGATCCGCGGCGCAACGATTCGCTGATGTGGCCTTACATCTCCCGGATCTATAAGCCGGCGTGGCCGGAACCGGCGTCGGTTCCCCAGATCGTGATCGCCAGCCAATACGGCAGCGAGGGCAAGAGCCCAGCCAACCAGGAGCAGCAGGTCGCACCGCCGGTGGGCAGTGTGGCGGCGGCCACCACTTATGATCCGTCGCGCCTCCAGGCGGTGCAGATTTATCAGCAGCCGGATTTCAATGCGCCCGGCTACAACCCGAACGAGGAGCATGCGCTGATCGCACCGTCCTTGCGCTTCGCCGACGTTTCGCCGCGCCCGCCGGCGATCTACGCCCTGCGCACCGGGGACCTGAACAACGCGAACCCGAATATCACCAGCGGAGCCGGGCGCTACACCTCGGCACCCTTCGTTCTCGTCCAGTATTTCGACGTCGCCGCCGACGAGGTCCGGATGAACCTCTACAGGGTCAAGAAGGAGAGCACCACCGGTGACACTCCGAACTACCGCTTCGCCAACAACTTCGCGGCGACCACGACCAACCTCAAGACGCAGCCCTTCGTCGGGATGCGGGCGGGCGAGCCGGTGATTCCTTTCTATCCGCTTGGCGTGGCGATCGGTGCGAGCCCCGCACCGGAGACCTTCGGAAACAATTTTTTCAAGCAGGAAGCTTATTGGGAGGACTGGCGCGGTTCCTACTGGGCGATCTCCGGCGGTGACAAGGCGTGGTTCAATGTGTCCTTCTACTACCCGCTGGCCCCGGATTTCTACTGGCCTTCCGATCTGACCGTCCCGCCGGTCAAGGTGGTGAAGAGCGGTGCTACCTACACGGCGAACTACGATAGCAGCCGTAGTCCGAAGCTCCCGCTTACGGGCGATTCGGTGTCCTTCCTGCCGGAGGCGGTGCGTGCGCCCCAGACCTCGCAATTCCTTTCCGCCCATCTGCCGACCCGGGTGATCTACAAGTCCGAATGGCCGGAGAACCCCGCGGTCCTCAAGGCCGGCGAAACGCTGACCTTCTCCGGCGGCGAGTACCGCGCGGACAACCCGACCAAGACCCTTGTTAAAAACGGGGTTTCCGAGACGGTCGAAACGCCCGGCCTGCCGCAATTGCTCGCCTTCGCTTCCGCGGAGGTCGTCTTCGACTCGCTCAATGCGGAAGCCGTCCCGGCGCAACTCAAGAGCCGCTGGACCGCACGGGTGGTGCAGGCGCTCGACAAGCGCACCGCGCCGCTTGCGACCACTGCCTTCCCCTCTGAACTCCAGCCTGCGAGCGGACGGACCACGGTCAAGGCGGGCAAGTATGTCTTCAACGATCTGCCGGCCTCGCTGCAACGCCGCCTGCGTTACGATTCCCTGAACAGCGCGCTCGAGTTCAGCGGCCTGCTCAATGACAAGGCGATCGGCGATCCCTCGCTGACGGCCTCGCCACCGGCGGTCTATGTGCTCGAGCCGAATATTCTAACGGCTGCCGAGCGCGATTCGATCCTCGGACTGGTCGATACCGGTTCGGCTGCGCGCACGGCCTGGGTCACCGCGGTGACGGCGCTCTACAATGCCACCCGCAATCCCGAGACGGTGCCCGGCAATGCTGGCGAATACCTGGCGGGCCTGATGCGGCTGCCGCTCTACACGCCGGAAGGCGGGATCGCGAAGGACTCGCTCGGCAATGTCCTCTATGCCAGCCCGGCGTCGCCTACGCCGATGCGTGCCTATGGCCCGGGTCTGGCACTGATGCCGAATGCCGGCTTCCTCGATCCGCTGGCCGAACTCGAAGCGGGCGTGAAATATCCCGACGAAAGCTGGGTGACGGTGGTCGAGAACAACGACCCGACGCTCGGCGGCTCGCCGATCACGCCGCATATTGTCAAGGTCGACCGGCGCCAGCGCTACCGTGGTTCCGTGAAGACGCTGCTTTCCGATAACGTCTTCGATGAGAACGTCGTGCTGCGCTCGACCGGGGACTTCGGAGCGAATGCCGAGGACCTGATCTTCGAGTGGTGGTATAGACCCGACGATGGCAGCCTCAACGTGCCGCCGCCGGACCTGATTCCGGCCGGCCAGACCAATCCGTGGAAGCTTTTCCCGGATCCTAGCGGCAACGCCGGGAGGGGCCGCTACCAGATGACGTTGAAGGGCAACCCGAACGCGCCCGAAGCGCTGCTGGCCGATACCTGGTGGTTCCTGCGCTACCGCCACAAGAACGACACCGCGAGCGGAACCAACTGGAAGGCGACGCAGGCGGATGGCCGCAAGGGTGTGAACTTCACCTGGGCCGGTGCCGGGAATTCCCAGCCTTTTGTCGATGCCGATCTCGATGGCTTCCCCGACTTCCGTGCCCAGCTTGCCCAGGGATGGATCAAGCGGGTGTTGGATGCGGTGAATCCGTATGAAGCGCGGATCCGAGACTTCGAAGGCGACAGCCCGTCCACGATCAGCAGCATGATCTCGCAGTTCGGTGCGCGGTACGAAGGACCGGTCGCGCTCAATCCGGACAAGAACGTGATCGAGAACGTCGGGCTGATCGAACTCTACGAGACGATCCTCAACCGTGGCCGCAGCCTCAGCGTGGACCTTTCGCAACCGGTTTCCACGCCGGCGATCTCGAATGCCCTGCAACTCGCCGCCACGCGAATCTCCGACTTTTACACCCTACTCGGGAATGAGGCTTACGGCGATGCGCTCGATCCCACCATCGGCTACGGCAGCGACAACGTCGAGACGGGAAGCCTTTCGACCTCCGTCTTCGCCTTTCAGAACCAGACCGCCTCGCTCATCGAGGAGGAACTCGACCTGTTGCGCGGGGTGGATGATTACTTCGCCCGGCCGGTTTACAACCGGATGTTCTGGAACTTCACCAAGGGAGAAGGGGAGGCCGCCTACGCGAACAACTACAACGTCAGCGATGTCAATGCCGACGGCTTCATCGACGAGGACGACGCGATGCTGCTCTTTCCGCAGGGTCACGGCGACGCTTGGGGGCACTACCTCACCGCGATGCGGAACCAGTACGAGCTGCTGCGCCATCCATACTTCAACTGGGTCTCGCGCTCTGAAAGCTACAACCTTCAGGAACATCGTCATCTCGGTGGACTTCTTCGACGAGAGGAAGTTCGCTGCGACTGCGGCCGCGAAGGCGAAGGCCGGTGCGGAGATCGTCTCGCTGACTTATCGGGACCGCTACGTCGCCGATCCGAACGCGCAATGGCAGGGCTATACCGACTCGAATGCCGACCGTGCCTGGGGCGTGGACGAGTGGGGACGCCGCGCGGGTCAAGGTGCTTACTTCAACTGGGTCACTGCCAATGCGCTGCTGCCGAGCGAGCATCCGAATACGACGCTGGAGGGTGTCCGCAAAGTGGATCGCACGACGAATTCGGACATTGCGGTGGTCTCCGCCAACCTCAGCTCGATCCAGAGGACCATCGATCAGGCGGATCGCGGCTACAATCCGCTAGGCGTGGCCCGGGGTGCGCAGGTGTTCGATATCGATCCCCTCTTCGAATACTTCGGGGAGTATGGGGCCGGGACCTTGGGCAAGATGCATTTCGACCAGATCAACGAGCGCGCCACAGCCATGCGCGAGAGCGCCGCCGATATCTGGGAAAATGCCAACAAGAGCAGCCAGATGCTGCGCCAGGTGGGTAACAGCGAGGTGGAGTTCCGCAACTCCACCTTCCAGGAAGATCTCTCCTATCGGAACCGGCTCATCCAGATCTTCGGTAAACCTTACGCCGGGACCGTCGGGCCCGGCCGCCTTTACCCTGCCGGCTATGAGGGGCCGGATCTCGGGCTCTACATGTATGTCCCCGTCCGCGGGGTTAACAGGGATACGGTGCCGGGGCCGACCGCCGACTACGCGCTATTCAATGGGACCGGGGGCAACCTCAACGGCGGTGCCATCTACGATGCCTATACGACCCTCGACTCGACCCTGAACAGCCAGAACATCGACAACGAGAACATCCGCAAGATCTTCGACTCCACCTTTGCGAGCGCGAGCAATAACCTGACTTACGGCGCCGATACCACATCCGGGGTGTTCGCGGTGAACTATACCGACCTGAACACTCCGAAAGTGAACATGGCGGGCCTGGTCGGCCAGATGCCGATCACCGCGTCGGGCTATACCTTCCAGGCACCGCCGGCATGGGGTGCGCGCGGTGCCACCGGTGAATTGCAGAGTGTCATCAACGAGATGATCCAGCAGGAGGCCGAGGTGGCGAAGGCAATCGGAGCGTGGGATGCGCTGAGCGGGGAGACGGTCCGTCTCTTGCGCCTGGTCGACGCCCGTCTGGTGGTCAGCGCCAGGAATCAAGGCCGCGATGCGGATTTCACCCGAGCCAAGACCGCGATCAACAGCGTGCTGCTGGCGCTCGAGACGGGGATTGAAATCATCAATTCGGCCAAGGAGGTTACCTACAAGGTCGAGAAGGATGTAGCCTCGGCGATCCCGCTGAACCTGCCCACGGGGGGGCTCTCGGTGTCGCCGGGTGACGCGCTGTCGGCCGCCCGCGCCGGTGTCGGCCTCTCCTTCACTGCCGCGGCGACCGGCTTCAACGTGGTGGACGATACCCTGAAGATCGCCAAGGCGGCGGCCCAGATCTCCTTGGATGTGGCGGAGACCGAAGTGAACATTGCCAAGGCGGAAGATCAACGGAAGCTCGAGATCCGCGAATGGCTGAAGGAAATCGAGGACAAGATCGGCGACGAACCGGTCTTGCGAATCGCGATCTTCAAGGAAATCCAAGCCCTCCAGGCCTTGTCCGACCGCTATCGGACGCTGCTCGACGAGGGCGGGCGGCTGGTGGACGAGCGCGCCGCCTTCAACAAGCGCGTGGCCGCCGAGACCCAGCGCAACCGATATCAGGACATGACTTTCCGGGTTTCCCGCAATCACGCCCTTCAGACCTACCGCAGTTCCTTCGATCTCGCCTCGCGTTACGCCTACCTGGCGGCCTCCGCCTACGACTACGAAGCGAACTATCTGCCCGGTGACCCGGCGTCCCCCCAAGACGCTTACGGCGAGATCATCCGCGCCCGCACCCTCGCGGACCTCGATCGGGCGATGTTCAAACTGAAGCAAACCTATGACTCTCAGCGCGGGCAACTCGGCTTCAACCAGCTCCAGCGGGAAACGGGCGAGATCTCCATGCGGCGAGAGGCATTCCGGATTCTTTCCTCCGAGGCTGAGCCGGATCCTGCCGATGAGCCGCCGGCGCCGGGCGAGGACCCGGACTTGATCTGGAAGGAGCAGCTCCAGAAGGCGCGCGTGCCGGATCTATGGCAGATGTCGGAGTTCCGCAGCTATTGCCGCCCCTTCGCTGCCGCGACCAATACCGCCGGCCAGCCGGTGCCCCAGCCGGCGATTGTCCTGCGCTTCTCTTCCGACATCACCTCCGGCAAGAACTTCTTCGGCAAACCGCTCAGCGGGGGCGACCAGACCTACAGCAGCAGCAACTTCGCCACCAAGATCGTGGGCGTCGGCGTCGCGTTCGAAGGTTATCAGACGGACAGTGTTACCGAAGGTCTTGCCGCCGCGCCACGGGTCTATCTGGTTCCCGCCGGCATGGATATCATGCGGGTATCCCGGACCGACAACCCGGATGACATGCGGATGTGGAAAGTCGTTGAACAGGCGATTCCGGCACCGTTCCCGGCCACCAGCTCACAGATTCAGAAGAGCGGCTATATTCCCTTGTTGGACGGATTGAACGGACGCCTCGGCGACCAGCGGAGATTCTCCGATTTCCGTGCCTATCCGGACGAGCTGGGAGACAGCGTCAAGGACACCCGGCTGGTAGGTCGCTCGATCTGGAACACCGAGTGGCTGCTGATCATTCCGGGCGCGACCCTCAACGCGAATCCTGAGACAGGGCTCGATCGCTTCGCGGATCAAGTCACGGATATCAAGCTGATTTTCGACACCTATGGACAGAGCGGCGGCTGAGCCGGAACCCGCTGCACCTTCATCTGAACCTCTGATTTCCATGATCTCCCGGAACTCCTCCTCTCCCGCCTGGTTGGCCGCCGCTGCCGTCGTCTGGCTGATGGCACCGCTGGCCGATGCCGCCGCCTTCATCGGCGAACCGGAAACGCTGGTCTACGGCCGCATCCTCAACCGCCGCAATCCGAACGCGGAGCAACTGGTCACCGCGGGCGAGCTGCGCTGGACCATCCGCAAGCCGGACGGCTCCCTGATTCATCTCTCCGGCGAGGTCGATTCGCTCGGCGGCGGCAAGTATTCGTATCTGCTGCGGATCCCGCACCAGGCGGTGATGCTGGGGCAAACACCGATCGCCCAGGCGATCCCGCTCGGCACCACTGCCACGACTGCATTCCACATCGGGATCACCCTTGATGGCGGGCCGGCGACGATCCTGCCGCCTTCGACTTCCGGTTTCGATCTCGATCAATTGTCCCGCGCGACTGCCCTGCGTCTGGATCTCGAAGTCGATGCCAATGCTACCGATACGGATGGCGATGGCATTGCCGATTGGTGGGAGGACGAGCATGGCCTGGACAAGCAGAATGCCGCCGATGCCTTGGCCGATCGCAATGGGAACGGCCGCAACAATCTCGCCGAATTTCTCGCCGGGACCGATCCGGATGCCGATCCGCTCAAGCCGCAGTTGCTTACCCGGGAAGTCGTGGCGTATTCGGGCGTGACCTCGCTGGTGCCGCTCGAAGTGGCCGATAGCGACAGCAGCCCGGCGCAACTGGCTTTCACGCTGCACTCGCTTCCGGAAGGCGGTCATCTGGTGCTGCGGAATACCGCCGCGCTGCCGCAGAGCACCCGCAAGATTCTCGCTCCGGGCGATACCTTCACCCGTGCCGATGTCATGGCGGGCCGCCTGGTCTTCGAACACGAGACTGGCGTGGAGACAGGGTCCTTCGATGTGGGCGTGCGCGATGAGAACCCGCAGCACGAGGAATCGCGCGGCGAAGTTCTCGTCCGCCTCTTCGATTCGGATCCCGGCCTGCTTGCCGTCACCGCCGTGGAAAGCTTGCGCTACGAGTCCCATCGCCTGGCCCGCGAGCACGGCCACCTCGTTGCCGACTTCGGCGCGACCGCCGGTCCGCACCGCCTCGCCGCGCCGAGTGCCGGTCTGGGTACGACGGCATACCAGACTTACGCGACGAGCTATGGCGAGGATCTGCCGCACATCCTGTTAGGCGGTCCTTCCACCGATGTCCTTACCGGTGGCCACGCTGCCGACTTCCTCTACGGGGATGACGGTGCCGACACCCTCGCCGGTGGGACCGGTGCGGACACCTTCGTCTTCACCGAGCCATCGGCTGCGGTCGATACGATCACGGATTTCACTCCGGCCCAAGGAGACATCATCGACATCAACGGGCTGCTTCACGGCAGCTCCACGCTGCTGAGCGACTACCTGCGCATCCGCCGCAGTAGTGGAGATGCTTTCCTCGAAGTTTGTGCCGCGGGCACGAAGACCGGCTTCACGGATCTTTCGATCCGCTTGCAAGGCTCCCCGCTTCAACCCGGGGACCTCGCGGGCATTCACTATGCCGGGAATATCGAGAGCGGCTCGATCGCCCTGCCGCCGCGCTTGAGTGTCGTAGCGACCTCGCCTCAGGCCAGCGAGAACGGGCCTACGGAGGGTTCGTTCACGATCACCCGCGAAGGCAGCACCGCGGACGACTTGTCGGTTGGCCTCTCGATCAGCGGGAATGCGACCAACGGTGTGGACTACCAGTCGATCCCGACCACGCTATTTTTCCCCGCCGGGCAAGCGGCTGTGAAGATCTCGATCCTGCCGTATGTGGACTTGCAGGTGGAGTCGAATGAAGTGGTCTTCCTTACCCTCGGCAGTTCTTCGTCCTATGCCCTTGGATCGGCTTCCACCGCGCAAGTGGTGATCGAGGACCTCAAGCCGCAGCTCAGCCTCGAAGTCATCGATGGCTTGGCGAGTGTGGCGGATGGCTCGCCCGCGGCGGTGCTGATGCGCCGCGACGGGCTGCTTTCGCAGGAGGTCTTCGTGCGGTTCACCCTCTCCGGCACCGCGGTCAATGGCGTGGACTACCATACGGTATCGCCTTATCTCACCCTGGCATCGATGCAATCGACGCGCTTGATCGAGTTCGTGCCGAAGGCCTCGGTGAACTTCGGCAGCGCCGAGGCCAAGTCCATCAAGATGACGCTGACGGCGGACGCCGCCTACGCCCTGCCGGCACCGATGGCGAACCTGATGCTCGTGCCGAAGAAGCTCAGCTATCCCGCGTGGCTCGCCGAGCAAGGCCTCTCTGCCGCTGGCGATGACGATGCGCTCATGCGCTATGGATTCGCGGTCGATCCGCTGCGTCCCTTCGATCCCGCCCGCATGCCGAAGGCGGCGGCCCTAGGCGATCGGCTGACGCTCAGCTTCCGCCGCAAGCCGGGCATCACCGACCTTCAGTATCAGGTCGAATATTCCAATGATCTTGTGACCTGGGACAGTGGTCCGGCGGTGGTCGAGGACATCACCTCGCAGGCCGCTCCCAATGATCCCGGTGCGGCCGTGTTCCGCGCCAAGCCCGCCATCTCGGAAGCCCGAAAGGCTGCCATGCGCGTCCGCCTTGTCATGCCGGAAGACTCCGGTAATTGACCTGTCTCATCAATCATCCCTATGCACCGTCGCCTGCTCCCGCTGCTATGCTTGGCCGCCATCACCGGCGTTTTGAGCCAATGCAAGAAGGCCCCCGTGGCCACCGCTTCGACGGGTGCCGAAGCCCTGGCGGTGGTCGCTGGCCGGACCATCACCGAGGCAGACCTCCGCGAGGAAGCCGCGTGGCGGAAGGCGAATCATCAAGCCGTGCCCGCTGCCGAGGTGCTGCTTGATGAGATGGTCAAGCGTCTCGCCATGGTGGAGCGGGCCCGCCAGGCCGGGCTTGAGACGGAGACGGAAACCCGCCGCCGCGTCGAATCCTTGCTCATCTCCCGGCTGCGCGAACGCGACCTCGATGCGGTCGTGGCGAAAGTGGAAGTGAGCGATGAGGAATTGCGCGCTTCCTATGAGGCCCGCAAGGAGGAGTTTTCCCGCAAGGGTCTCGATCGCTTCGCCCTGCTCTTCCAGGCGGTGCCTGCCCAAGGCAGCGAGGCTCGCAAGGCCGAAGCCCGCCAGCGCCTTGAAGCCGGCCTTGCCGCTGCCGCTGCGAAGCCCGCAGAGGGGGGCAGGGGACCTGCCGCTTCCGGATTCGGGGCCGTGGCGATGGATCATTCGGACGACCAGAGCAGCCGCTATCGTGGCGGCGACATCGGCTGGATCGAGACCGAGGCCAAGGAGACGCGTTGGCCTGCTGCCGTCATGAAGGCTGGCCGTGCCCTGCAGATCAATTCCCGGAGTGAGATCATCGAGGGCCCGGAGGGTCTCTATGTGATCATGAAGACCGATGCCCGGCCTGGCGGTGCGCGTCCCTTCGATGAGATCGCCGAGCGCCTGCGTCAGAGCGCCCTTTCGGAAAAGCGCCGCGCGATCGAAGAGCGCTTCGTCGCGGACGCCCTCGCCGCCGCCAAGATCACCACGAATCCGGAAGCGGCCCGCAAGGTCGCGCTGCCGGTCACGGAAGCACCGGCTCCGCCGCCCGGACCTCCCGCCTTTCCAGGCACCTCTTCTCCATCCGCTTCCCGCTGAGCGCCGTTCTTTTTCCTCCTCGCCATGGACTTGCCCTTCCGCCTTCTCCCGCTGCTCGCTTGCCTCGTCTTTGCCGGTAGTGCCGCTGCGGCGGTGCCGACCCTGACCGCCATCTCCGACCTCACCGGTGGGAATGAAGACGGCGCGAGTTCCATCCCTTTCTCGACCCTCTCGGGGGCGTCGAATGCTGCGGATGCCGATGGGAACACGATCTCCTTCCGCTTCAAATCCGCCATCAGCGGCACCCTCCGCAAGGGTGGCTCTATCGTGGATGCGGACGAGACCCTGGGGAGCGGCGAAACCTGGAGTTGGACCCCGCCACCCAATGCCAACGGCTTGATCGATGCCTTCCGCGTGCGCGCTCTCGCAAATGGCGAGGAGTCCGCCACCGACATCGTGGTGAAGATCAATGTCACGGCGGTGAACGACGCGCCCTCCTTTACCAAGGGTAGCACGGTCACGGTCGCGGAAGACTCCGGTCCGTATTCGGAGAGCGGGTGGGCCACTGCGATCAGCAAGGGGCCGTCCGATGAAAGCGGACAGACCCTGCAATTCGTCATCGTCTCGAACAGCAATGCCGGCCTCTTCTCCGCGGCTCCGGCGGTGAGTCCGGGCGGGACTCTCACCTTCACGTCCGCCGCCGATCAGAACGGCAGCGCCACCATTGTCCTGAAGCTGACCGATGGGGGTGGCATCTTGAATGGCGGCGACAACGAATCGGCCAACCAAAGCTTCACCATCAACGTCTCTGCCGTGCCGGATTTCCCGGTGCTCGGCGGGACTCTCAAAGGCACTTCGGCCAGCCCCTTGTCCGATGCCGGAGTCGGCGAGGCCGGGACTCCCGCCGCCGCCGATGTCTTCGGCCTGCTGACGGTTGCCGATGCGGATGGCGACAACGTGACCACCACGGTGACCATCTCGAATCAGGTCGATCTCTACGGCACCTTCGCGCTTCCGAATTCGAGCGTCGCCACCGTGGGTTCGGACAAGGTCTATACCTTGTCGAATCTCAGTCCCTCGACCGCCCAGACCCGCTTGCGCTTGGCCACCTTCACGCCGCTCCCCAATGCCCAGCCGGTCGGCGTCTTCAACTTCGCGGCGAAGGTGGAAGTCCGCGATAGCACCGCGCGCGATGCCACGCCGCTGAATGGCCCGGTCTATGTCGAGTCGGTCAACGACAGCCCCGTGGTCGCCGCGACCCTGGCGGTGGGCACCGTGCCCGACAGCATCGAGTCGACTCCCTTCCGCATTACCGTCAGCGATCCCGATCCCGGCGATAGCTTCTCCGTCACCATCGCCGAAACCAGCGCGACGCCGCGCGGCACCTTGGTCCCGCCGACCAATCCGATGACCGGCACCGCGCCGGGAATCGCAGCGGCCATGCAGGCGGTCCGCTACCAGCCGATCCAGCAGACCGCGAATCAGGTCGCGACCTTCGCCGTGAATGTCGCCGACGTGCATCCTTCCGGCAGCTCCGGCACGCCCGTGACCCGGCCGCTTTCGCTGAACATCAGCTTCACCAACGATCCGCCGCAGATCTCGGGCGTGACCACCGAGGTGATCCGCACCTCCGATGACGCTTCCATCGCCGCGGTCTTTCCCTTCCCGACCGTGACCATCGGCGATGCCGATCCGGGCCAATCGCTGACCCTTACACTCTCGCTCGACGATCCCGCGAAGGGCAGCTTCAGCGGAGACTTCAATGCCTTGGGCCAGCTCACCGGCACCGCCGCCGAGATTACCAGGGACCTTCGTCTGGTGACCTTCCGCCCCGCCCCCGGCCGCATCCCGATCAACCAGAGCGAGACCGTCACCATCACCATCACGGTTACGGATGGCACCGCCACCCGCACCAATAATCTGACCAAGATCGAGGTTACGTCGATCAACGGAGCTCCGTCTGTCACTTGGGATGTCACGAACGATAACGTCGCCGGCAATTTCCCGCTGACTTCGAATCCCGCGCTGATCGACCCTTCTCCCGCCGCCGAGCCTTTCGAGAAAGTAGGCATCGCCGATGACGGGCAGGTGGTTGTTACGATCAAACTCGACAATGCGGCCAAGGGCGAGCTTCAGACCCTCGGCGCCTTCGAAGCATCCGAGACGGTACCAGGTAGCTACAGTTTCACCGGTACCGCGGATGAAGCTCAGGATGCGATCCGCGATATCGTTTTCGTGCCGAGCGCTTCCTACATCTTCCCGCCGAATCAACCGGGCCGCACGGACTTCACCATCACCGCCAGCGATTCCGCGCTCAACCTGACCACCCGCCTGCTGCCGATCGTGCTGGTGAGCGATTCGCGGAATTTCATGGTCACCAGCCTGCTGGACGATGCCGCCTTGCCCGGCACGCTTCGGCATGCGGTCTCGTTCGCGAAGAACAACGACGTCATCACCTTCGCCCTGCCGAGTTATCCAGCGGTGATCCGCTTGAGCAAGGCCCTCGGCCCGCTGGTGCTCGACAAGCACGTGACGCTCCGTGGTCCGGGGGCGGACAAGCTCACGCTGACCGGGGACTCGAATGGCAACGCCTCCACCGATTCCGGCGACGTCCAGCTCTTCCGCGTCTTTGCGGGGGTGAAGATCAAGGGCCTGCGCCTTGCGCGCGGCTTCGCGAATACCGGCGGTGCCGCCTTCGTCGGTCGCCTGCAGCCAGACCTCGCGGCGGGCGCCCTCACGCTTGAGGACTGCACGCTGGTGAACTGCATGGCCAGCCAGTGGGGCGGCGCGATCGATGTCGCGGAGGGCTCCTTGGTCGTGGACCGCTGCCTCTTCGAGTCGAACACGCTGCATTCTTCCTCGGGCCGCGGCGGCGCTGCGGTCTCGCTCTACACGGATGCGGCCTGCTCCTTCCTCAATACCACCTTCTCCGGCAATTCGCAGCCGGCCCCGACGGGATTCGGCGGCGGCGCGATCTATGCGGAGAACTTCACGCCGAACCATCTCTTCCAGACCACGATCACGCACTGCACCTTCGCCGCGAATAGCGATGCCGCGAACAAGGGCAGCGCGATCCACAGCAATGTCTCGAATACCCGCGTCACCGTCTCTAACAGCATCTTCGGCGACGTCTCGGCCCGTAACCTCCAGGTCGCCGGCGGCGGTCAGATCCTTTCCGGCGGTGGCAACCTCGCACGTGACAACACTTCCACCACCCTCATCCAAGGCGGCGTCCCACAGCAGGTCGTCCTGCTGAACCAGGCCACCGACCGGCGCAACCTCGACCCGAAACTCGATCCGGAGCTCGGGCCGCCGGGCACGCTTGAGGGACCGAGCCGCGGCTATCGCCTGCTCGCGGATAGCCCGGCCATCGGTGCCGCGCTTCCCGGACTGGCGGTCGTGGACCAGCGCGGCGTGATCCGCAATAGCAGCGCGGACATCGGCGCGGTCGATGCCAACGCGCTCGGCAAGATCGTCATCCACGAGATTTTCGCCTCGCAGACTTCGCCCGCGCCGCAGTTCATCGAGTTCTACAATCCCCGCGATCAGGGCGCTGTCGATCTCAGCGGCTTCGAGGTCTGGATCGATGGCTTGAAGCGCCACGTCTTCTCCCCGCAGGTGGTCCGGCCCGGCTTCGGGATCATCCTTGCCGATACCCTGCTGACTCCTGCCAATGCGAACACCCCGGTGGTCCTGCCATCGGAAGATGCCCTTACGGAAGAACTCGATCTCGGCCTACGCGGGCGCATCGAGCTGCGCGCGCCGACTCCGGCCGGTGCGAAGACGGTGGAAGCCGTCTCCTATGTGGCGGTCTTCGTGAACTCCGCCTCGCCGGCCGTTTCCATTGATTACGATCTCCACTCCCTGACCCTCGCGCCGCAGTTCCAAGGAGCCGCCTTCGTGCCGCACGGGCTGGTCCAGCCGCCTCCGAATGGCGGTGTGCTACCCGGGTTCGACGGGGCCAAGACTTCGCCCGGTGCCGATGCCGGCGGCACTCCCTTCGGCGAAGCCAATGCCTATCCGGTCGCCGTCGCCGATTCCTTCGAAGTCACCGAGGACGAATTGTCCGTGCTTGATGTGCTGGTCAACGACCTCGACGCCGATGGCTCCGACAAGCCGTTCGCCGTCGATCTCAACACCGCGCTGTCACCGTTTGCGCCCGCGTCTAACAAGGGCTCGCTGCTGACTTCCGCGGGTGCTGGCGTGACCATTTCTCCCGCAGGCTCGCCGCTTCGCGGCACCGCGCTGGGCTACGATCCACGCACGGCCTTCAACTACCTGCCGGCCGGCGCCCGGGTCACCGACACCTTCGCCTATTCGATCATCGATGTCGGCAGCGGCGCGATCGCCGCCTTCGCGAATGGCGGTGCCGGCACGACCTTGGTCACTGCGCCGTCCCACCGTTTGGCCTCGGGCGAGATGGTCACCATCAGCGGTGCCGGCCCGGCGGGCTACAATGGCACCCGCAGTGTCACTGCGGTCGATGGCGACACCTTCCGCATGGCGGTGGCCTTCACCGCCAATCCGGGCGCGCTCGAGCTTGGCCGCTGGCAAGCGGTTGAGCCCCGTCTGCCCAGCGCGCGCGATGAGGCGCTCGTGCAAGTCGCGGTCCTCGGCCGCAATGATCCTCCCGCTCCGGCGGCCGATTTGGTCGCGACCAATGAGGAGACGGTATTGCGCATCCTCGGCGATCCGGGCAGCGGCAGCGCTCTCGATACCGATGCTCTCTATCCGCAGCCGCGCCAGTTCGCCACCGCTGGCATCCTCGCGAACGACAGCGACCCGGACACCAACGATCAGCCTTTCTCTCAACTGCATGTTGTCGGCGTGTGCCAGGTGAATCCGATCACCAGCTTCAGCGGCACTTCGGGTGAGGCGCCGGTTACCGTCAGTGCCCCGGCCCACGGTCTGGCGGGTGGGTCCACCGTCCTGATCTCGGGTTACGGCGGCCATCGTTCCTACAATGGTTACCATGCGGTCACCGTGATCGATGCCGACAGCTTCACGATTCCCGTGACCTTCGTGGACAATGCGGCGGTCAAAGGACTGTGGACCGTACTGAACGACGCGAACCGTCTCAGCACCACCAGCCTCCACGGTGCCGCCGTCACCTTGGAAATCCGCGCCAACCGGGCCCAGACCAATATCGTCTTCAATCCGCGTCCTTCGACCGATCTTGACGGCCTCGCCAACGGCGAATCCACGATCGATAGCTTCTACTACGCCGTCGCGGACAATGCTGGTGCGGTCTCGCTCGCGAAGCTCTCCGTCCATGTCGCCGGAGTGAACGACGCTCCCGTGCCCGTCGACGATCCGCCCGGTCTCGCGGTGCTCAATCCACTGCTGCCTCCCGGCCAGACCCTGCCCACCTTCACCGCGGCATCGGAGGTCCTCTACGTTCTGCCTTCCGCCACTTCGCCCGGCAGCCTGAATGTCGCCCTGCGTCCGCCGGGCGGTGCGGCGGGGGATGTGGTGGTGATTCCTTCCATCGCCTGGACCCACGAGGATCTCGCGCTGCCCTTGGCCAGTTCCGGCTTGCTGGCGAACGATGCCGATGTGGATCGCAGCGACGTCCTCCGACTTGAGATCGGAGCCGGCCAGAATCTCAGCCGCGAAGGTGCTGCCATCAGCCTGAGCCCGGATGGCTCGGTGCTGACTTACAACCCGAGCGCCGCCGCGAAGCTCCAGGCGCTCGCTTTCAAGGAGCGGGTTATCGACACCTTCACCGTTACCGTCTTCGACGGCATCGCGCGGGTCAACACGCTGGTCGCCGTGCTGGTCGAGGGCCGCAACGACCAGCCGATCGCCTCGAACGCCACCTTCACCACGCCGGAGAAGACCCTGCTCGGCGTAACTCCTCCGGGCCTGCTGACCAGCGGCCTCGAGATCGACCAGAACACCCGCTTGCCGGACAACCGCAAGTTCCTGCTGCCGGTGGCAAACGCGGACACCACCGTCAGCGGTGCCAAGGTCAATGTCCTGCTCGAAGTCCGGCAGGGTTCCATCAATGGCTTCGCCGCGAAGCCGGGGACGCCCGCGGTAACGCTGGTGCTCGCGCCGGCTCACGGCCTGCAGAGCGGCGAGGAAGTGGTGCTGCCTGCCAGCGGCGCGCTCACCGGCCAATACGTCCTGACCCGGATCGACAACGACAGCTTCACGGTCCCGGTCGCTTGGAATGCCAGCTTCTCCTCGCTCGCCGGCACCTGGCGGGTGCTGGCCAGCACCTTCCAGTATGATCCGCGCGGCTCGATTTTCCCCGGCGCGACCGGCGGCCCCTCGTT